>DAINSI010000097.1:0-7136 GCA_036741395.1 Candidatus Dormiibacterota bacterium
CTAGTCAGGCATGTAGGGCGGGGCGTCAGCCCTGGCCCTCTTTCTGCGTCGGGCTCCGCTCGGATGGGTAGGGTTGGCGCCATGACCGAGGTGGCCGACGGAGTCCACCGGCTGGGGAGCCGGTACATCAACTGGTACGTCATCGCGGATCGCGGCAGGCTGACGGTGCTCGACACCGGGCTACCAGGCTATGCCAGCCAGCTGCCAGGACTGCTCGCGACGCTGGGCAGGACACCCGCCGACGTCGAGGCCATCGTCCTCACCCACTCACACGTCGACCATGCCGGGGGGGCGGTGCGGGCGACGGAGCTGACCGGCGCCAGAGTGATGGTCCACGTCGCCGACGCCCCGGTGGTGCGGGGTGACCGGAAGGCGCGCCGCCCCCGCCTTCCCCTTTCGCGACCATACCTCCTGCGCTACCTCCTCACGCACCTGGTCCCCAACGGCGGCGCAGGCTATCCCACCGTCGCGGCGGTGTCCGAGTTTGCCGACGGCGCCGTGCTTGACGTACCCGGCCGGCCGCGCGTGATCCACGCCCCGGGGCACACGCCAGGGAGCTGCGCGCTGCTGCTCGAGGATCGTTCGGTCCTCTTCAGTGGGGATGTCCTGGTCACTCTCAATACCGGTGACGGGTCGACCGGTCCACGCCTGATAAGCCGCTTCTTCAACGGTGACCCGGCACAGGCGGTCGAGGCACTCGGGGTACTGGAGCCGCTGCACGCCGGGGTCATGCTCCCGGGGCATGGCGAACCCTGGACCGGCGGGGTCGGGGAGGCGGTGCGCCTGGCCCGGGCTGTGGGTCTGCCTGACTAGCCCGTAGACTGTCCCGCAGCGTTAATCGGGCCGCGCATGCCGGGCGCAGAGGGGGGGAAGTGATGGCCGTTGAGGGCAGCAGGGTGGACTCGCGCGGTGGCGTGCGCCGGGGATCCAAACATCCGTCGTTTTACCGGCGCACCGCGTACGACACCAAGGACTGGTACGACGCCGAGCTGGTGGAACGGGCGCGCAACTACATGCAGCCCATCAAGCCGGTGCGGCGCCTCGACGCCATCGTCAACACCGCGCTGTCGATCGCCCTGGTTCTCCTCCTGGCGGGCCCCCGGATCGTGTCGGCGCTGCATGGCCTGCCCTGGCCGGTCCAGCTGGTCGCGGTCATGCTGCTCACCAGCATCGTCAGTACCCTGGTGCAGCTGCCGTCGGGCTACTGGTTCCAGATGGTGCATGAGAAGAAGTGGGGCTTCAGCACCCAGACCCTGGGGACCTGGGTCAAGGACCAGGTCAAGTCCTTCGCCGTGGGTGCGGTGATCGGGGGCGTCCTGCTGGTTCTGATCTTCGCGCTGATCCGCGCGACGCCGTACTGGTGGATCCTCGGGGGCCTCGGCATTGGTGCCGTGGTGCTGGTGCTGAGCTTTGTCTTCCCGGTCCTGATCCTGCCGCTCTTCTACAAGCAGAAGGCGGTTGAAGGAGAGCTCAAGGCGCGCATCGACCGCATCGCCGGGATTGCGGGGGTGGCCGTCCGCCGCGCCTTCGTGATGGACGCCAGCACCCGCTCGACGCGCGACAACGCCTTCGTTGGGGGCCTGGGCAGGACCAAGCGGGTGGTGGTCTTCGACACCATCCTGGAGCACCCGGGTCACGTCCTGGATCATGTCCTGGCGCACGAGTTGGGGCACTACCGCCTCCGTCACATCGTCCTCCAGGTCCCCTTTGTGATGCTCGCCAGCATCGTTCAGTTCGGCCTCATCGCCGTCCTGGCGTCGTGGTCGCCGCTGCTCCAGCTGGCCGGTGTGAGCAGCCTGCGCGAGCCGGCGGCGCTGCCCCTGTTCAGTCTTCTCTCGCTCCTGCTCGCGCCGCCCTTTGGCCTGCTCAACGCCTGGTTCACCCGCGTACTGGAGCGGCAGGCGGACCTCGAGGCCCTGGAACTGTTGGACGACCCCGGGGCCTTCATCGACATCTGGCGGCGGCTGACGACCAAGAACCTGGGTGACCTCGAGCCCAGCTGGTACAGCCGGGCCAAGGGTGATCATCCTGTTGACTGCGAACGGATGGCTTTTGGCAAGCTGTGGGCGGAGCTCAACGGGGTGCAGGTCATCGAGCCGCTGGACACGGCATCTCTCAGCGTGGCACTGGCGCCGCCGCCAGACCTCGATCCCGGTTCGGACCCAGGCTCACCGTCCGGGACGGCCACCGCAGCCGGCTAGCTCGACATCGGGGTTTTCGGCCCGGGGGGCTTGGGTACACCATTGCGGTAATGAGACTCGACCGCTTCACCGAGAAATCCCGGGAGGCGCTGCAGACCGCCCAGCAGCTGACCGAGGCAGCCGGGCAGCAGGCAGTCGAACCGGCCCACCTGCTGGTCGCCTTGATCGAACAGCCCGAGGGCATCGTCCGGCCCATCCTGCTCAAGCTCGAGGCGCGTCCGGAAGAGCTCGCCGAGAATTGCCGCGCGGAGGTCGCCAGGCTGCCGCTGGTGAGCGGTGTCGACGCATCTGCCTACGTCGGCGCCGACCTCAAGAAGGCCCTCGACGCGGCCTGGAACGAGATGGAGAAGCTCAAGGACGAGTACGTCTCGACGGAGCACCTCCTGCTTGGTCTGCTCGCCGGCGGCGTCAAGACCGCTGCGCTGCTGGCCACCCAGGGCGTGACCCGCGACACGGTGCTCAAGGTTCTCACCGAGCTCCGCGGCAGTCAGCGGGTGACCGATCCCAACCCCGAGGGCAAGTACCAGGCGCTCGAGAAATACACGCGAGACCTCACCGCCCTGGCTCGGGCCGGCAAGCTGGACCCGGTCATCGGACGCGACGAGGAGATCCGGCGGGTCATCCAGGTCCTCTCGCGCCGCACCAAGAACAACCCGGTCCTGATCGGTGAGCCGGGCGTGGGCAAGACGGCCATCGCCGAGGGCCTGGCCCAGCGCATCGTCAACGGCGACGTGCCCACCACCCTGACCGACAAACGCGTCAGCTCGCTGGACCTGGGCGCGCTGATCGCCGGGGCCAAGTTCCGCGGCGAGTTCGAGGACCGCCTCAAGGCGGTGCTCAAGGAGATCGAGGCCGCGGCGGGGTCGGTGATCCTCTTCATCGACGAGCTGCACACCCTGGTGGGGGCGGGCGCCGCCGAGGGCTCGATGGACGCCTCCAACATGCTCAAGCCCGCCCTCGCCCGCGGCGAGATCCGCTGCATCGGCGCCACCACCCTCAACGAGTACCGCAAGTACATCGAGAAGGATGCCGCCCTCGAGCGCCGCTTCCAGCCGGTGCTGGTCGACCAGCCGTCCGTCGCCGACACCATCTCCATCCTCCGCGGTCTCAAGGAGCGTTACGAGGTCCACCACGGCGTCAAGATCAAGGATGCCGCGGTGGTTGCCGCCGCGGTGCTCTCGCACCGCTACATCACCGACCGCTTCCTCCCCGACAAGGCCATCGACCTGATCGACGAGGCGGCCAGCCGGCTGCGCATCGAGATCGACTCGCTGCCCGCGGAGCTGGACGAGGTGGAGCGCCAGGTGCGCCAGCTGGAGATCGAGCGGCAGGCGCTCAAGAAAGAGAAGGATGCCGCCAGCAGGGACCGCCTCGACAAGCTCGAGCATGAGCTCGCTGCGCTGGAGGAGCGTGACCGCTCAATGCGGGCGCACTGGGAGCAGGAGAAGGCTGTCCTGGACCGCATCCGCGAGCTCAAGGTGGAGCTGGAGGAGACGCGCCTGGAGGCCGAGCGGGCCGAGCGGGTGGCCGACTTCGCAAAGGCCGCCGAGCTGAAGTACGGCCGCCTGGGTCAGCTGGAGAAGGACCTGGCGGCGGAGTCGGAGAAGCTCAACGTCCTCCAGAAGGACCGCCGCATGCTCAAGGAGGAGGTCGACGAGGAGGACATCGCCGACATCGTGGCGCGCTGGACCGGCGTCCCGGTGACGCGGATGCTGGAGTCGGAGATGCAGAAACTGGTCAGGATGGAGGACCGCCTGCATCAGCGGGTGATCGGCCAGGACGAGGCCATCGAGGCCGTCAGCAACGCCGTGCGCCGGGGCCGCGCCGGCCTCTCGGACCCCAACCGCCCGGTGGGGTCGTTCATCTTCCTGGGGCCCACGGGCGTTGGCAAGACCGAGCTGGCGCGCGCCCTCGCCGAGTTCCTCTTCGACGACGAGCAGGCCATGGTCCGGCTCGACATGTCGGAGTACATGGAGAAGCACACCGTGGCCCGGCTGCTGGGCGCGCCGCCCGGCTACGTGGGCTACGACGAGGGCGGCCAGCTCACCGAGGCCGTCCGCCGCCGCCCCTACGCGGTGCTGCTGTTCGACGAGGTCGAGAAGGCGCACCCGGACGTGTTCAACGTCCTCCTGCAGATCCTCGAGGACGGCCGCCTCACCGACGGCCAGGGCCGCACAGTCGACTTCAAGAACACCATCGTGGTGATGACGTCGAACATCGGCTCGGACCTTATCCAGGCGCTCGGCGACGACCACGAGCGAATGCGCGACGCGGTCATGACGTCACTGCGCGAGCATTTTCGCCCCGAGTTCCTCAACCGCGTCGACGACGTCATCATCTTCCAGTCTCTGACGATGGCGCAGCTTCGCGGCATCGTGGACATCCAGCTGCAGGGCCTGCGGCGACGCCTGACCGACCGCAAGATGGAACTGCGGGTCACAGCCGCCGCCAGGGACCTGTTGGCCAGTGATGGCTACGACCCTGCGTATGGCGCCCGACCGCTCAAGCGGACCATCCAGCGCCTGGTGCAGGACCCCCTGGCGATGCGCATCCTCGAGGGCGAGTTCCGCGAGGGCGACACCGTGCTGGTCGACGCTGCCGATGCCCTCGTGGTGCTGTCGCCGCTGCGGGAGCGCCCCGCGGACGCTGCCGACGACCCTGACGGCGATGCGGCAGACGAGACTGCCACTGCCCGCGTTGAGGTCGATCTCTAGCAATCTGGGCTTGAGGGCGACCAGGGCGGCCAGGAGCCCGCCGGAGGCGACCGCTCCTGACCGGGGGCGAGCGCGCCTGGCCTACTTCTCCTGCAGTGAGGGCCAGCTGGCCCCCTGGAGTTCGCTCACGTCGAGCGCGCGGAGGACAGCCCCGGCGGTGGAGATGTTGGTGGCCAGCGGGATGTCGTGCAGGCTGCAGGCCTTCATGACCGGCTCCAACGAGGGCTCGTGTGGCCTGCGACTGAACGGGTCGACCAGGAAGATCACCGCGGCAACAGCGCGGCCGGCAACCGCCTTGCCGATCTGGAGGTCGCCCACGGTCAGGCCGACCATCTCCGTCAACATCCGGCCGGTGGTTGCGGTGGCGACCAGGCGGTGTCGTGCCAGGACATCGCGATAGCAGACCGCCAGGTCCACCAGGCGCGCCTGCTCGTGGTCGTGGGCTACCAGTGCGATCGTCGGGCGCGGGTTGAGGGCGGCCGGCATCGGCCTCCCAATCGGCCGATCAATGGTCAAACGCAGCGTGCTTCCTGTTCGGCTCATGTCCCTGTGGCCATGCTGGCAGTGGCGCCGGGACGGGTGGAGGACATCTGATGAAATCGCGATTAAATCTTCCCCGACTTGCCGTACCCTAGCCGGATGCCAGTCTCCGTCGGCGTGGACCTCGGCGGCACCAAGGTGCAGACGGTGGTGCTTCGCGCCCGCAGGGTGATCGGCCAGGGGAGGAGCAGGACACCCGAGGGCGGGGCCGATGCGGTGACCGACGTCATCCTCGCGACCATCGACCAGGCGCTGGCGTCCGCCGGCGTCGGCAGGGACGAGGTTGCCGGGATCGGTATCGGCTTCCCCGGCCAGTTCGACCCCGAGAGCGGCGACACCCTGAGCGCGGTGAACCTCAAGGGATTCCAGGACAGGTATCCCCTCGGCAGCCGGGTGTCCAAGGCCGTCCACTCAGCTCCTGTCGTCCTCGACAATGACGTCAGGGCGGCGCTCTCGGGCGAGTATCGGCTGGGCAGCGGGCGCGGCTACCGCAACCTCCTCGGGGTCTTCGTGGGGACCGGGGTGGGCGGCGGCCTGGTGCTTGAGGGCAAGCTGCGTCGTGGGCGCGGCGCGGCCGGCGAGATCGGGCACACGGTGGTCAAGGACGGGGGCAGGGAGTGCGGTTGTGGCCGGCGCGGCTGCCTCGAGGCCTACGCCGGGCGGGGTCGGATGGAGCTGCGCGCGCGGGACCTTGTGAAGCAGGGCAAGAAGACCAGCCTCTTCGACATCATGGAGCGCAAGCGCCGGGACCGGCTGACCAGCGGCGTCATCGTCGCTGCGCTGGAGCAGAACGACGCCGTCGCCACGGCGCTCGTCGACGACGCCGTGTGGGCGCTGGGGGTCTCCCTGGCGTCGGTGCAGAACGCCCTCGACCTGGAGGCGATCATCATCGGCGGCGGCTTGGGCGACCGCCTCGGGGTTCCGTTCATCAAGCGGGTGGCAGCCGCGATGCAGCCCCACCTGTTCATGGACAAGGCTCCGCCGGCGATGCTGCCGACGACGCTGGGGGACCTGTCGGGTGCGGTGGGCGCGGCCCTGCTGGTCGCCGGTGTGGGGAACGCATCGACGCCGAGTTAGGACCGCATGATGCGCGGCGTGGTCACCCGCTCGAACGGGAGGGGGCCCGCTAGACTAGCGAGCGTGAGCGGGATGCTGTTTGGGGCTGCCCAATGGCGGTAGGCAGTCGCTCCAGGGAGCGTGAGGGAACGAGCCGCAAGAAAGGGCGCAAACACGCGCCGCGCCGCGCTGAGCGCCGGTACATCAATCGCGAGCTGAGCTGGCTCGATTTCAATGCCCGCGTCCTTGCGGTCGCGGAGGACGGGTCGCTTCCACTGCTCGAACGCGCGAAATTCCTGGCCATTGTCAGCTCCAACCTCGACGAGTTCTTCCAGGTCCGCGTCGCCGGCCTGCACGAGCAGGTGGCGGCGGGCGTGGCCACGGCCTCGCCCGACGGCATGTCGCCCAGCGACCAGCTGCGAGAGATCCGGGTCTGCACCAAGGATCTCTTTGCCCGTCTCAACAGGACGTTCACAAAAGAGGTGGCCCCGGGGCTGGCGGCGAGCGGAATCCGCATCATCGACGGCAAGGACCTCACTGCCGATGAGACCGCCTGGCTGGGTCGACTCTTCGAGGAACAGATCTTCCCGGTGCTGACCCCGCTGGCCGTGGACCCGGCGCATCC
>DAINSI010000098.1:0-5646 GCA_036741395.1 Candidatus Dormiibacterota bacterium
GCCGACGAGGTCGGCCGACGGGAAGGTCTGCTTCAACTCGGCGGGATCCTCCCACTGCACCGGCTTGACAACCTGCATCCAGGCCCCCCACGCGCTGCCGGCGCTCGGTATGGACCCGGCCGAGATGCCTGGATGGTATCGGGTAGCTTGGTGTGGGGTTCAAAAAGTTCATCTGAACTCGAAACGATCCCTGCAGGGAATCGATCTGAGGTTCCTCGTCCATGACCGTGACCCCAAGTTCCCTGCGACCTTCGATGAGATCGTCAGGGCCGCAGGCGGAAGGGTCGTCCTGACGCCCCTCATGGCACCTCGCGCCAACGCCCACGCCGAGCGCTGGATCGGAAGCTGCCGGCGAGAGTGTCTCGACCGGATGCTGATCCCGTCGCGCCGCCACCTCGAGGTTGTTCTCCGCGACATTAACAGAGAGGAGCGTCTCGGCGGAATACTCGCGACATATAGGGTGGCTGCGTGACGGACTTTTTGAACCCCACACCTCAACCGGCTGTGGCAGCACGGGTTTCCTGCCGCTTCCCTGACCGGGATGTCCCCGTCAGTGCGGAGCTAGGGGATGGGGCTGTTCCCCGGAGCGGGGGTCCGGCATGGCTGGTTGCGAAGCCAGTCGCCGGTGCCATCGCACGAACGCGCGAGCGCCTCCGCGACGGCGCCCGGGATCAGCGGCAGGGCCAGCGAGGAAGGGTGCGCGGCGTCGGTATAGATGGTGTTCTCCGCCGGGGCCGGGAGCGCCGCGAAGCCCCAGTACTCGGGGAGAAGGTTGGGGGCCTCGACATAGACCCGCAGCCGGTCGTGGGCCCGGAACACCTGGCCCAGGGGGAAGATCTCAATCCGGACCGGCGTGGGCTGCCCGGGCACGAGTGGCGACGTGTCGGTCAGAACGTGGGTCTGGTAGGGACGCAGGTCGCTGGTCTGCTCGGGATCAAGCGCCCGGTGGCTGGCGCGCAGCCATCCCTTCTGGACGTACTCCTCCCGGCCGTCCTCGCGGAGATCGGTGACCAGCACCTCGAAGTCGGTGTCAACGGCCGTCGAACTCACCCAGAGGTCCGCGCTGGCCGGCCCGAGGAACTCCTGGTCGGCGGCGAAGGGGTCGGTGGTGAACGCCGCGTAGGTGTTGCTGGGCGGGGGGTACTGCCACAGCGGCCCAGGGAACTGCACCACCTTGCCGGGGCTGCTCGGCACGATGTTGGTGCCCCGGCTCTGGCCGGTCCCCCCCGCATAGGTGTAGGACACGCCCGCTTGGACCAGCCCGGTCGAGGCCGGCGCCGGGACCGGTGACAGCCTGCCGTCGGGCTGGAGGTACAGGCGGTCGACGGCGGTGGCGGATGGGTACCAGGCGTCCATGCGCGTCTGCCAGCTCGGGGTGTCGGCCTTGCCCAGCTCCCAGTTCACCAGCACCCGCGGCTCCGCCTGGTAGCCGGCCAGTGCCTCGGCGTAGGTGATGGGCCGGTAGCTCTTCACGTGGGTGCTCCGGCCGGCGTAGACCGGGACCATGACCTGGTCCTGGAGGGGCACCTGCTTTTTCACGTAATAGGAGAGGAAGCGGTAGATCTCGGGGATGTTCGCGGCGTTGTAGTACTCACCGTGGTCCCCGTTCTGGAGCAGCATCCGGTACGGCACCCCGGGGGCGAGGTGCCGGATGAGGTCGGAGCCGCGCGAGCCGACCTCCTCGTCCTGCCAGGCGGCTTCGAGCATGACCGGGACGTTGATCTGGCCGGCGGTGTAATCGGGGGAGCGCTGCTTGAAGAAATCGCTGTACCACTGGTTCTGCGGCTGGACGGCCTGCACAAACGGGTTCCAGAGCGGGTTGGTGGCGTGGTCGGCCTGGTTGCGCGTGCATACCGGGTCATTCTTCGACGGGTCGATGTCCGTTGGCTTCGTGGGATCCGGCACGCCCAGGATGTCGAAGAACCCCTTCTGGCTCCCGGTCAAACCCTGCCATTGCTGGTCGATACCGCCGTTGAAGGGCTGCTCGACGCTCCAGAGCCCGCTGAAGGCGACGTTCTGGATCCCGCCGGGGTACGGCACGTCCCGGTAGAGGTCGCCGAATATCGCGCCCGGCACGATGGCGCGCAGATGCAGTGGACGCTGCTCGGCGACAAAGGCCTGGGTGATGCCGGGGTAGGACTTGCCAACCATCGCCACGTCGCCGGTAGACCAGTACTGCGCGGCAGCGTACTCGACCGCGTCATATCCGTCGCTCGATTGCACCGGCTCGAAGTAGTCGAACTTGCCGCCCGAGCAACCCGTGCCCCGGATGTTGACCCCGATGACCGCGTAGCCCTGTGCCTTGAAGGTGGACCCGAGACCGTCGAAGAACACCGTGCCCGGACCGTAGCCGGAGTAGTCCATGACGGTGGGGTAGGGGCCATTGCCCCACACCGACGGGTCGGGGAACTCGACGTGGTAACGCAGAGTGGTCGCGGTTCCGAGCAGCGGGTCCTTCTCCGCCTGGAGGTAGCCGTCGATGCGCTGCGGAGGCGGCGAGGCCAGGGCCCGGGGCGCGGAGGTCGCGGATGAGTCGGCAGACTCCCGCGTCGCCGAGACCACGGGTGCGCCCAGCCTTGCGGTCCGGGATACCGGCGAAGCGGGGGCGGCCGGGGATCCGCCGGTGCCACCGCATGCCCCCAGCCCCGCGGACAGAGCGACCGCGAGTACCGCCCCCCGGGAGCGCAAAAGTCCCAATCCGAGCATCTCCAACCCCAAACCGTCGAAGGGACAGGAGTCCCCCCAAACCTACAACGCCGCCGCTCACGAATCCTTGCGCCATTGGGGTCACCGCGAGCTCATCCGCCCTCCAACCGGTGCCGCCTCCTCGCGCCCGGTATCGTGGTGGTCTCTGCACAACGAGGGCCGACCCTGGGACCTGACGGAAGGCCGTCCGTTACCGTTCGCCGATGTCCGCTTGAATACGAATCCGAAACCTCAACGTACGCCGGGTGCCGCCTCATGCCGCCTAAGTTCGCCCCGGTTGCTGTACAAAATGGGTTTCAGCTAGTCCAGGATCCTTGGCTCGAGTGACGTCACCGTCGCCTGGTCTGCCGCTGAACTCATGGCTTGGGTGATCCGTACCTGCGCATCGCCTTTATCGCCAGGCCAAGGGCAGCTGCGCCAGCGAATGCGCTGATCGCTGCGTATCCCCAAGCCGGTGGGTTGTAGCTCAAAGCCCTCGAGACTCCCAGGAAGCCGCCAAAGGCAAACGCACCCGCGGCCGAGCCGATAATGGCCCAGCCATAGTGCCAGCGACCTGGTCCGGGAGAGCTAGTCTCGGGTGTCACTCCGAAATACTGGCATGGTTCAGTAGGCGCTAATTGGGTCCCCCCGGCCGCCACCTCTCCGTCCGTCCGTTGCGTATGCAGGGTGACCCGCTTCTGGACGAGCGCGTGCACATGAAAGCACGCTCCAGCCGCTTCGCTCACCAAGCTGCGCGCGGGTTAGCCAGCCGCTGCATCTTCAGCCAGGCCCGGCTCATGGGGATCGCGCCCGCGGAGAGGATTGCCACAAACAGCAGGAGCGCTGCTGGTTCCTTCATGGTGCCTTTAGCCGAGCGTCGAGGGACATTCGCGGTCTCTGGCCTGGCTCAGTCATCTGCGCGCCGACGTCGACCTATGGGGGGTAGAGACAGCAGCGGTGCATCCGGCATTCCTGGAGGGCTCAGCGGGTCGGTTCGCCGTTCAGATCCAGCTTCCTTCCGGACCTTGCCAACGACGCCGGCCGACGGCCCATCCAGCTTGCAGTCGTTCTTCGCGCTGACCAGCTATGTGCCGCTCTATGTCCAGGCCGGACTTGGCGGCAGTCCAACATCAGCCGGGGCGGCGCTGTCGCCACTGACGCTTGGCTGGCCGCTGGCGGCCGTGGTCTCGGGGCGCCTGCTACTAAGGGTGGGCTACCAGCGGCTGGTACTTACAGGGACGTTGCTCATCCTGGCCGGCACAGCGCTGCTGGCGGCGCCTCCGCCGATTACACCGGTGGTCTGGGTGGGCTGCTCGACCTTTGTCATCAGCACCGGGCTCGGGACGCTGCTCAGCCCGCTGCTGGTCGTGCTGCAGAGCCTGGTGGGGTGGGGCGACCGCGGCGCGGTGACGTCGATGAACCAGTTCTCGCGGACGATCGGCGGGTCGATCGGCGTCGCCCTGATGGGGATCATCCTGCTCGCTTCTCAGATCCAGGCCGCTGCGGTGGCGCGCGGGCTGGACTCGGCCGGCATCTCCGATCCGCTCCGGCTGTCAACCCAGACCGCGGTGGGTCGTGACCTGGTGGCCGCGGGGATCCACACCCTGAACCTGGTCTACCTCGGGATCGCGTTCGTGGCCGTGGTCATCGCGGTCTTCGTAACCCGACGGCGGGGCGAGGTCAGCTTCCAGGCCTGACCCTGCCGATGCCGCGGAGCCCAGGCGCCTGGGCGCGCACAATTGCGGTTATGCCCGATGCCGAGATGCCCTGGTTCCAGGACAGCACCTTCTGGGAGGACTTCGGTCCAGTTATCTTCGACGACAACCGCATCCGCAACACGCCGGTCGAGATCGACCGGGTGCTGGCCCGGACGGGCCTGGAATCCGGCGCCGTCCTGGACCTGTGCTGTGGCCCGGGCCGGCATTCCCTCGAGCTTGCCCGACGCGGATTCGCGGTGACGGGCGTCGACATCACCACCGCATACCTCGATCAGGCCCGCACGACGGCGTCCGCCGAGGACCTGGGCGCGGAGTTCGTCGAGGCCGACATCCGCGAGTTCAGCCGGCCTGGCGCGTTTGACGGGGCGATCAGCATGTTCAGCTCGTTCGGGTATTTCGACGACCTCCACGACGATCGGCAGGTGCTGCGCAACGCCGCCGAATCGTTGCGCGACGGCGGGGTCCTGCTGGTCGAGACGATGGGCAAGGAGACCGTGGCCCACAACCTGCGCCGTCGCCATTGGTACTCGCCGGCGGACAAGCCGGGCACGCTGTTCCTGGTCGAGAACACCATCATCGGCGCGTGGGAGCGGGTCGAGCTGCACTGGATCGTGGTGCGCCCGGACGGCTCGAGATCCGAGGCCCGCCTGTTGATCCGGCTGTACTCGGCGCTGGAGCTCGCATCACTGATGCGCGACGCCGGCTTCAGCTCGGTCGAGGTCCACGGCGACCTGGACGGAAGCGCGTATGGACCGGACGCCTCCCTGCTCGTCGCCGTCGCACGCAAATGACCGAGGAGGCCTACGATTGGGTTGCGCGAAGCAGCGCGCCCGAGGAGCGCAACATGTCCGATGACGTCCTGAGCGACCTGGTCAGCCGGCTGGCTACCGACGAGGCATTCGCGACCCAGGTCCGCGCCGACCCGACGGTCCTCTCCGCGTTCGAATTGACCGACGCCGAGCGCGCGACGCTGAACAGCCTGACCGCCGACAGCGGTCCGGCGTCGTCGCCCCTCTCGGCGCGCCAGTCCAAGTCTTCACTCTTCTTCATGGGCGGGCTCCAGCCCCATGAGGTGAGCACCCACGTCGACCTCGGCTCACACCACGGAGCCACCGACCACGCGCCACTCACCCACGCCGAACCGCACCACGCCGCCGAGCACGTCGCGCAAGGCAAGTCGGTGACTCACGACCAGGCCCTCGACTCTGACAAGGGCAGCGGGCACCTGGGTGATGAGAAGGGC
>DAINSI010000098.1:5746-7113 GCA_036741395.1 Candidatus Dormiibacterota bacterium
ACCAGCCACAGCATCGGCGATGACAAGGCCACCGGCGGGCTGGGAAGTGAAAAGGGCACCAGCCACAGCATCGGCGATGACAAGGCGACCGGCGGGCTGGGTGATGAGAAGGGCACCAGCCACAGCATCGGCGATGACAAGGCCACCGGCGGGCTGGGAAGTGAAAAGGCCACCGGCGACATCCTCGCCGGCGACAAGGGAGTCGGCGGCGGTCCGGCAGGCGTCCAGCATGAGGTGACCCCGGGCGGACTCAATATCCACGACGTCAAACTCGGCGACCATCACCATACCGCCACGGACCCGCACCTGGGCGCCGAGGGCAAGTTCCACACGACGGGCGACAAGGTTGCGCCGTCGACCGACGACAGCCTCGGCGCGAAGGCGGGCGGTCTGCGCGGCTACATGGGCCAAAAGATCGCGCCGATCGCGGAGAACGAACCCACCGCCGGCGGCTGAAACGAGCCTGCAGCTCCCCTAACCGCGCATAGTGCCGACCGCAAAACGTTCCTGGCGGACGCCGCCCCGTGGACCGGTGGCCGATGCCGTGCAGCACATTCTCCCCGACCGGGCTGAGCCTGTCGACCCACTTTTACGTGTTCGTGCGCGGCAATCAGTTCCTGACCAGCTGCCTCCAGTCGCGCTGACCGATCTCGACGTCTAACTTCGGCGCCGCCGCCCTGATCCGCTTCCAGGCGGTTTCGCGCTCGGCTTCGGACACGTCTCGGCGTGACGGTGGCCCCCACCCTCGAGGCCCCCGGCCGGGTGGCCGGCGTGGCCCTTGCCCCCCCGCAGCAGCGGACCCGCCCCCTGTGACCCGGGCTAAGCCCCCTGGGCCACCGGGCCCGGCGCCTCGACAACGCCCTCCTCGCGGCGCAGACGCTTCGATATACAACGGTTTCCATTTGCGAAAACCGCCGATCTGCACTTCATTTACCGCCCGGAGGCGCGACCCATTCACGCTCCATCACGCACCAGGATCCATTGGCTCCAAAGCAGCGAATCAGGACCGGGGTCGAGGCCGCACCCCGTAGGCCCTCACCCATCCTCAACCTCGTTGCTTTCGAGGTAGGGCCCAATCCACCTCCGATAACGGCCGATGAACTCGAGAGCCGTGCGGTGCACGAGCTCGGCGGCGCGATGGACGTCCCCAGCAGGCGTCTGGACGTAACTATGTTCGATCATCGATCGAGCGTTCTGCGCCCGGGTCAGCCGCCCGCAAAGTGCGCGGTCAATGACGCCAGCCTGGCGTAGGGATTCGAATGCCTGTTGAGCTACGGATCCACGCTCTGCAGTCGCCGGGCGCGGCAGCAGCGCGAGTTTCGTGCCTGCCTCAGCGAGGTCAGCAACAAAGTTCTGGACGCGGCCGA
>DAINSI010000099.1:0-6779 GCA_036741395.1 Candidatus Dormiibacterota bacterium
TGGCCGGCGCCGCGATGGCGCTGGGACTCTGGACCTACCAGCCACTCAAGCTGCTACCCCTCCTCCTGGTGGCCTGGTTGGCCTGGCTGCGCCACCACGATGCCGAGCGGTGGCGGGCACTGAAACGGGGATTGCCGGCATTGGCAATCGCGTACGTCCTCGTCGGCTCGCCGATGCTGTTCACCGCCGTGACCCAGCCCGGCCTCTACTTCGGCAGGGCGGTGGGGGTGTCCGCGGCCGGCCAGCACACCGGGCTGGCGGCGCTGGCGACGCACACGCTGCGAACGCTGGCGATGTTCGCCCTCACCGGCGACCCCAACGAGCGGCACAACGTCGGCGGGATGCCCCTGTTGGGCTGGCCCCTCACCCTGCTGGCGGGGCTCGGCGCCTGGCGCGCCTGGCGCCGGCGCCGTGACGACCCCCTCGCCTCACTGGTGCTGCTGGCGGTACCGGTCTTCCTGATCCCGCCGCTGGTCGCCACCGCCGACGCCGCCCCCCATTTCCTTCGCAGCCTCGGCCTGGCCGCGCCCCTCGCGGGGCTGGTGGGCCTGGGCTGCGCCGAGGTTGTGGGCATCCGGCCTTCCGCGATGCTTCCACCCCTGCCCGCGGCGCTTTTGACGGTGGTCCTGGTGCTGACCGGCGCCGCCAGCGCCCAGGCCTACTTCAGCCGCCCCGTCTCCCAGCGTTACGACGCCTACCGCTTCGACCTGGTGCAGCTCTCGGACGCGCTCAGAGGCGACCCGGGAAGCTCGGATATCGTCCTCCTCGACTACTACCGGGCGACCGACATCAGGTTCCTGAACCCCGGCGCGACCGTGCGGTTCGCGGACCCCGCCCACGATCACCTGGTGCGGTCAGAAAGCCCTGTTGGCGCGACCGCCTGCACCCTGTTCGCGCTGAGCCGGGCTGACCTCAGCCGCTACGCGGACCCGGCAGTCGCGGCGAAGGCCAGGCCGTTGGCCTTCGACCCCCAGGGTCGGCCCTCGGTCTGGAAGGCTAGGTGCGGGTGAGGAGGACTTCGCGGGTGAGTTCGGCCACGGTGGCCCCCCGCTTGCGCTGGAGCTTCTCGCGGAGGTGCGCGAGGTCCATGGTGCTGAGCACGTCCATGACGCAGTCCCGGACATCGAGCCAGACGTCCTGGATCACCGCGATGCTGGTGCCGGAGTCCTGGTCGGGACTGTCCCGCAGGCAGCCGCCGGGGGTGACAGGGCCGTCGATGGCCTCGATGACGTCCGCCAGGTTGATCTGGTCGGCGCTGCGCGCCAGTCGGTAGCCGCCATGCGCCCCACGCACGCTCTCCACCAGGCCGGCCTTACGCAGGTCGGCCATGATCTGCTCCAGGAACCCCTCGGGGATCGCGGCCCGGTCGGCGATCACCCGCACCTGCACCGGCAACTCGGGTCCGCCGTTGATCGATAGGTCGAGCATGGCCTTGATGCCGTACTCGCATTTCGCGCTGAAGATCATGCTGGCGTCAAGTCTAGGACGGGATCCCGGCTCAGCGGCGGGGCCGGCCTCAGAACACCTGGACGAAGTCGGCCGTCGCCAGCCGCGCGACGAACTCCTCGTGAGGCAGCACCTCCGCCGGGTGGTGCACCGGCGAGTTCGCGGCGTCCGCGTCGACCTCGACACCCAGGCCCACCTGGGCCAGGGATAGCAGGCAGTGTTCAGCCTCGCTGGAGGGCGCGGGCGCCAACGCCGTCAGGCCACCTCCGCTGACGAGGAGGTCGGCGGCCCGGTCACCCAACGACAGGCTGAGGGCGGTGCGCAGCGCCTGCAGCTGAAGTTCCGGGTCGGCGGTCCGCACCAGGACCACGCCACGACTCACGTCAGGGAAACCACGCGGTCGGCGTCCTCGACCAGCCCGGCCCAGTCGTAGAGGGAGCCGAAGAAGACACCGGCCTGTCCGCTCTTGTGGATGCCGCGCATGGCCGCGTCGGCCTCGCAGAGGGAAACCTCGACACCATCCGCCGCGAGGGCCACTGCCTCGTCGACCCAGCGGGTTCCGTCACCCACCAGAAACAGGCGGGCGCGGTGCCCGCCGGCCGCCGTCGCCCGGGTCAGCGATGACGCCACCTCCAGCGCCGCCGGGTCGCGGTCGGAGGCCAGCATCACCGCCAGGTTCAAGGGCTGGGGCTGGAAATCGGCCCCGAGCTCGGCGAAGGCGTGGGCCGCGTGGTCGGCGAGGGCAGCAGCGAGGGCACGGCGCTGGGGAAGGCGCTCGGGCTGCCGCTATCGCTGGGGGCCGCGCTGGCCGAGGGGATGGCGGTGGCCGACGGCGACGGCGTGGCGCACTGCGCGGCGCTGTCACCCGCGAGCAGGTACTCACCGCCGGACGGCGCGTAGGTATCCGGGACCTGGATGCCGCCGTTGGTGCCGCCCGGGCAGTTCCCCTGGACGATCCCAGCAGGCTTCTGGAAGTTGCTGTGCCAGCGGCCCTTCATGCTCCGCAGGAAGGGCGCCACGATCGCCTGCCCGTTGTCGACGCCGAAGAAATTCTTGGTGGCACTGGTCTTGTCCTTGGCCGGGGAGTCGTTGCTGTAGGTGTGACCGCCCCAGCTGGCGATCACCACGTCCGGGTTGTAGACCATCAGCCAGCCGTCACCGGTGGAGATGGTGCCGTTGGAGTTCTGGATGTTGGTGGTGCCCGACTTGGCCGCCATGGGGCGGTCAAGGCCGAGGTGCCACTCGTCGTTGTAGTGAAGGAGAACGTCGTTGACGATGAAGGCGGCGGCGGCGTCCACCACCTGCTGGCCCCCGTTGGGGTGGATGGTGACGTCCTTGCCGGACCCGTCGATCACCTTGAGGATCGGGACGGGATCATGCTTGGTGCCCTGGGTGGCCAGCACCCCGTAGGCCTCGGCATGGTCAAGCATGGTCACCTCCGAGGCGCCGATGGCACTGGAGAGGAACGGCTGGATCTGGGTCCCGATGCCCAGGCGATGGGCGGTGCTGACGACGCTCTCCGGGCCCGCCTTCTGCATCGCCTCCTCGGCGGGGACGTTGCGAGACTGCACCAGCGCGGTGCGCAACCGCATCGTGCCCAAGTAGCGATTGTCGAAGTCGTGAATCGGCGAGCCCCCCCCGGAAAGCCTCGACGCCTCCTGGGCGGTGTCATCGAACACGGTCAGGGTGTTGAACTTCTTGTCGCTGATCCCGGTCAGGTAGACATACGGCTTGAAACTCGATCCGGGCTGCCGCTTGGTCTCGGGCCCGGCGATATTGATCTGGCCGGCGATGCCAACGTTGTTGAAGTCGGCGGAGCCGACCATGGCCAGGATCTGGCCCGTCTTGGGATCCTCGACCAGCATCGCGGCATTGTTGGCGCCGAACTTGTTGATCTGCCCGATCCCGCTGTGGACCGCGGTGTCGGCCGCGCCCTGGACGTCGAGGTCGAGGCTCGTCGTGACCTCGACGCCGCCGGCCGACACGACCTCGGGGCCGTACTGGTTCTCCAGCTGCCGCAGCACGTAGCCCACGAAATGGGGCGCCGGCCCGGTCGCATTTTCCGCTTTGTACTTGAGCTGGGGACGCAGGTCCTCCTTCCTGGCGGCATCGGCGTCCGCCTGGCTGGCGTAGCCGTCGCGGACCACCTGGTCGAGGACGTAGCCCTGACGATCCTTGGCCATCTGGTAATCGACCTGGGGATCGTAGGTGGTGGGCGCCTGGGGCAGGCCGGCCAGCAGCGTGGCCTGGCCCAGGGTCAGGTCCTTGGCGTCCTTGTCGAAATACACCTTGGCGGCGGCCTGCGCGCCGTAGGCATGATGCCCGTAGTAGATCGAATTCAGGTAGAGCTCGAGGATCTTGTTCTTGTCGAAGCGCTGCTCGATCTCGGTGGCCAGGATCGCCTCCTTGAACTTGCGGGTCAGGGTGCGGCCCGGGAGGCCACCCTGCGGGGTGAGAAGCTCGTTCTTGGCCAGCTGCTCGGTGATGGTGCTGGCCCCGGAGACCGTGCGCCGGCGCAGGACGTCGATGGTCATGGCCTTGACCAGGCGACCCCAGTCGATACCGGAGTGGGTGAAGAAGTTGCGGTCCTCGGCGGCGACGGTGGCGTGCTGCAGCACGGGTGAGATCGCACTCAGGGGTACCTCCTGGCGCTGCTCCCCCCCGCCCCGGACGTCGGCCACCAGCTTCTGGTTGCGGTCGAGGACCCTGACCTCCCCGGCGTGGATCGCCACCCGACTGGGGTCGGGCAGCGTGGCAGCCACGACCAGGGTGAAGATGATGAACAGCGCGACCAGCAGGCCCAGCACGGCGGCGGCGGTCTGGTAGGCGTTCCAGCCAAATGGGCCTCGCCAGCCTGCCAGGCGATCTCGAAGAGACCCCGGCCGGCGTCCCCCGCCCCGGGGGCCCTGGTTGAGTCCCGCTCGCCGGCGAACAGGCACGCTCACCGGGGAAGTCTAGCTGTCATGAGTCAAGGGGGGCGCGGTGTGCCCTAATCATTTCCGGGATCGCTCGCGAGAAATAAATGAGGCCCCGCCACCGGAGTGGGGAGGCCTCAGAAGAGGGGGGACGAGCGCAGTGTAGCAGGCCCTTGCGGCATAAGCAATAGGTTCACGCTTGTAGTCACAGATGTTGTGGTTACCACTATCACAAGCAGGCTCAAGAGGCCCGTCGGCTACATCCGGATTTCGGTGACGTCGATCTCGCTCAGGTTGGGGGGAGGTGCGACGCCCGACTGGCGCAGCTGGATCATCAGGTGGAGGATGTGCCTGGCCCCCGCCAGGTTCACCCCGTGCTGCCGGGTCAGGCGCTGGATGGTGCGCAGTTTGATCACGTCGCGCTGGGAGAACCGCCTCCGGTTGGTGGGCGTGCGCGCCGGCGTGACGAGGCCAAGGCTCTCGTACATCATCAGCGTGCGCGGGTGCGTGGCGAGGATCTCAGACGCCACACTTATGGTGTAGATGGGCTTGTCCAGCCCGATGTTGGAACCAGCGCTAACTGCCATTCTGAAGGGGGTCCCCCGCGGTTTTGGCTTAGTCTATCCTCCGCAGGTCGATTTTGCGTACAGTGCTGCGGCCGCGAGATGATATAAAGAGGGAGCGTGAACAGCGAAAATCTGATAGCGGTTCGCGCATACTTTCGTCCCCAGGGGACAGAGGAGGTGCTCGCAGGTGGCGATGGAAGCTGACGAAGAGGTACGAGTGCTCTTCATCGAGGACGACGCGGCGGTGGCCGAGATGTACCGGCTCAAGCTGGAGCTGGACGGCTACACCGTGACCATTGCGCCTGACGGCGAGCAGGGACTGAATCTGGCCAAGGAAGGGCCCCCCGACATCGTCTTCCTGGACATCCGCCTGCCCAAGATGGACGGGTTCTCAGTCCTGGAGTCCTTGCGGGCAGATGAGACCCTGAAGCACATCCCCGTCATCATCCTGTCCAACTACGGTGAGGCCGAGCTGGTCGAGCGGGGCCTCAAGCTGGGGGCGCTCGACTACCTGATCAAGGCCGAGACGACTCCGTCCACACTGTCCCGCGGCGTCGGGAAGTGGATCAAGGAGTGACGGGAAGCGCCGCATTGAGCGAGAGCACCGGCACCTTTGACCTCGACAAGCCGGTATACACGATCAGCGTCGCGTCCGAGATCCTCGAAACCCATCCCCGCACCCTCATGATGTACGAGGAGCTGGGCCTGGTCACCCCGCACCGCACCAGCACCAACCGGCGCCGCTACTCCCAGCGTGATATCAGGCGCCTGCAGGTGATCCAGCACCTGACCCGCGAGCGCGGTGTCAACCTGGCCGGCGTTCGCCACATCCTCTCCCTGCTGGAGGTCATGCACAAGAACAGCATCGCCCCCCACCAGGAGCTGCGGCAAGCCTACCAGATGTACAGCGAGATCATCTAGGGTCCTCACCTCGGCAGCTGTAGGACGCGAGCCCGGCTTCGAGGCCCTCAGCGTCCTCGATGGCACCGACCCGACACGCTGGCTGGTGGCATTCGACTTCGACGGCACCCTGGCGCCGATCGTGCCCCGGCCGGAGGACGCCACCCTCGACCCTGCCCTGACGCCAGTGGTGGAGCGACTGCGCCCGCTATTGGGATGGTTGGCGGTGATCTCCGGACGTGACCGCGCCTTTCTGGCACAGCACGTCAACGGCATGCTGATGCTCGGCAGCTACGGCCTCGAGCTGCCGTCGGAGCTATCTGCGACCGGTCTCCCCGAGGGCTTCCCGGCGGATGCGGTACGCGACCGCCTGGACGGGGCCCGCCGGGAGCTGCGGGAGGAGCTCGCGGGGCTGCCGGGCAGCCGGCTCGAGGTCAAGCCATGGGGGCTGGCGCTGCATTATCGCGGCGCCGGGGCGGACTTCGACGAGGGCCGAGCGTCGATGCTGGTGGCCGAGGTCGGCGAGCGGAACGGCCTCAGCGTGCAGCCGGGCCGCCTGGTCCTGGAACTCAAGCCGCGCGAGATCGTGGACAAGGGTTGGGCGCTTCGCCTGCTGCTGGAGCACCTCGGACCTTCAGCGGTCGTCTTCATTGGCGATGACCTCGGTGACAGGCCCGCCTGGGAGGCGGTGCGCGCCAGCGAGCTGCCGGGCCTCGCCGTCGGCATCGCGTCCCCGGAGCTTCCTGAGGACGCCCTCGCCCCGTGCAACGTGGTGTTGGGGAGCAGGGGCGTTCTCGGTACGTTCCTGGGGGGGCTGATCTCGGCTGCGGAGGAAGGGCGCGCGGCCGGCCCTTAGGGGGTACAGCTTTCGAGACATGGCGACAGCGGGGTCGGGATAGCCGGGGCCCGTCGGCCCGCATCCACGTCACCCGGTCCGCCGTAGGTTAGCGCG
>DAINSI010000100.1:0-1291 GCA_036741395.1 Candidatus Dormiibacterota bacterium
TACCGATCCTGCGCCGGCTCGGCTACCTGGCGGCGTACGTGGGGCAGAACGGGCTCGAGGATGTGCCCCGGATCTCGTGGGCGAAGTTCGACGTCCTGTTCCTCGGCGGGGACGACGCCTGGAAGCTCGGCCCGGCCGCAGCGTCCCTGGTGGCGCAGGCCAAGGCGCACGGCAAGTGGGTCCATATGGGCCGGGTCAACAGCTTCAAGCGACTGGAGTACGCCAACACGTTGGGTTGCGACTCGGCGGACGGGACGTATGTGTGCTTTGCGCCAAGGGTCAACGCGCCCAAGGTGAAGGCCTGGGTGCGACGGCTGCGCGAGCAGCCCACGCTTCGGTTCGCCGCGTGATTTGTGGAGAGCCGGCGGCGCCGCAGCTGGCCCTGGGCTCTTACCCTGCTCGCACGGGCCGGCCCGCCGACAGAGTGGAGCGGGAGCTGGTGCTGGCCTTCAAGGCAGGCGCGGCGTGGGCCGTTGAGACGGAATGTCGACGGGCCCGGGCGGCACTCGCCGGGCGCGCAGCTCCGCCTCGCCGAACCTTGGTGCTGGCGCTCCCGGGCCACCTAGCCGGCGGGGCGCGACCTTCCACCGAGGCTCTGTCGGCGGAGGTCGCCAATTGCGTGCTCAGATGCCGGTGGATCCCGGCAGGAATGGTGCGGACAGCGCGGATCCGCCGATCACGGGGCAGCCAGCACCGGCCCTCGACCGAGGAGCACCTGGCCACGCTGGCGCTGGCGCTGCCCGACCTTGGTGGTGCCGACGTGATCCTGGTCGACGACGTGGTGGCGTTCGGGCGCTTGGCTGCTGCCGCAGCCGCGCTGGTGACGGCGGCGGGAGCGCGGTCGGTGGGCTGGGTGTTCGCGGCGCGGGCGGTCCTCCCGGGGACGATTCCCTGATAGCTCAGGCGCCCGATACGGTGCGGGTATGAGAGAAAACGTCGCAGCAAGCGGTGAGGTTGGAAGCGAGCAGGCGCTGGAGGCGGCCCTCGAGGGGCCGCGGATCCAGATCATCGAGGTCGATGGCAACTACGGCGTGCTGGTCGGGGGTGCCTGGGCGGGAGCGCCAGGTGCGTTCTCGACCAGGGGCCAGGCGCAGGTCTGGGTATACGAGCGTCTGCGTGAAGGCGCGCTCTGAGGGGCGTCGTGACCAGCTCCTGCAGGGATCGAGGCCAAGAGGTTGAGATGGACACCCCGGGGTGGCCGAGTGGTAAGGCCTCCGCCTGTCAAGCGGAAGGTCGCGGGATCGAGCCCCCGGCGGACCAAGGAGACGAGGCCCCCGCGATCAGAGCGAGG
>DAINSI010000100.1:1301-6437 GCA_036741395.1 Candidatus Dormiibacterota bacterium
GGTGGCCGGTAAAGCCGCCTGTCAAGCAAAAGCAGCGTAGCTCGACGGCCGAGACCAAGACAACCCCTATCGCCGACGCTGCCCGGCACGACCACGAAGCAGACCTGCACAACCTGCGGCGAGACCTTCAACGGCTGGCCGGCGTCTCAACGCGCACGCGCACCTAACCGGCCCCACGACGTGCCGCGACGCTGAGTGAGGGCACCGGAGGCCAGATCGGAAGACCACCTCGTGCGTCGCGCGGAATGAGCGACTACGACGACGGCGCTGAGATAATCCCAAGGTCGTGACACAGGTCATCTGCGTGGCCAGCGCCAAAGCTGGGGACTCCAAGAGCACCACGGTGTTCGCCCTGGCGGCTGCGGCAGCCGCGCACGGCTCGGTCCTGGCACTCGACATGGACCCTCAGATCAGCCTCACAGTGCAGATGAAGGTGCCCACCACCGGCCCGACCATCGCGGACGTTCTGACCGGCAAGATCGGTCTCGCCGAGGCCGTCTACGACACTCCGGGCGGCATCATGATGGTCGCCGGCAGTCGCGAGATCCACCTGATGGACCAATCCCCAGAGATGGTCAAGGAGGCGCTCGATGCCGCCATGGACATGGTCGACACCATCCTCATCGACACCCAGCCGTTGTTGGCCACGCTGTCAGACCCCATGCGCTTCGCCGACAAGATCGTGATCCCCTCGATCCTCGACAGCGTGAGCATGCCGGTCACCAGCGACACCATCAAGCTGGCCCTGCAGGAAGGGGTGGGGGACCGCATTGCCGGCGTGCTGTCGTCCAACGTGAAACGGCCCTTGACGCGTCTTGCCAAGGAGCTCTACAAGAGCCTGCTGGAGTGCGGAGTCGGATACGAGTCGGTGATGTGGCAGACCGTGCAGTGGCCGACCGCGGTGAGCGAGGGAAGCCTGGCGGGCTACCCGGGGCTCCAGGAGATGGCCCAGGCGGTCTACGCGGAGACGATGCGGCGGTCCTGCGATGTCGAGCAGCTGCAGCGCTACGTGGACATCTGGGATCGCTGGCTGAAAGACCGCGAGGCCGAGGGCGTCAGCACCGGCTGAGTCGCGGCGGATGACGGCGGGCTTGACGTTCTCCGGTTTGTCCAGAGGTGGACGCGCCCTAGAGAGGGGGTTCTAGTCGAATCATCCGGCGCCCCGCGACTGGTGTCCCCGAGGTCCGCGCGAGGTCCGCGAGACCGCGGGATCGTCTGAGCTGGGGACGGGGACCGTGCCCCCCACGGTTGGGGGTCGCCTTCCCGCCCGGCGACTCTTTCCCCGTCCCCATCCACCAGCGATACGGTGGAGCCCTAGGCCGACGGACGCGGCGAGGAGGCAACAAGTTGGATATCCAGGACTTCACGATGACCGGGAGACTGACCAAGGATCCCGAGGCCCAGGTATCGGACAGCGGGCTGACCCAGGCACGGTTCCGCATCGCGACGCACCGCTGGGGGCGTGAGAACGGCGAGATGAAAGAGGTCACCGACTTCTACGACGTAGCGGTCTGGGACCGGTCCGAACGCAACCGGCTGGGCGAGACCTGTGCCAAGAACCTGCGCAAGGGCCGGGAGGTGTGCGTGGTAGGTCGGTTGCAGCGGAGCCGCTGGTCGGGAAGTGATGGCGTGGAGCACGACGACGTCAAGCTCATCGCGGACAAGGTCAAGTTCCTGGCCGAGGCATCCTCACGGCCGGCAGAGCAGAGCTCTCCCGCGTCGCCTCCGGCCCAGGTTGCGGCGATGGCCGGCGCGGCGCGCCCCGCAGAACAGGCAGAGATCGACCCCGACGACATCCCCTTCTGAGCCGTGAACGCCGCGCTGGCAGAGCCAGAGGACGTCTACGCCGAGCTGGCCGAGCATCTCCGCGGCATGGACATCGATGCGTACCTCGACGGAGGTGGTGCTGCGCCCCCCTGGCTCACTACGCGGTTCAGGGACGGATCGGTGGCTTTCTGGGACGTCCGGCCCGGGGAGGACTGGTCAGCGGCGGTTTTCGCTGCCGACGGCCAGGACCTGGAGCGCGACCTGGTCGCCAAGGGATCCGGGACCGCCTCCGACCTGCGCGCCGTGGCCGGCCTGATCGCGGCATCGGCTATGGAGCACGAGGGGATGCTGCAGGCGATGGAGGCGTCGTAGTGCGGGCGATCGGACGCACGCTGATTCTGTCACGCCCTCCGGCACGGAGCCCACGCTGATCCTGTCACGGTAGCAGCGCTGAATCGGTCCCGCGACCACGCTGATTCTGTCCCGTTCTGATCTCGCCCCGGTAGTCCTTTCCCGCTAGCTTGAAGCAGATAGGCGCCGGTGTGCTCGCTTCGCCAATTGGGGTACGGGGGTTGGAGAGGGGAGGAGGTGAAGACCTCCTGGGCGAGGATCGACCCGGAGCTCGGGGTATACGGATTTCACCTGACCAAGGCGCCGGATGAAGTTCCGCCGGAAGAAGCGGGTCTCGGCGTAGCGGCCGCCGAACTGGGCCTCCAGCACCTTCCAGGGGAGGGTCAGCGGGCGCCGGAGCGAGTACATGCGATACGCCAGCCAGGCGTAGATGTCGATCGCCAGCGGCGAGCCCTGAAGCTGGCGCAGGGCGTCCATCGAAATCGGGAAGGCGTGCTGCACCAGGTCCTCGAAGAACTCATCGGTGAGCCTGACGGTGGAGTTCCAAAGCGTGGTCTGATGCCCGTCGGAGCGCCAGTTGAACCAGAAGTCGTACCCGGCGAGGGGATCGAAGCGGTGGATGCCGCCGGCGACCGGGCGGCCCTTGGCGTCCACCTCGTCGATCTGGTAGCGGATCGCGGAGTTGGCCAGCGAAAGCAGGGTCCGGTTGACCCGTTGGAACGTGCCCCGGGGGCCGCCCGTGGTGGGTAGGCCAAGGAGGCGCAGGAAGTCGGTGCGCGAGCTGCCGACCTCGACCTCGGGAGATCCGGTCAGGACGGCCTGGGTGGAGAGGTGGCACAGCAGGATTCGCGGAGTGGACCCAAAGGGAAGCCCGGTGTTGCTGCCGGCGAGGATCCGGATCGAGTAGCGGCCGTTGCGACGGACCCACTCGAGGTCGTTGACCGGCAGGTAGGGGAGGCTGACCTGGGCCAGCAGCCGAGCGTAGTAGCCGATCGTCCCAGAGGCGGTGGCCGCTTCGATCTCAGACTCCTGAACCTCGCGGACCATCCGCTGGACGTCCTCGGCCTGGGCCAGGTCGATGCCCTCGACGACCCGGGCGGTGACCGCTCGATCGACCTCGAAGTGGATCCGGCTAGGGATCCCGAGCTCTTCGGTGAGGGCAGCGGCGAGGCGGTCGACGTGCTTGTCCAGCATGTTGACTGTCACGGCATACGCAACCCCGACGCGGAGATCCAGTGCTTCGGCCTGCTCGGTGGGAAACAGCGAATGGTGAGCCAAGAAGGTCTGGGTTCTGGCCGGGAGGCCGGTATCCAGGGCCTTGGTCCAGGCTGCCTCGATCAAATCGTATGGAGGGAGGGGCATCCGGACTCCTCATATTGGGCTTGTCGAGTCGCATCGTACTAGATGTAGTGGTTGAGGACAAGCTGCGGACCATCCTACCGTGCGCCCAGGGGAGTAAGTATGTCGCGAAACCCTACATGAGCCTCCGGCCGGGAGGCGCCGAGCGGCCTGGCTCGTGGCGTCCAGTATGTCGCGAAATGTCACGACGGCTCCCCCGGGGCCCGCGGTGTCGCGAAACTCCGCGACGGCTTCGCCGCCTCGCGGTATGTCGCGAAAGAACGCGCCGTGCTTTGGTCGCCCTTGGTATTCGGATTTGAGGTGCTATATGTTGCGAAGCTGCGCGGAATGCCTCATGCTGTGTCGTGATGAGCGTCGTGATGGGCCGGTCTCCGATCCGGCAGGCGGTACTCGAGCGGGTGATCGAGGATCCGGAGGTGGGGGTTTCGGCCCGGGGCCTGGCCAAGACCATGGGAGTGCATCACGGCTGGGTCAGCGTTCAACTCAAAGCCCTCGAAGAGGAGGGCGTGTTGCGCAGCAAGCCCGGCCTGCGCCAGCGGATCCTTTACTTCCTGGACGAGGAGTCGGAGGCTGCACGCGCGGTCCGGACCCTGGTGCGGGCGCGATCGGGCGTCAGGGACCGGCTCCGGTCGGCCCTGGTCGGGGCCGCCGGCGCCGAGGAGATCGTCCTGATGCCGGACGCCGGCGGCGAGAGCGATGTGGAGATCATGGTGATCGGGACGGCGGACGCGGCCGACGTCGACCGGCGGCTCAGGGGAGCCGCGGCGAAGCTGGGCCGACAGGTGTCACCGACCATGCTGAGCCGCGAGGAGCTCGACCGCCGAGTGCAGATGCGCCGGCTGTACGAAGAGGGCGAGGTGATCTGGCGCCGGCGGCGGGTGGCCGAGGCCCCAGCGGTGGGGGCCAGGGAGCCAACGCTTCAGGCCGCGCCCGCCCTCCACGACCGTGAGACCGCGGCGGCACGCCCCTGGACTGATTCCGAGCGCGGAGACGTACTCCGGCAGCTCCTCGAACTTGGGGATCGTCTGCCGCTGCGCGAGCCGGGCCCACTGACCTTCCCCCGCCTGCCCGGCCTCTGAGGCCACCAGGTGGCTGAGGACCTGTCGCTGGTCGAAAAGGTGCTCGGCGTACACCGAGCGCTGCAGCAGGCCGGCATCTCACACGCCTTCGGCGGGGCTCTGGCGCTGGCTTACTATGCCGAGCCGAGGGCGACCGCGGACATCGACATCAACGTCTTCCTGCCCCCGGGCGACCATGATCGCGTGGCTGTGGCGCTTGGGTCCCTGGGCGTGGACGCGTCGCTGCCCAGGGTTGAGCAGGAAGGCCAGGGACGGGTGCGCTGGGGGAGGACCCCCCTCGATCTGTTCTATTCGTACAACCCGCTCCATGACGAGATGGCCGCGGAGGTGCGTGACCAGCCGTTCGGCGGCGATTCAACGCTGCCGGTGCTCGCGCCCGAGCACCTGGTGGTCTGCAAGGCGGTGTTCGACCGCCCCAAGGACTGGGTCGACATCTCGGAGGTTGTGGCGACCACCGACTTCAGCCACAGCACCGTCACTGGCTGGCTGGAGGAGATCGTCGGCGCGGATGACGCGCGAACCCTGCGCTTTCGGGCAGTGAGCGCCGAGGCCGCGGGTAAGTCGGGCGGCGCCAGCGCTT
>DAINSI010000101.1:0-6321 GCA_036741395.1 Candidatus Dormiibacterota bacterium
CGCGGTGGCCCTGCTGCTGGCCGGTTCGCTGGCGATGTTCCTGCGCTTCTCGCGGTTCGGCGTCGCGATGCGCGCGGTCTCCGACGACCCGGTGGCGGCGAGCCTCTACGGCATCCCCGTCAACCTGGTCGGCAGCGTCTCCTGGATGATCGGCAGCCTGGTCGCGGCCATCTCCGGGCTGCTCCTGATCTCGGTGGGCGCAGCGACCTTCGACACGCTGTCGCTGACGGTCCTGATCATCGACGCGCTGGCGGCGGCCCTGATCGGCGGCCTGGTCTCACTGCCGCTGACCATCGTCGGCGGCCTGGTCCTGGGCCTGCTGGAAGCGCTGCCGCGGATGTGGATCAACTCCCCCGGCTTCCCCAACGTGGTGGCAATCGGGGTGATCCTGGTGGTGCTGATGATCCGCACCGAGAAGAACCTGCTGAGGAGCACCTCGGAGTGATCGACAACCGTATCTTCCGCAATGCCCTGGGACTCGGGGCGTTGGCGCTGTTCGCGCTGGTCCCGGTGGTTCTTCACACCGACCTGGAGTTCACCACCGCCTTTGCCCTGGCCCTGGTCTTCGGCCTCGGGGTGCTATCGGTGGTCGTGCTCACCGGATACGCCGGCCAGGTCTCGCTGTGCCAGGCAACCTTCATGGGGATTTCGGCCTTTGCCACCGGCGCCCTGGTAAGCCATGGGGTCAACTACTTCATCGCCGCGATCGGGGGGACGCTGGTGGCCTTCTTCCTCGGAGTCGCGGTGGGGATTCCCGCGCTGCGACTCCGCGGGATCCTGCTCGCGGTGGTCACCATCGGGGTGGCGATCAGCTTCGACTACTTCTTCTTCCAGGACGTCGCGTTCAGCTGGTTCAACGGCGGGTTGGGGGGCTGGACGGTGGACGAGGCCCACCTCTTCGGGCTCACCCTCAGCAGCATCGACGCCGACCACGTGCGGCAGATCTACTGGATGATCCTGGCGGTGTTCTTTTTGATCACCCTGCTGGTGGTCAACCTCCACGACTCCGGCAGCGGTCGCCGCTTCCGCGCGATCCGCGACTCCGAGCTCGCGGCGGCGACCATGGGTGTCGACCTGACCCGCTACAAGCTGCTGGCGTTCGGCCTCTCCGCGGCGATCGCCGGGGTGGGTGGGTCGTTCTACCCGCTGCTGGTGGGCAAGATCACCAACGGGCCTTTCAACTTCGTGATCTCGCTGCAGCTGGCGGCGATCGCGGTGCTGATGGGCATCCGTTTCATCCCCGGCGCCTTCCTCGGTGGGCTGTTCGTCTCGGTCATCCCCCGGGTCCTGCCCCACCTCCAGGACTTCCTGACCACGGTGCTGCATCGCCCGATCGAGATCAAGAATGTCTGGTTCAACCTGGTCCTGGGGGCGCTGCTGGTGCTGCAGATGATCCTCTACCCCGACGGGGTTTGGGGAGACCTCGCGGGCAAGGTGCGACATGGGATCCTCCACGCCTTCCCGGGCGCCGGAAAGACCGCGGTGGGCAAGCCAACCAAGGTGGTGACGACGTGACGCTGCTCTCCGTCAAGGGGGTGGGGATCAGCTTCGGCGGGGTCCAGGCCCTCAAGGATGTGTCGCTGGAGCTGAACCGGGGCGAGATCCTTGGCCTGATCGGGCCCAACGGGGCGGGCAAGACCACCCTCTTCAACTGCATCTCGGGGGTCCTGGCCCCGAACGGCGGCGCGATCAGCTTCGAGGAGCAGCCATTGAACGGCGTGGCTCCCCATCAGCGTGCCCAGCTGGGAATCGCCCGGACCTTCCAGAACCTCCAGCTCTGGGGGACGATGACCGTCCTGGAGAACTGCATGACGCCGCAGGACGCGCTCAGGAAGCGCAACATCCTGGCCGACGCGATCCGGTTCCCGACCGCCATCAGGGCCGAGAAGGTGGCGACCGAGCGGGCCCGGGCGGTGCTCCACGCGCTGGACTTGCTGCACTACTCTGACCACCTCGCCAAGGACCTCTCGGTGGGTATCCAGCGGCGTGTGGAGATCGCGCGGGCGCTGTGCATGCGGCCCAAGCTGATCCTGCTGGATGAGCCGGCCTCCGGGCTCGACGCGGATGAAACCCTGGAGCTGGCGGCGCTGCTGGTTCGCGTCCGCGATCGCTTCAAGGTCTCGATGCTGCTGGTGGACCACGACATGAGCCTGGTGATGCGCGCCTGCGACCACATCTACGTGCTGGACTTCGGGCAGTTGATCGCCAGCGGCCGCCCCGAGCAGGTGCGCGACGATCCCAAGGTCATTTCGGCCTACCTGGGGGAGGAGAGTTCCAAACCGGCGCCCAAGAAGCCCGGCCGCAAGCCGGCGACGGTCAAGCCTGCCGCCGAGAGCGCACCCGGCAAGCCCGTCCCCGAGGCGCTTCTGCTCGAGGTCAGCGGTCTCTACGCGGGGTACGGCGGCATCGAGGTGATCCGGGACATCAACATCAACGTCGGCTTCGGCGAGGTGGTGGCCTGCATCGGTGCCAACGGCGCCGGCAAGACGACCACCCTGCGGGCCATCTCCGGGGTGATCAAGCCGACCGCCGGCAAGGTGCTCCTGGACGGCGCCGACATCTCCCGGCGCCCCCCCGAACAGATCGTGCGGCATGGCATGGTCCATATCCCCCAGGGCCGCGGCCTGTTCCCCAAGCTGACCGTTGAGGAGACCTTCGACCTGTCGTTCTACAGCGGCGCTGCCAATCCTGACCTGGAGATCGCCTTCAACGCCTTCCCGGTGCTCAAGGACCGCCGCCGCCAGCTGGTGGGCACGCTCTCGGGCGGCCAGCAGCAGATGGTGGCGATGGCGCGGGCGTTGCTGGTCAAGCCCAAGCTGCTGCTGGTGGACGAGATGTCCCAGGGCCTGGCGCCCAATGTCGTCCAGGACCTGTTCGAGCGGATCGAGGTCTTCAAAGAGGAGGGAATCGCCGTCTTGCTGGTGGAGCAGTTCGTCGACAGCGCCCTGGCCGTGGCCGACCGGGCCTACGTCTTCGAGCAGGGCACGGTCGCCCACGAGGCGCCCGCCGACGTCCTGCGGCAGGACCAGGCGGTGATCGCCAGCTCGTACCTCGGCACCGCCTCCGAGGGCGACGTCGTCGCCGCCGCGACGGTGCAGAATGGTTCGCCCAAGGTGCCGCAGATGATGGAGGACCTGTCGCTGCGCCTGCCGGCTGAGATCAAGCGTGCCCTCGAGGAGAGGGCAGTCAAGGAAGGAAGGAAGACCCACGAGCTGGTCCTGGAGATCCTGGGCTCCACGGCCGAAAGGGAGGTTGCCAAGAAATGATCCGTAAAGCCATCAGTGTGGTAGTCGCGGGCACCGCGGTTTTCGGGACAGGGGCCTACCTGCTTGGCGCGTCCGCGGTCGCCGACGTGCCGTCCTCGATTTCGGTCTATGGCGGCACGGCCAACGCTGCCGGTGTCCACGCGGTGGGCGGGACCAACGTCTTCGAGAACTTCTCGACCGGCGCCGTTGACAACCGCTACCCCTTTGCCAACGTCACCCAGGACGGCTCGCCGGCCTCCGGCGCCAACGCCAGCTACGACGACTACGGCCCCCTCGGCGCGGATCTCTACACCAACGTCCCGCCGGCCAACCGGCCCCAGAACCCGCCCGTCGACTACGCGCGAGCGCAGTACCCCAACCCCCCCGGGGTTGCGGACCAGGTCAAAAAGGCCCCCGACGGCCAGAGTCACTACGATGCGCACGCCCGTGAGCTGCAGGCCGATGCCCTCGGTTATTACGCCGGCGGTGGGACAACCACCTTCAAGAACATGACCGCGGAAACCCACACCATCGTCGGCTCGGCAGGCTCCATCACCACCTTCACGCACTCCCACGTGGGTGCGGCCGACTTTGGCGCGGTCCAGGTGAGCAACACCGACGTGACCACCAAGATCGTCTCGGTCAATGGCAAGGCCACCGTGACCGACACGATCTTCGCCGGCAATGTCACGGCAGGGGGGAAGGCGGTGTCCGTCGGTGACCAGGGCATCACGGTCCCGGGGACCCCGATCGTCGAGGTGGTCCCGGGCGGCGTCGCCACCGTTACTCCGTTGATCCACGTCTTCACCGTCGCGCCGGTGATCAAGAACGATGGCAGGGGCGGCGCCTCGATCCTGGCCACGGGGCTGCATGTCGGCGTCACCCAGCCCGGCCAGGGGGCGCAGGTGCCCTCGCAGTACACCGAGTACATCCTCGGCGAGGGATCCGACAACGATTTCCTGGTCCCGACGAGCGCGGTGAACTCCTCGATCGACACCAGCGGCGGCAGCGCCTCCAGCACCGGCTTGGACAACAACCCGGTGGACAACGCCATCAGCCAGACCATCACCACACCGTCGAACCCCGGCTCCTTCACCGACCTGGCGCCGATCAACACCGTGCCCCACCAGAAGACGACCAGGGCGCCTGTGGGTCGCGTCCGGCTGCTGGGCAACGTCAAGCCGCCGCTGGCCTACATGTTCTTCCTCTGGGAAGCCCTGGTCCTGGGCACGGCCAGCTCGCTGGTCTGGGCCCGGCGCTCCAGGCTGCCGGTGGCCTGACCCATGGCCATCGGTGTGCTGACCGGCAAGGCCCGGGTCTTCCACTGCGAGCTGGACGACTGGGACTTCGACGCCGGCCTGACCGACGGGGTGTGTCCCATCTGCGGCTGGGCCCCGGAGGGCGGTCTCCAGCCCCTGCCGGAGTGGATGCAGCGGCTCCAGCAGGTGCAGTGGGACTTCGTCGGCCTGTTGGTCCTGGCGGCGTTCCTGGTGATCAGCGGGATCCTGGTGGCCCAGGCTGCGCACATCTTCCGCGGCCACTAGAACTGGCTCGTCCCGTGCGAGGTTGAAGGGGGAGTAGGGGAAGTGAGGCCCCGGCGGAATGGCCGGGGTCTCATCTACGAATACGGAACCGGGTCGCCGCGGCCCCCAGGCCTCCCTGAGCCGTGATTTCGCCCCGGATTTGGCCTCCGGAACACAAGTAGTGGGGCGGCCTGTGATATCTATGGAGGCTCAGGTGCAACTTAGATGACGCAGGTACTCGCGCCCAAGGAGTCAAACCCCATCAGCAGCCGGCAGTGGACGCCACGCCGGCCGCGGAACGCCGACGCCCTTGATATCCAGCCGGGGCTGGTCTCCGACCTGCTCCTGAAGACCCTCTACCAGACCAGCCCCCTGGCCGGTTTCGAACTCGCCCAGCGCCTGCGCCTGGACTACGTGGTGTTCCAGAAGCTGCTTGAGGACCTGGTGACACAGAACCAGGTGCAGAAGCTCGGGGACTCGCCGCGGCGCCCCGCCCAACTGGGGTCGCTGGACGAGGGCTTCAACTACGGCATCACGGCGACCGGGATCGAGCGCGCCCGCGAGGCCACCGCCCGCAACGCGTACGTGGGCGTCGCCCCGGTGCCGCTGGACCAGTACACGCTCTCGGTGGTACAGCAGGCGCTGCCCGACGGCTTCGCCAGCCCCGACCGCCTCAACCACGCCCTCGAGCACCTCGTCCTGCCGGCCACCACTCTGAAGTTGCTCGGTCCGGCGCTGAACTCGCGGTCGTCGATCTTCCTCTACGGGCATTCGGGCAACGGCAAGAGTTCGATCTCGCGCGCCACCCGCGACCTGCTGGGCGGGGGGATGTACGTGCCCTACGCGATCGCCGTGGAGGACCAGATCATCCGCCTGCTGGATCGCGGCTACCATGAGCCGATCGGCAACGCCGACCCCAACGCCGACCAGCGCTGGCTCTACTGTCGGCGGCCCCTGGTGACGGTCGGCGGCGAGCTCGACATCACCATGCTCGACCTCGTCTGGCACACCGACGCCCGCTTCTACGATGCCCCCCTGCAGATGAAGGCCAACGGCGGCGTCTTCCTGGTCGATGACCTGGGCCGGCAGGTGGCCGACCCGCGCACCCTGCTGAACCGCTTCATCATCCCCATGGAAGAGAACATCGACTACCTCAACATGTCGGCGTCCGGTCGCAAGATCGACATCCCGTTCGGGGTGCTGCTGATCTTCTCCACCAACATCCAGCCCCGCGAGCTGGTGGACGAGGCCTTCCTGCGCCGCATCAGGCACAAGGTTCGTATCGATGATCCCAGCGAGGAGGCCTTCACCGAGATCTTCCGGCGCGAGGCGGAGCAGCAGAAGGTGGCCATCACCGACGCCTGGATCGAGTACATCCTGAAGCTCGCCTACAGGTCCCAGAACCCGCCGCGCCCGCTGCGCGGTGTCCACCCCAGGGACCTGCTCACCCACATCCGCGAGATCGCGGAGTTCGAAGGCGTGCGCGACGTGGTGATCAACGCCGAGCTGGTCGACGCGGCCTGCCAGGCGCAGTTCGTCGACGAGCTCTAGGC
>DAINSI010000102.1:0-6225 GCA_036741395.1 Candidatus Dormiibacterota bacterium
GATCTACACGCACGTCACCAACCCACAGCTGCGCTCGGTGCACCGTCAATTTCATTCCGGGAACCGGGGCCCGGGCCCGGTTGACCCGAGTCTGCCCTGACCCTCAGCTGACCCGGCGGGGCGTTGGGCGGAGGGCCCGGTAGAGCGTTTGTGCGCCCACCAAAAGCAGGTACAGCGCGAAGAACTGCCGCAGCAGGTGCGGCTGCACATGGAGCGCGACGAGGGCGCCGGCGGCCGCACCGATCGTCCCGGCGGCGCCCAGCACAGCCGACAGCCTGAGGTCGACCGCGCCCTGGCGCAGGTGCTCGTAGGCGCCGCTGGCGGCGGTCGGAATGATCGCCAGCAGGGACGTGCCCTGGGCGGTGGCCTGGTCGATCCCCAACACCAGCACCAGCACCGGCACCATCACCCCTCCCCCGCCGACGCCGAGCGCACCCGACAGGACCCCGATCCCCAGGCCCACCAGCAAGGCGATCGCCAGGGCCATCAGGGCGCGTTGCCGGCCAGCAGCAGGCGCGCGGCGATCCCCAGCACCAGCAGCCCGAAGAGGGCCTGAAGGGAGCGTTCTGACAGGCGCTGCGCCAGCCGGGCGCCCAACACCGCCCCCACCACGCCGCCGATGGCCAGCGCCACTGCCAGGTCCACCCGAACGTGCGGCCGGGAGCCTGCCAGGTAGTAGACCAGGGTGCCCACCGCGGCCATCGGGATGATGGCCGCCAGCGAGTTGGCGATCGCTTCCTTCTGCCCTCGCCCCAGGAGTGACACCATGCCGGGGACGAGGACGACCCCGCCCCCGACGCCGAGCAGCCCGCTCGTTGCGCCCGCGGCCAGGCCTATGCCCAGCGCGTAGGCGAGCTGCCTAGAAGTAAGGCCAGGCACGATTGCCCGGCGTCACCCCGAACATCTCCCCGTAGACGATGAAGTCGGAGGGCGAGCCCTTGTTGAGGCCCGTGATGAAGTCGTTGACACCCGCCGTGCAGGTTCCCTTGTCGCCCACCATGTCGACCTTGCGGGCCCGGTCCGAGGCGTCGCGGGTGATCGCGAAGTGGTCAAGGACGCCGCACTGGCCCGCGTTGTAGACGCCGCCCGCCATCAGGTAGCCCTGGACCTCGCTGACCTTGTGGGGCGGCGTGTACCAGGTGTGCAGGGGCGAGACGTCGTAGTTGTCGATGACTCCGCGCAGGTAGCTCGGACTGCAGGGATTGTCTCCCTGGCCCCACTCGGCCGACGCGCACTCGGTGTGCCCCCCGTCGCTGGACGAGAAAACGGCGTCGATCAGGTGCCCCTGGGAGAAAATCGCCTGGCCCTTGGTGTTGGCGACGGCGGCGGTCTGTTGCGGCACCTCGCGGTCGTAGCCGCCGTACACCTGGGAGGCGGTCGTGTCTTCGACGTCGTACAGACCGCTGCTGAGGTGGTAGAGCGCGTACGTACGGGCGGCGACGATCTGCGCCGAGATGGCGTTCAGAGGCCAGCTGGAGGGGACCTCTGCGAGGCCCTCGAGGTAGTCCTCCACCGCCACATGGTTGATGACCTTGAGACCGCTGCTGCCGTCCACCCAGGCTTCGCCACGGTAGCGCGCGCCGCTACCGCTGACCTTGAACACCCCGGCGGTGTCGGGGACGAGGCGCAGGGGGCTGGCCTGGGCATTGCCGCCGCCGTTCCAGACCGCGGCGATACTCCCGTCGCCATTGCGCGAGAAGTTGACTGCGCTGTCGGCGCCGACATGACCAAGGCTGGCGCCCCCGGAGTCTTCGAGGGTGGCCCCCGCGAAAAGCGGCGTAACCGTGGCGCCGGCGGCGTGGAGGTGGACCCGAACCGTCTCGTCGGGCACCGCGCCGATCGTCGCCCCGCTGTAGAAGGAGGTGACGATGCGCTGCCAGCCGATGCCCGCCTGAGCCATCCCCAGGGCGCCATACTGCCCCAGCCCGACGCCGTGGCCGAAGCCGTGACCGCAGAAGCTGACGGTGCCGGCGGCTGCGTACGGGCAGCTCGCGCCATACGACCGCCCGGCGCCCTTCGTCGCCGCGGCCTCGGCCGCCGCCTGGGCCGCGGCCAGCGCCGCCTCCAGCTCCTTCTCCCGGTGCTGGATGCCCAGCAGGGAGGCGAGCTGGGCGCGCTGCTCCTGCTCAATGTGTGAGGCCACCAACGCCTGCGCGCTGTACTGGCCCTCCACGTCCGTGACGCGCGCCGCGATCTCTGCCAGGACCGGCTCCATCTGGGCCCTCAGCTCCTCGGTCTTGCGGCGCTGCCCGGCGATCAGGTCGCGCTCCTGGCGCAGCAGCTCGGCCTGGGTGAGGTCGTTGCGGGCGATGGCCGTGACATATGACAGGCGATCCAGGAACTGCGAGAAGTTCGATGCCGCAAACAGGTAGACCATCCACTCCGAGGTGCCGCGTTTGTAGGTCGTGCGGGTGGCGCCGAGGAACTGGTTCACGCGGTCATCGTGGCGCCGTTGCAGGGACTTCTCACGGCCCTGGAAATCGTCGATCTGGGCGGTCAGCGCCCGGAGCTGCTGGTAGGCGCCGCCGAGGTCCGCCTGGCGGGAGTCCAGGGTCGCCCGCAGCTGGTCCAGGGCTGACTGCGCCCCCTGCTGCTGGCTCGCCAGCTGACTGAGCGTCGATTTCTGGCTGGCTTCCTGGGCGCGCAGCTGCTGGAGCTGGTCCGAGGTGGAGTCCGCGGCCGCTGGGAGGGCCGCGGCAAGGCACGTCAGACACGCCACGACCGAGGCCGTCAGGCGGCGCCGGCGGGGTGACCTGTCGAGGACGTAGCGAACGGATGTGCGAGAACGCATCGGCGTAGCGCTTCCCAACCTATGTAGGGGAGCCCTCCATGTCAAGTTGTCGGGGCTCTTCTCGCGGCCCTTCAGGGGTCCTGGGACGCCTCGGCGACCACCGCGGCGACACTCGCGCCGAGGGCTTCGAGGTGGTAGCCGCCCTCCAGGAGCCAGGCGCTGCGACCGCCGCAGTGACGCTCGGCCGCCCCCAGGAGGCGTCGACCCAGGGAGGCGAATCCCTCGGTGGTGACCTCCATCCCGGCCAGGGGGTCGCGCGCGTGGGCGTCGAACCCGGCGCTGACCAGCAGCAGTTCCGGGGCGAAGCGATCCAGCGCGGGGATCACCCAGTCGTCGAAGACGCCGCTGTACTCCGCATCGCCGCTGCCGGCGGGCAGCGGGAGGTTGCAGGTGAAACCCACGCCATCACCGCTGCCCCGTTCGTCGGCCGCCCCGGTGCCGGGGTAGAGCGGCCACTGGTGGGTGGAGATGTAGAGCACGTCGGCCCGGCTGTAGAAGATGTCCTGGGTGCCATTGCCGTGGTGGACGTCGAAATCCACGATCGCCACCCGCTCCATCCCCGAGTCGAGTGCCAGTTGCGCGGCGGCGGCGACGTTGTTGAAGAAGCAGAAGCCCATCGCCTGGCGCCGAGTGGCATGGTGTCCCGGAGGGCGGCACAGGCTGAACGCGGTGCCGGCCGCACCCGAGAGCACACCGCTGACCGCCGCGCGCCCCGATAGGAGCGAAGCGCAGGCAGCTTCCAGCGACCCCGGTCCGATGTAGGTGTCGGCGTCCAGCCAGCCGCCGGTGCCGGTGGTGTCGGCCTCGGCGCCGGCAGCGAAGAGGGCATCGACGTGACGCTCGTCGTGGACGCCCAGAGCCGCGAGCCGCGCAGCGGCGGCGCCCGGGACCGGTGCCTCGGCGTCCAGCTCGAGCCGGAGCGTGTGCAGTTCCCTCAGTGTAGGGTCAGCGGCCAGCGCCGCCTCGATGGCGGCCATCCGCTCCGGGCGCTCGGGGTGATCGGGGGGATGGTGGAGGTATGACGCCGGGTTGGTCATGACCAGCGGCGGGGTCACTTCCCGCCGAGGTCCGCCACCAGCTCGCGCAGGAACGACTCCACGTCGGTGACCATGCCGATGGTCTGGAAGGAGCCACGGTCCGCCAGCTTGGTGACCACGGACGGCTCGATGTCCACGCACACCGCCCGCACCGAGGCCGGCAGCAGGTTCCCGGTGGCGATGCTGTGCAGCATCGTGCTGACCATCAGGGCCATGCGCACGTCCGACTCGTGGATCGCGCGGCGCATCTCCTTCTGCGCGGTGACGACGTCCGTGATGACATCGGGCAACGGGCCGTCGTCGCGGATCGAGCCTGCCAGCACGGTGTGCACGCCGGCCTTGACGGCCTCGTACATCACGCCCTCCTTGAGGATCCCCTGCTTGACGGCGGCAGCGATCGAGCCCGCCGAGCGCACGCGGTTGATGGCGCGGATGTGGTGCTCATGGCCGTGCTCCATGCCCATCCCCGACTCCAGGGAGATCCCCAGCGAGGTGCCGTACATCGCCGACTCGATGTCGTGCGCCGCCAGCGCATTGCCCGCGAACAGGATCTGAACATAATCGTTTTTGATCAGCCACGACAGGTATCGCCCGGCGCCGGTGTGGATGATCGCCGGGCCGCCGACGAAGATGATCGACCCGCCCGCCTTGCGCACCGTCTTCATGGAGGCGGCGATGTCGCGGATGATCAGCTTCTTGGGTTTCTCCGCCGACACCTGCGACTGCATGAAGCCGAACAGCTCCCGGTCGCGGGCGCGCTCCAGGGGGTGTACCCGAACCCCGTGGTAGCCGCAGACCACCATCTGGCCCACCCGCGCCTCGTCCACCGGGATGACCCGGGCGGCCCCCTCCTCGACGACGATGCCGCAGTCCATCTCGATGTGCGCGACCTCCAGCCACTTCGCAGAATGGCGGACCCACGTCGGCTGGTTGCTGGTGGAGTAGAAGTCGATGGGGAAGACCCCGTTCTTTCGGACCCGCCCGAGCTTGGCCTCGACCTGGTCGATGGGGCTGGCGCCGAGCGGCTGGATGGCGGAGAGGATGTCGTTGAGCCTGCCTTCCGATCGAGCCTGGACCGAGAGCCGGGCGAATGACTTCTCGTTCTTCTTCTTGCCGACGCGAAACTCCTCGACGTCGAAGCTGCCCCCCATGTCCATGATCGCGTCGAAGACCCGGGGAAGCTGGAGGCTGTCGATGATGTGGCCCTCGAGCGTGACCACGGCACGGTGCCCGCTCATCCCGCCATCACCCCGTTGATCCTCTGCCGGAGGTCGTCGGCGGCGGCCGCGGCGGCGTGCTGGAAGTCATGGTCCCGGCCCGCGGCGGTGATCGAGCGCGAGGCGGCGATGACAAAGGGCTGGTCCCGGTCGTCGCCCGCGGCGGCCGCGGTCGCGGACTCCAGGTCGCCTCCCTGAGCGCCGACGCCCGGCACCAGGATCGGCATGCCGGGGCACTCTCGCCGCGCCGCCGCGAGGTCGTTGGGACGGGTCGCCCCGGCGACAATGCCTACGTTGCCCCGGGAGTTCCACTGGTGGCACCTGCGGGCCACCTCGAGATACAGGGGGCGGTCGCCGATTTCGAGCAACTGCAGGTCGTCGGCCCCGGGGTTGCTGGTGCGACAGAGGATGAAACATCCTCGGTCCGCTCGGCGCAGGAAGGGCTCCAGGCTATCGCCGCCGACATAGGGACTGAGGGTCACTGCGCTGGCGCCAAGACGGTCGAAGCAGGCGGTCGCATAGCGTTCGGCGGTGTTGGCCATGTCCCCACGCTTGGCGTCGAGGATCACCGGGGTCCCCGCCGGCGCTGCCGCGATCACCGCCTCCAGGATCTCCATGCCGGGCGGCCCCAGCGCCTCGTAGAAGGCCGAGTTGGGCTTGTAGGCCGCCGCGAACTCCGCGGTGGCCTCGATGATCGCGGTGACGAAGCGGAGGACGTCGTCGGGGGTGGGCTCGAAGCCGGCCGGCAGCCCGTCGAGGTCGGGGTCCAGGCCCACGCAGAGGTGGGAATCATGCGCCGCGCAGGAGGCGGCGAAGAGGTCCAGGAAGCGCGGCCGGGGCTCCGACGCCGCGGCCTCGATCATGAGCGGGTCAGACCTCGTGGGTCGACAGGACCTTGTAGCCCTGGCCGGTCAGCTGCTCGACACGCTTCTCCTGGTATCCGCGCATGCCGGGCAGGGGGAAGCCCCCGGTCTCATCGAGCGGCTGCTCGAAGAGGACGCGGACCTCTTCCAGGAAGGCCTGGTCGACCCCGCTGATCCAGCCGGTGTCGGTGACCTCGACCGTGGTTGCCCCCTTCGTCAGGGTCCAGACTCTCACTTGTTTCTCCTGCTCCTCTCGGTGAGTGGTGGTCGGCGAGACAGGATTTGAACCTGCGACCCCCAGTCCCCCAGACTGGTGC
>DAINSI010000103.1:0-6202 GCA_036741395.1 Candidatus Dormiibacterota bacterium
GAGGGGGGCGGCGCAGCGGGAGGGCGTTTCGTCCCGGTCAGGACCTTGGCGAGGGCACGGTTGGGCGCCGGCTTCGGAGTCATCCCAGGCCGCTCCAGTCACTGTGCCAGGCAGAGAGGGCGGCCTTGCTGGGAGCGGCGGAACGCGCCGCCGCGAGGATCTCGACCGCGGCCCGAGTGAGGTCAGGGTATCCGTCGAGGGTGCCCGCCCCTAGGGCCGCCGGCCACTTGGTTGTGGAGTACATCGGGGGCTCCAGCGCCACGCCGCGACCAACAAGGTGGTCATGTATTGACCTGGCCATTACGGTCATCGGTCGACGCACGTTCGTCGGCAGGACGCCCGCAACCTTTTTGCCAAGATTGAGGTCGAGCGCCTGCCCCACCGTCCAGGCTGCCCCCGACATCGCCAGTACGTCCAACTGCCCAGGGATCACGATCCGACTGGCTAGTTGCATCGGTGCGGACAGCGAAGCCCGCCCGGGCTCGGTGTCGATGACCACCACGTCGGCCAGGGCCCCCGCCGCCTCGACGATCGGACCGAGGTCAGCCGGGGTGAGGCGACTCTGGTACATCTCGGAGGCACCAAGAAGAACCATGATGCCGGGGAGGGCCTCGACAGCAACTTCTGCGAGGCGCTCGGGCTCGACCATCACGTCAAGGATCCCCAGTGCCGGCAGGTCCGAGAGCAGGAGGGTTGAGAGTAGGCGCGAACTGTCGAGATCGATGACCAGAACGCGCTGCCCGAGGTGCGCAGCGGCGCAGCTGAGGGCGAAGGCGGTGGTGGTCTTCCCTGCCCCACCCTTGGCGCTCGCAACGCAGAAAATGTCCGTCACGGTTGCCGCGGGCCTATGATACCAGCGAGTTGAGCGATGTCGAAGAAAGGCTGCAACCGCTCCTCTCTCTGATCGGGGACCGCGGACCAAAGTCGGGCGTTCTGGTCGCCGGGGCACGCCAGGGAGTGCTCTTTTTCCTGTTCGGCAACGTTGTCCACGCCGCGACGTCAGGCGGGGTAACAGGGTTGGACGCGGTACGGGCTTTTGGGGCTCTGGCTGCGAGCGGCGAGCCAGTCGAGTGGCAGAAGATCCCGATGCAACCGGGCTGGACGCTCGAGGGCCTCCACATCGAAGAGTTGATCACCGCGCTGAAGGAGGGAGCCGCGACCGCAGACCGGGTGGCAGCCTCCGAGCCTGCGCCCATTTCGGCTGAAACCGTGGCCCAGGGAGGGATGCAGGAAGCCGTCGCTTCTATAGGCGTTCCAGCACCATCGGAGCCCCCCTATGCGGCGCCTCAGCCTGGCTCCGCACCCGCTTATGACGCGACCGAACCGGAAGAGGCGCAACCTGCGACCGCGAGCACGGCAGGCAGCGCAGAGTCGGCGCCGGAGCCCCCAGTCGTCGCTGCCAGCCAGGCGGAGTCGCACCATCCAGAGCCTGCGCCGTCCGCTTCGTCGATGACCGAGCCGACCGGCCTCCTTGGCGAGGTCGTCGATGAAGACGCGGAGACGTCGGAAACCTCGCCGGAGGATGCCGCACCGACACGTCAGCTCCAGCCGCTCTTGGACCCGCTGCCGGCGTCGCACCCAGCGCTCGCTCTGAATCCGGAGATGAGTGACGAATCGAAGGCGTCGGTCGACAGCCCGCCGGCCGATTCGGATGGCGGCGACAGCGCGGAGAGCCGACCACGACCTACGGTGAGGGTCCCTCCCCTGCTGGCTGGGCAGTACATCCTGGAGCCGGCTCCGGTCAGGTCCACCGACGTCCTCACATTTATCGGCGATGCGCCTCGCGTGCAGTTGGCCTACGAGGAGGACAGGGGTTCCCGGGCAGTGGCACTCTTCCGAGGCGGCCAGTTCGTTGACGCGCTGTTCGTTGGGCCGAGCGAGATCCTGACCGGACGACCGGCCTACGAGATGATCCTCGCAGCGGGGCGGGGAACCGTGGCCCTAAGCGAGATACCCGCGGAAGTTTTCGAGGCCCTGCCGGCGTGCTGGAACGGCGCCCTGACCGTGCCGGAGACGTCGGTGGAAGGCATGGATCTGGACGAGCTGAACTCGGGGCTGGAGAGCGATCGCGCCACGGCGGTGGTCGAGATCGCGACCAGAACCGATCTGGGCGTCGCCCTGTTCCACGGAGGCGCCATGGTCGCCGCCTATACGGCCAGCGCGCCCCATCGTCAGGTCAATCGGGACGCTCTGGTCGTGCTGGTCTCGGACCCGACGGCGACCGTGAAGGTCCGCACGCTCTATAGCGATCCAGCGCCGCGCGAACAAGGAGCCCCTCCTCCACCGCAGGCCATTTCGGATGAATGGCAGAACTTTCTCTCGGCGGCGACCATGGCAGTGAGTAACCGCCTTCAGCAGCACGCCTGGGTGGTCAACGAGATTCTGGAGCAGGCGGAGCCGACCGCGGAGGGTGTCGCGGCGGCACTTGACCAAATCGCTCAGACGGTGCACCGAGCCGTGAGACCGCAGACCATGCGAGAACTGGCAGAGCACATCGACGCCCTCGCGCAGGCGAGGTTTGAGGCGGCCTGACCCCCGCTTGTGAAGTAACTTCACAGCCTGAGCTTTTTGCTCCAGGAGCAAAAGTGTCCCGTAGTCTGGGGCATAGGGAAACCCGACCGGGCTTGTGAAGTTACTTCACTGAAGGCGGGTTCATGGGTTGCATTTCGCCGGGCTAATCGAGGCCCGCTCAGACCCAAGTAGCGGATGGTACGAAGTAACTTCACAGCCTGAGGTCTTTTGCTCCAGGAGCAAAAGTTTCCCTGCCGGGCCAGAAGTCTGATACGGGTACGTCGTGCAGAGCGCAGGACGAATCGTTTCCAGGGGCCGGCCGTGGACGAGCGAGGACGTCGCGGAGCTTCGGCGACTACTCGCGGCCGGCACTGCGGTACCGGAGATCGCGCGCCAGATCGGGAGGTCGACCTGGGCCCTCTACGCCCGGGCGCGACAAGACGGTGTACGGGTGGGGCCCGCCCCCTGGACTCCAGAGGAAGTCATCCGGGTACGGGCAGTATGCGGGCGGCTAAGCCAGAGGCAGGTAGCGGCTTTGATCGGGAAGTCGCGGTACCAGGTACACCGGCTGGCTGCCACCGACGAAGAGCTGTACTGGCCACCGCAACCCCACACCGGCGCCCCTTACACCAGGGCTGAAGACGAGTGGTTGCGTGAAGGGCTCCGCCGCGGGCAGGACTGGATCGACATCTCGATGACCGTAGGCCGCCCCCCGGAGAGCGTTCGCCGGCGAGCCGAGAGGCTCGGCATACAGCCGGGTGGGGGTGGAGAGAAGGCGGCCAAGAGCTTGACCGCGAAATCTCCCAAAACGGGGTCAACGGCACAAGAATGGGGTCAATGAGTTTGACTGTGTGCCAGCCGGGCTGCGGTGACCCCGAAGCAACTCCACTTAGGACCCCTAGAAAGGATTGGAGATAGCCACGGGACCGACGGTGGTGTTCAAGGCCGAGGAGTGGCTGGTTGTTGCCCTGGGTAGCGAGCACTGGAGTCCGGTGTGACGCCTGCTGTCTTGGAGTGGGTGGAGCCGCTGGTGATGCAGGCAGCGCCGGTGCCGACCAGCTGGCTGAAGGCCCACGGCGTCTGGCCTCTGCCCGACTGGCTGCGACAGGAGCACGGGCTGGCGGTAGATCGGCTGGGCTCCCCGGATGGCTGGGCTCGACGCTGCCACGCCAACCGAGGGTTGGCGTGGGCGCTGTGGTCAGGATTGCGGGCGTTGGAGTCCGGCGCGGGCTGGCCTCAGCACTCGGCGTTTCGGCGCGCCGAGCACGACGCTGATCGCGTCGGGCTACTCGGCGCCCTCGGCGCAGTGGCACTGCAGACCAGGGGTGCCGCCGCGCCCGGTTCGCACCGGGTGCGACTGGCTGCGGAAGCTCCGGGCGACCTGGTGCCCGGTCCGGTCCTCGAGGCCAAGTTGGACGGCAGGGCTGGGTTGCAAGCGCGGCTGGAGGCCGAGATAGGCTGGGCTCGGCAGTGGTTGGCGGGAGACGAGGTGCTCGGCCTGGCCATGTTGTGCGGACCGCTGAGCAAACGTGTGTACACCGGGCCGAGCGGATATCGCCGAACCGGCGGATACCTCGATGGCCAGTACGGGCTTTCCGCGGCGGGGTGCTGGCGACTCTGTTTTGAGGCCGGGCAGGGGATCGGCCGGGTTGAGCGCCGGCGCAGGGCACGGCTCAGCCTGATGGCCGGCGGGCGGGAGGATGCCTCTCCGCACGGGAGGAGGCGCACTCACCTGCGGCTGGCACAGAGGGCGGCGCTGGCGATGTACCGCGAAGGGGCGCTGCCGCTCGGGGTGGAGTACTCCATGGTGGGGGAGTGGATCGGCAACCGTCACGGGATCCGGGCCGACGCCTTGCTGGTGGCCGGCGAGAGGCTGGTCTGGGTAGAGGTGCTAAAGCGTCACGAACACGATCTGCCGACAGTTCGCCAGCGGGACTACCGGCGCAAGCGCGAGGCAATGCCCTTGCTGGCCGAGGAACTTGGAAGGGAAGTGGAGTTCGCTCTGGTGCACCCCGCAGGCGTGGAGCGCTGGGTACAGCAGCCCGGGCGCGGGGGCAGGCCAGGGCGTCGCGTGTCGCTGGACGCCGCCGAGCTGGCACCGCTGGTGCGTGGCGGGGGACTGCACAATCAACCCGCGCGCACCCCTGGTCGCCGGAGTGAGCGTGGCGTGGACCGGACCGAGTCTGAGCTTGGTCCCGACGGCGGCGCGGACCCCGGGGAGGATCTCGAGGGGCTGGGCTGGGAGGTAGAGGTTTGAGCGCAGTGAGCCTGGTGATACGGCGGTGGGCGGGATGATCATCACACCCCGGGGCGGCGAGCACATTCTGGTGGTGGAGGACGAAGCCCACCATGCGCTGCTCCTCGAGGCCTGGCTGCGGTTCGAGAGCTACGACGTGGTCTCGGTTAGGAGCGCGGAGGCCGCATTGCCACACATCGAAGGTCTCCATCCGCTTCTGGTGCTGCTGGACCTGGTGCTGGATTTCGGTGGGGGGACGATGGACGGCTTCCAGTTCCTCGAGCGCAGGCATGAGGATCCCGCGCTTAGCGAGAACGCAGTGATCATCACCTCATCCCTACGGGGTGAGCGCGACCAGTTGCGCGGGCTGCGGCTCGGCGCTGCAGACTACCTGACCAAACCGTTCCGCCCAATGGAGGTATCGGCGCGGGTGCGCAACACCATCGACGGGGAGCTGGCCAAGCGCGAACTGCGATCGCTGTCCAGCGTGGACACGCTGACGGGGGTGGCGTCGCTCTTGCGCTTCAACCAGGATTGGACCACGGCCTGCCTGAAGGCCCGGCGGCACGGGTACCCCACCTCGGTGATCATGATCGACATCGACCACTTCAAGTCAGTCAACGACCAGCACGGGCACGCGGCCGGCGACGAGGTGCTGCGCGCGGTGGCGGGGACGATGCGAGAGCAGATGCGCGAGTCTGACCTCCTTGGCCGCACCGGCGGCGAGGAGTTCACCGTGCTGCTGACCGACACCAAAGCGGAGGGGGCACTGCTCCTGGCTGAGAAGCTGCGGTCGGCGGTGGAGGGCACCCACATCGAGGCGCTGGGGAGGAGCTGCACCATCTCGGTGGGGGTGGCGAGCTGGCCCGACTGCGACCTGACCGCGCTGCGCGAGGAGGCCGACCGCGCGATGTATGACGCCAAGAGGCTTGGGCGTAACCAGGTGCGCGTGGCGGGATGAGCGGGGAGCGTGACCTCGAGGAGTTGCTGGGGCGGATACCGGCGCCGGCGCTGAGCCGCCTCTGCGATCACCTGCGCGGCGGGGGCCGGCTCAAGGTGGAGTTCGGCTGGACAGGACCGGGCGCCCGGGCGGAGGTGGGCAACCCGGTGGGGGTGGTGATGAGCGAGCAGGCCTTCCGGGCCCTGCTGGAGGAGGAGGAGGCGATGGAGGACCTGGACATGGGCTGGGACGTGGAGGTTGCCATCCAGCTCGCGCTGCACGCCTTCCCGAGGTTCGCCGCGGCGGCCGGGATCACCGAGGCCTCGGAGGTCCTGAGCGATGCGGACGGCCAGCGCGTGCTGGCGATCGCCGAGTCAGCGCGTGCGGGAGTTGGTGGCTGATGGCCGGTCCAGGGGACACCGCGGAGAGCCTTTTGGCGTTCCTGTGCAGCCAGGCCGAGAAGCTGATCGCTGGGATCCACTCCATGGAGGAGGGAGGAAGCGTCGCCATGGGGC
>DAINSI010000104.1:0-6191 GCA_036741395.1 Candidatus Dormiibacterota bacterium
ACTGCATGCGCTGGCTGGGGCAGTCGCGCCGCGCCTTCGACATCATGTGCGAGCGTGCGCTGCAACGAGAGGGCTTCGGCGGGGCCCTGGCGCGCAAGCAGACGGTGCAGAACTGGATCGCCGATTCAGCCGCCGAGATGCAGGCCGCCCGCCTCATGACCCTGCACGCCGCCTGGGTGATCGATCGGCACGGGGTGGCGGCGGCGCGCACGGAGATCTCGATGATCAAGTTCTTCGGCGCGAAGGTGCTGCACGACGTGATCGACCGCGCCATCCAGGTATGTGGGTCGCTCGGGTACTCCGCTGACCTCCCGCTCGAGGGCATGTACCGGCACGCGCGGGCGGCCCGGATCTACGACGGACCGGACGAGGTCCACCGCGTCACCGTCGCCAGGCAGGTGCTCAAGGACTACTCGTCGCCCGAGGGCCCCTGGCCGAGCGACCACATCCCAACGCGGCGCGAGGCGGCCCGGCTGAAGTTCGCCGCCCAGCTGGAGGCGGTCACCGCAGACAGCTGAGCCCGGGCCAATCGGAGTGGGCAAGCCTTTGGATTTAGATTTAGAGGCCAGCGGGGAAGCTGAACGGCAGCGGTTTGACGTCAGCCCCCACGTCCAGCTGTGTGACTGTGTGTGCACCCAGGACGATGGCCCGCGGATCCCCGCCGAAGCGGTTCCCATCTACGGTCGCAGCACGCTCGATGACCCAGCTCTCAGCCGGCACCAAATCGATGCGCTCGAGCACCGCGGAAGCCGCAGACAGCAGGTCGCTTCCCCGGCCATCGGGGTTATCCGCGATGTGCCTCCTGACCGCGCGGTGAATACGAGCAGTTGACTTATTCACCGGGGCGCGGATACCCTTCTGGCTGCTGGCCACCGGCCGCGAGAGTCGCGAGGCGACGGCACAAACCGAGGAGTGGAGAGAAAAATGTTCAGAACTCGCGCAGTCGCGCTCGCGTCCCTTGCCTTCGTACTGGCGGCGTGCGGGGGCACCGCCGGCCCCAGTACACCGGCGGCCAACCGGGTCACCGTCCTGGTCGACGCCAAGCAGCCCTCCGGTCAGCCGCTCAACCTGTTTGCCACCGCCTACTTCCCGGACCAGCTCTCCGCCCATCCCGGCGACACGGTCGACTTCAAGGTCCAGTACACCGGTGAACCTCACACCGTCACGTTGGGCAAGCTGGTCGACGCCGACCTGGCCGCGACCGCGAAGTTGGGCCCGGCGGGCCCCCCGCCCGGTAGCCCCCCTCTACCCGAGCAGCAGAAGCTTCCGCTCCTGGTCGGCCAGCCCAAGGGCGGGCCGCCGCCCATCAGCCAGTCCGCGGGGCAGCCCTGCTTCCTGGCCACCGGCGAGCCGGCTGCCATTGACGCGTGCAGCAAGGACCAGCAGAAGCAGACTGATTTCGACGGCACCCAGACCTTCTACAACAGCGGCTTCCTGGGCCAGGACGCGGTCTTCACCATGAAGCTCGCCGACGGCATCAAGCCCGGGACCTACGGGTTTTTCTGCCTGCTGCACCGCGAGGCCATGCAGGGCAAGGTCACCGTGGTGGACAAGGGCCAGTCCGTGCCCAGCGCCGACGATGTGAAGAAGAGCGGCGACGAGCAGCAGAAGAAGCTGGTGCAGGCCTTCCAGGCGCCGAACGACGCCACCGCGCAGGCCACCCCCGACAAGGCGGTGGCGGGCATCCTGGATAGCACCGGCAAGATCCAGAACGCCGGTGTCTCGGTCTTCGGCCCGAAAGAGGCCTCGATCCCGGTGGGCGGCAGCGTCAAGTGGCTGATTCAGGGTGCCCATACCATCAGCTTCGGGGCAACCGCGGCGGATTCGGGGACGCTCCTGGCAAAGGGGTCTGACGGGACGATCGCGTTCACCCCCAAGGGGGTCGCGCCAGCCGGCGGGCCACCCGCGCCACAGGCACCCGCACCGAGCGGGCCACCCAGTGGGCCACCCGCGATCATCCCATACAACGGCGGCGCTTTCAACGGACAGGGCTTCCACAGCACCGGCCTGGTGCTCTCGTTCCCGCCGGCCTTCTACCTGTACTCGCTCAAGTTCACCGCGGCCGGCACCTACAAGTACCGCTGCCTGGTGCATCCCGACATGGAGGGCACGGTCAAGGTAGGCTGAGCCGGTCACCACGCCCCTGACCCGCCCGAGCAAGAGCACCGCACTCGCGATCGCGACTGCGGTGCTGTTGCTCGGAGCAGCAGCGGCGTTGCACCTGGTCACCCATCCCGGCATTCACCTCCGGCTGGCCGGGCACACGTTCGCCTTGCCGTCCGCTGCGAGCGAACCGCCGCAAACCGCCTCCGCCCACGAGGCCAGCCAGGGATACCAATTGGTCGCCGCGACCGGCGAGTCGGTGCACGCGGGATCCAGCTGCGCGCCCAGGGCCCCGGTGAGGCAGTACGACGTGGCGGCGATCGACGTCGACATCACCCTGAACCGCTACCTGGACCATGATCCCCAGGGACGCATGTACGTGCTCGAGCAGGACCTGCGCAGGGTTCGCGACGAGGAGGCGCAGAACCGGCTGGCGCGGACCGGCCAGGGGCAGCCCGCGGTGTCGATCGGGCTCCAGGGAGACGCCCTCCAGCCGCTGGTGCTGCGCGTGCTGCCGGGCGAGTGCCTGCGGATCCGGCTCCGCGACGCGCTCGGCGGGGGCCAGGCGGCTACCATCCACGTCCACGGCACCAGCCTTCTGGTCGCGGGCACCGGAAAGCCGGCCACCGCCGCCAACCATGCCGCCATCGCGCGGCCCGGTTCACCGGTCACCTACGAGTGGATGGTCGGCAAGAATGAGCCGGAGGGCACCCACGACTTCCACAGCCACGGCGACACCCGCCAGCAGACGGAGCACGGGCTCTTCGGGGCCGTCATCGTGGAGCCCCCCGGTTCAACCTGGAGCGACCCCCTCACCGGCAAGCCGGCGGCGACCGGCTGGGCCGCCATCGTCAAAACGCCCCGGGGGCCCAGCTTTCGCGAGTTCGTGCTGACCTACCACGAGATCGGCGACGAAAACTATCGCGTGCTGAACAGGTCCGACCAGTTCGTACCCCAGGTGGACCCGACCACCGGGGCCTACCGGCCGGACGCGCGCGCGATCAACTACCGCAGCGAACCGTTCATGAACCGCCTTGGTCTGCAGCAGCAGACCTCCGGCCGTTTCGATGATTCGCTGGCGTACAGCTCCTATGCGTTCGGCGACCCCGCCACGCCCATCATGCGAACCTACCTTGGCGACCCCGTGAAGCAGCGCCTGGTTCACGGCGGATCCGAGACCTTCCATGTGCACCACGTGCACGGGGGGAGCACCCGCTGGCACCGCCAGGGAGGCGTCGAACCGAGCGACTTCGCCGCCGGGCTGCAGAAAAAGCCCGCGCTGCGGCCGCAGGCCTCCGAGCGCACCGACTCTCAGTCGATCGGGCCGTCGGAAACGTTCGATATCGCGGACGAATGCGGCAGCGGTGGGTGCCAGCAGAGCGCTGGCGACTTCATGTTCCACTGCCATGTCGGCGAGCACTACTTCGCCGGCATGTGGGGGCTGTGGCGCGTCTACAACACGAGCCAGGACGGCCGCGCCTCAACCGACACCATGCCTCCCCTGCGAGCACTGCCGGACCGCCAGGAGGCGGTGCAGCCGGCGGTGGACTCGTCGGCGCTAGCCGGGAGGACGGTGGATTGGTACGGCAAGAAGTTCAGCATCCCCAAGAACGATCTGGCCTCCTGGGTGGACCCGCTGCTACCTCCGTCGGGCACCCCTCGCGGCTACGACGCCGCCGTCCTCGACTGGAGGCGCGAGGGCGACGTGTACTACGGCGAGCCGGAAACGGAAACGACGTGGCCCGCGTATCGCTCGGACGCACCGGGCAGCCGGCCACGACTGCTCTTCGATGCCCGCACCGGCAAGCTCGCCTACCCGTTCCTGCGTCCCCACCTCGGCAAACGCCCACCTTTCGCGCCGGCCCATGGCCCCGCCCCTTTCCTCGACCCGATCCGCAGCGGCACCGGCCCGCCGGCGCCTGGCGAGAGCGGCCAAGGGAGCGTCTGCCCCGCCGGGACGCGAGCGCGCCAGCTGGCCATCAACGCCATCACCGTGCCCGTCACGCTCAACCGCCGCACCAACCTGGTCGACCCCGGGGGTGAGATCTTTGTGCTGCGGCAGCAGGAGGATGCCGTTCGTCGGGACCCTGGGCTGCGGGTGCCGCTGGTGGTGCGCGCCAACGCCGGAGAGGACTGCATCGACGTGCTGCTCCGCAGCGAGCTCAGCGACAGTCCCGACCAGCCGCCCAGCAAGGTCAGCGTGCACGTCCATTTCGTCCAGTTCGACGTGCAGGGCAGTGACGGGGTGGACGCCGGGTTCAACTACGAGCAGACGGTGCGGCCGTTCCGGCTCGAGGGGGAGTCTCTGAGTGCGCCGAGCGCTTCCCACGACAGCTCCATCCAGGTCGGCGCGACCGATCGCTTCCAGCCCGGCGAGATGGTCGGGGTAGGCATCGACCAGGACCAGACCTTCGAGGTGCAACGGATCAGCTCGATCGTCGGCAAGCGCATCAACTTCGTCGCGCCGCTCACCAACCCCCACGGCGCCGGCGAGCTGGTCAGCACCGAGTTCGTGCGCTATCGCTGGTTCCCCGACGCGCAGGTGGGCACCACTTTCTTCCACGACCACACCAACGTGCTGGAGTCCGCCACGCACGGGCTTTACGGCGCGCTGGTGGTGGAGCCGCCAGGGTCCACCTACCACGACCCCGCCACCGCAAAGGAGATCGAAAGCGGGCCGGTGGCCGACATTCACACCCAGGGACGGATATCGACCGACGTGTCGGGCAGCTTCCGCGAGCTCGTGATGCTGCTGCAGGACGACAACCCGCTGACGGCGATCGGGCGGTCCACCGGCAGCTCGATGAACCTGAGGGTCGAGCCGCTGCAGGGCCGCAGCTCAGACCCCACCCAGGTCTTCAGCAGCACCGCGGCCGGGGAGCCCGAAACGCCGATGCTGCAGGCATACGTCGGCGATCCGCTGGTCTTCCGCTCACTGGTGGGAGCCGCCAATGATGTGCACACCTGGCATCTCGACGGCCACTGGTTCCGCTCAGAGGCCTACAGCTCCACCTCCGCTCCGACCAGCACCGCCCACCTGGGCATTTCCGAGCGCCAGGACCTGGTGGTGCCGAGCGCCGGTGGGCCGCAGCAACGGCCCGGCGACTACCTGTACGAGAACGGACGCCCGTTCAAGCTGCGCGAGGGCAGCTGGGGCATCCTACGGGTGCAGGGCGCGAGCGTGCCGGACCTGCGCCCGCTGCCCGGCCACGAGACCGTCGCGCGCGCGGCGCCGCTGCTCTGTCCCGGCAAGGCGCCGGTGCGCCGCTTCCAGGTCTCCGCAGTGGCGGTCAAGCTGCCCATGCTCAAGGCCGACACGGCGGGCCGGGTGTTCGTCCTCCGCCGTGACCGCGACGCCGTCCGGTCCGGAGCGAAAACCCCAGAGCCTCTCACCCTGCACGTTGGAGTGGGAGACTGCGTGGTCATCGAGCTGAGCAACGAGACCGACTCCGGCCCCGTGTCGCTGCACGCCGACATGCTGGCCTACGACCCCAACAACTCCGGCGGTGTGGCGGTCGGGCGCGATCGCTTGCAGGCGGTGGACCCCGGCACAACCCGTACCTTCACCTACTATGCGAGCCCCGCGGTGGGGGAGACCACGGCCATGCTGCGCGATGGGGCGGGCCCACTGAAGAACGTGGCGCTCGGGCTGTACGGGGCGGTGATCGTGGGGCCGAGCGCGGCCGACTATGTCGATGCCTCGGGCCGCCACACATCGGGGCAGGCCGAAGGCGCGGCGGTGGCGGTCTATCCTCACGGAGCCGCGCCGTACCGGGATTTCAGCCTCTATATGCAGGACGAGGACGCCGGTATCGGCACCCACCGGATGCCCTACACCACCACCGTGGAGGGGGTGGTCGGTCTCAACTACGCCAGCGAACCGATCGCGCCACGCCTGTCCCGCAACGCAGACCCTGCCCTCGTCTTCAGCAGCGCCGTGCACGGGGATCCCGCCACGCCACTGCTGCAGGCGTTCGCGGGTGAGGCGGTGCGAATGCACGTCCTGATGCCGTGGAGCGAGCAGGCGCAGGTGTTCGGCATCGAGGGCCACGAGTTCGAGCAGGCGCTCGACACGGCCAAGCAGGCCA
>DAINSI010000105.1:0-6182 GCA_036741395.1 Candidatus Dormiibacterota bacterium
GGCCGAGGCCGCGGCGAAGGCTGAGGGCGTAGCCACGCCCGATACGACCACCCCCGCCGCCCGGCCCAGCGCCGGGGCCGCCACGGCTACCGCGGTCGCCGCCCGCCCCGCCGCCGCGCCCGCCGCCCGCCCCGCTGCGCCCGCGTCGTTGAAGAAGGACGCCGACACCTCGATCCCCAGCTACCCCGCCCTGGTCTACCGGGAGTTCATCTCCGCCCTCGTCGTGGGCGTTCTCCTGACCATCATCGCGGTGGTGGTGCAGTCGCCGCTGCAGCAGCAGGCCGATCCCTCGATGACCCCCGACCCCAGCAAGGCGCCCTGGTACTTCCTCGGCCTCCAGGAGCTGCTCTCCCGCGTCCCCCCGATCACCGCCGGCGTGGCCTTCCCGACATACGTCATCGCCGGCCTGATCGTCATGCCCTACCTCGACCGCAACCCCTCGCGCCAGCCTCGCGACCGCAAGGTGGGGATCATCCTCTTCACGGCGTTCGTGGTTTTCTCGGTAGCCTTCGCCCTGATCGGAACGTTCTTCCGCGGCCTGGAGTGGCGCTGGTTCTGGACCGGGATTCTGGGGCGCTGACGCTGACCACAACAACGGATAGGGAGAGCCGCTAGTTGTCTAAGTTCTTCTTCATTAGCTGCGCCGCCCTGATGGCGGTGCTGGCGGTCGTCTTCTACCTGGACTACAACCGGGAGTGGAAGCCGTACGAGCTCGCCTACTACAGCAAGTTCAAGACTCCGGCTGCGATCGAGGAGGTCAAGCAGCTCAACCCCAAGGGGACCAGCGACCAGGAGCGCTGCATCACCTGCCATGTGCCCGACATCGCGGTCATTGGCGGCAAGGTGGCGGCCCAGCGGATCCCGCTGATCATCAACCCCGACAAGCGCACCCCCCAGGCGCACCCCGACCGCATCAGTGCTGAGATGGTGAAGAACTACGGGCTACCCTCGCAGTACGCGGGCCAGGCCATCGACGTCACCGGCTGCATGGTCTGCCACAACGGCCAGGGCCTGGCCACGGAGAGGGACGGTGCCCACCGCAACCTGATCGTCAACATCTTTGACGTCGTCGACCGCGCCGGCCCGGTGTTCAAGAACAACTGCGCCCAGTGCCACGGACAGGCCGGTGAGGGCGGCATCGGTCCGCCCCTCAGCGACCAGCACCGCCTGGGCTTCTTCAACGACGACTACTACTTCGACTGTGTCTACTACGGCGCGCTCTCGGAGCACCACGGCGGTGGCCCCAACAAGTCTGTGATGCCGTCCTGGGGCGCCAAGCACCTGTTCTCCAAAGACCCCGCGGAGAACAGCGACAAGGTCGCATTGATGATCCATTGGGTGCGGCACTACCAGAAGCCACTCACCTTCACGGGCCAGTAGATGGAGGACCTGCTGCTCTTCGTCGTCGACGTGGTGGTGGTGGCCATCCTTGCCGGCGTCCTGCTGGGCGCCCGCCGCTCGATCGCCCGCCCGGGCCTGCGCGATTTCCTCGGCGTCAGCGCGACCTTCGTGATCCTGGCCGGGGTCACCTTCCTGATGATGGTGGGCGAGCATGCGCTGGGCTAGTTCAACCCTGGCGCTGGCCGGGTTGCTGGGCCTCCCGATGGTCGCGACCGGGTGCGGCGCTGCCGGCGGCGACCCCGTCGCGGTGGCCCAGGACTACATCAACGCCGTCAAGGGCAACCCCGCTGGCGGCACCCAGTTCCTGGAGTCGGAATCGACCGAGAAACTCACCGGGTCCACCTCGCTCTCGCGCTTCCTCGGCACCAACAAGGGCGCGACGGCGGAGATCGTCTCTCTCCCGTGGATCCCCCCCACCCAGTCCGCCGCCGTCCCCAGCAAGAAGCAATGCCTGATCGGTCAGGGAAACCCGGCACCTTCGCAGATATGCATCGTCACCGTGAAGGTCACCGGCGGCAAGCCCGCCCCCGCCTACTTCCACATCAATTTCGAGAACCGTTACACCGGGAAGTGGCAGATCATCAATGTCGACGAGGTCGACAAGGCGCCCGATAACCTTTTGCCCACCGGAAACCAAGCCCACGGGGCCTAGGAGAAAGAGATGCTCGCATTCATCCCGGGGCCCGAGCTGCTGGACATCACCACCGGCGACATGCTCTTTGTGAGCATCTGGGCGGTGACCAGCCTGATCATCGCGGCGATCTACTGCTACAAGATGCTCCAGTAGGGACGGGTTGGAGAATATCTACCCGACCGCGCCGGCGCGCAAGCGCAACCCCCGTCTGGCCCGCACCATCTCGATCATCCCGGGCCTGGGCCAGCTGTACTATGGCGCGCCCCGGCGGGCAGCCCAGTACCTCGCGGGAGTGGTCATCCCAATCGTGCTGGCGGCCCTCCTCTACGAGTGGTCACTCTTCGACCTGGCTCGGTATGAGATCAGCGGCCTGCTGAAATCGTTCGCGTTTCTGGCGTCGGAACTCGTTGTCCTGGGGCTTGTGATCACCTTCATAAGCTTCTGGATCGCCGCCAGTTGGGACGCGCGCCAGGGCACCATCGCGTTCAACGAGGGGCGGGAGCATCATCCCAAATGGTGGTACGTGAAGGTCAAGGAATTCCTGTTTGACGACCCCGAGGAGGACGCCGGATGAGCGAAGCACCACTGCCCCCCCAGGGCCTACCGGTCGACGGCGAGCCCACCTCGAGGGGCACAGGGTTGCTCTACGCCATCTATGGCGCCATGAGCGCCGACCTCGGCTGCATCATCGGCGCGGTGGCGTTCATCCTGCTGGTCGTGGCGTCGGCCTACTTCGCCCCCCAGATCACGCCCTGCACCTCCGCCGGCGGCATCCCCTGCGCGCCCTAGAGCGTCTCATATAATCCCTGCGCCCTTGAAGACGAACAAGAACGGAGCGGTGATCGCGCTGGGCCTGGCATTGCTGGGGCTCCTGGGAACCGGTGTTTCCGCCCTGGCGGAGAACAACTCCCAGGGTCAGAGCATTCTCGACCCGGCGGGCCCCAACGCGCAGCACATCAGCGACCTCTGGTACATCGTGCTGATCCCCGCGCTGGTGGTCCTGGTCCTGGTCGGCGGCGCCATTCTCTACATCGCGGTGCGCTATCGCCGTCGTGACGAGGACTTCATCCCCAAACAGATCGGCGGCAACAATGCCCTCGAGTTCACCTGGACCCTGATCCCTGCCCTGATCCTGTTCTCGATTTTCGCCCTGACCGTCTTCCAGATGCCCTTTCTGCGTAACTCGCCGGCGCCCGACGCGGCGCACGTCAAGGTCACCGGTCAGCAGTGGGCCTGGTCCTTCTCGTACGCCACCAATGGGACCAAGCCCATCACCACCTTCGGCACGCTGTACATCCCCGCCGGCAAGGTGGTCAACCTCGACCTCGAGTCCAAGGACGTGATCCACTCCTGGTCGGTGCCGCGCCTGAGCGGGCGCATGGACGCCTTCCCCGGCAAGCACAACACCACCTGGATCGAGGCCAACGACCCTGGCACGTACTACGGTCAGTGCACCGAGTTCTGCGGACTCAGCCATGCCCAGATGACGGTGACCGTGATCGCCCTCTCTCCGAGTGCTTACGACAAGTGGTACTCCGACATGGTCCACAAGCAAGGAGGTTCCTGATGGCAGCCACCGCCGTAGCCGCACCTCGGGTCAAGTCGTCCTACGCGCCGACGAACTCCTTCCTCGACTACCTCAGCACCGTCGACCACAAGAAGATCGCGATCATGTACCTCTGGACCACCTTCGCCTTCTTCGTCGTCGGCGGCTGCCTCGCGCTCCTGATTCGTACCCAGCTGGCGATCCCCAACAACACCTTCCTCAAGCCGCAGGTCTACAACCAGGTCTTCACGATGCACGGGACGACGATGATCTTCCTGTTCGTCATCCCCATGTGGTCGGGGTTTGGCAACTACTTCGTGCCCCTGCAGATCGGCGCGCGGGACATGGCCTTCCCGCGCATCAATGCCTTCAGCTACTGGCTGATCCCGCTGGGTGCAACGGTCCTGTTCGCGGGCTTCCTGGTCCCCCCGAGCATCACCCACGGCATTCGTTGCGCCGGTGGCGCGGGCTCCGCTGGCTGGACCGGCTACGTGCCCCTGACCGAGAAGCAGTACGCCTGCAGCATCGGCCAGGATTTCTGGATCGTCGGGCTGCACATCCTCGGGGTGAGTTCGATCCTCGGCGCCATCAACTTCCTGGTCACCATCCTCAATATGCGCGCTCCCGGCATGACCCTGTTCCGGATGCCGCTGTTCACGTGGTCGATGTTGATCACCTCATTCCTGATCGCCCTGGCCGCGCCCTTCCTGGCGGCGGTGCAGATGATGCTGCTCTTCGATCGGCAGTTCGGCACCACCTTCTTCCAGCCCTACCACGGCGGTGACGCGCTGATCTACCAGGTCATCTTCTGGTTCTACTCGCACCCCGCGGTGTACATCATGGTGCTGCCCGCGCTCGGCATCATTTCCGAGGTCATCCCGGTCTTCAGCCGCAAGCCGATCTTCGGCTACAAGGCGATGGCCTACTCGATGTCGGTGATCGCCATCCTCGGGTTCGTGGTCTTCGTGCACCACATGTTCGTCACCGGGCTGCCCATCTCGGTGGTCAGCTTCTTCTCCTTCACCTCGATGTGCATCGCGGTGCCGTCGGGGGTCAAGGTGCTGAACTGGGTCGCCACCATGGCGGGCGGCTCGATCAAGTACACGGCGGCGATGCTGTTCTCGGTCGGCGCGGTGCTGATGTTCCTCATCGGCGGTGTCGACGGGGTCTTCCTGGGGTCGGCCGCGGTCGACGCACAGCTCCACGGCACCTACTGGATCGTCGGCCACATCCACTACGTGGTATTCGGCCTGAGCGCTTTCGGAATGTTCAGCGCTTTCTATTTCTGGTGGCCGAAGATGACCGGCAAGTTTCTCAGCGAGAGGATTGGCAAGGTCCAGTTCTGGCTCATGCTCATCGGCGCCAACATGGCCTTCATGCCGATGCACCTTCTCGGCGTCCAGGGCATGCCCCGCCGGATCGAGACCTACAACCAGTACAAGGGCTGGGGCGCGATCAATGCCTTCGAAACCGTGGGCGCTTTCATAATCGCCTTCAGCGTCTTTCTCTTCATCGTCAACGTGGTGATGACCATCGCGCGCAAGCCGATCGAGGAGATGCCCGACGATCCCTGGGAGGGCAACACCCTGGAGTGGGCGACCACATCGCCGCCGCCCTCGTTCAACTTCGTCACGGTCCCGGTGGTCTCCTCGGTCCGGCCGGTGCGCGATACCCGGCTGGGCATCAAAGACGACTCCATCCATTACTAGGGGCGGCTGAACCGCTAGTAGAGGTGAAGACGTTTAGGGGACTCGCCGTGGTTGCTGCGGTCGCGGTGTACCTGCAGGTCGTCCTCGGTAGTGTCGTCCGCATCACCGGGTCGGGCCTGGGTTGCCCGGACTGGCCGCTCTGTCACGGGGCCATCGTGCCGGCGTTCGAGTACCACACCATGATCGAGTACGCGCACCGCCTGGTGGGTACGTCGGCCGGCCTCCTGATGGTGGCGACCGCGGGCTGCGCGTTCGTGCTCTACCGGCGCGGGATCAAGGGCGAGGTGCCCGGCGGCCTGGTGGTCGCCTCCGTGGGGGCGCTGCTGCTGATCGTGGCGCAGGGCATCGTGGGTGGGATCACGGTGTTGATGAAGAACAGCCCCTTCACCGTCGCCATCCACCTCGGCAACGCCGAACTGGTGCTGGGCGCGGCCATCCTGGTCGCGCTGTGGGCCGCGCGAGCGGCAAGAGGCAGGATCGCCATCCCCACCCGCCGCCTGGGCACGCCGGTGATCTTGGTCGGCCTGGCCGGCGCGTACCTGGTAGTGGTGACGGGGGCCATCGTCGTCGGCACGGGCGCCAGCGGCGCCTGCAGCTCCTGGCCGCTGTGTGGCGGGACGGGCCGGCTGGCGGACACCCATATGCTGCACCGGGCGGTGGTGCTGCTGGGGTCGCTGGCGATCCTCGGCGCCGTTCACTCCGCCCGGCGGCGCTGGCGTGGGCAGCGCCTCGGCGTGGCGGCCTACGTCGTCGGCGCGCTGTTGGTGGCCGAGGTCGCGGTGGGCGCGGCGCAGGTGCTCAACGGGCTGCCGGCCGCGCTGAGGTCGATCCATGTTGCCCTCGCCAGCGGCGTCTGGGGCGGGATGGTCCTGCTGGCGGGTGGGACCTGGCT
>DAINSI010000106.1:0-1632 GCA_036741395.1 Candidatus Dormiibacterota bacterium
TCTTCTTCAGCACCGGCTCCGCGAAGCTGTCCGCGAAGTTGTTGTACCAGAGCGCGAGGCGGTGCTCGCCGATGAAGTGCATGGTCATCGTCTGCACCGCGGGACCCGGATCAAAGCTGAGGCGCAGTTTGGGCAACTCCGTTTCGAGGTCGGGCAGGTGCAGGCCGCACCTGTTGATGTACTTCTTCATCGTCAGGAAATGCTTCATCTCCTCGTAGAACCAGATGGAGACGAAGGCGGCGAAATCGATGTCCTCGTAGAAATCGCGAATGAACATCTCGGTGGCGTACAGCGCCGACAGCTCGGTCAGGCAGATGTAGCGCAGGTCGTGGAGCAGGCCGTCGGGGAGGAGCTCGGGCTGTAGCTGCTCCCAGGGGACGTCGCGGGTCAGCATCCAGCGGTTGCGCTCCATCCGCTCGAAGTGCCGCTCGTAGAGCATCTCGTCTGACATGCATCCAGTGTAGTTCGACGATCTACCCCCACGCCGCCCCGGGTTCCGACCAGGTGGCCTTGAGGCCCTATTCGGCGTCCGCCTTGCCGGGCACACGCCGGCCAGCGCCGCGAGTTGGTGTTGGTTCAACCTCCCGGGGCAGGTGCCTGTGGATCACGTCCACGATCTGGTCGATGTCGTCGGTCACGATCAGCAACTCCATCTCCTCCTCGCTGACCATGCCACTGCCCGCCACCTCGCGGCGGAGCCAGTCCAGCATGCCCGCCCAGTAGGACGAGCGGTAGAGGACCACCGGGAATCGCTTGATCTTGCCGGTCTGGACCAGCGTCACCGCCTCGAAGAGCTCGTCTAGGGTCCCAAAGCCGCCCGGGAATATGACGAAGCCCTCGGCGTACTTGACGAACATCGTCTTGCGGACGAAGAAATACCTGAACTCGATTCCCCTGGTGATGTAGGGGTTGGCATGCTGCTCGTAGGGCAGCTCGATGTTGCACCCCACCGAGACTCCCCCGGCCTCCTTGGCACCACGGTTGGCGGCCTCCATGATTCCCGGACCTCCACCGGTGATCACCCCCAGTCCGCTCCTCGCCAGGGCCTGACCGAGGCGACGGGCGTCCCGGTAGTCCCGGTTCCGGGGACCGACCCGGGCCGACCCGAAGACGCTGACCGCCGGACCGATCTCGGCGAGGGCGTCGAAGCCCCTGACGAACTCCGACTGGATACGCAGGGCGCGCCAGGTGTCGGTGTGGATGAAGTCGGCGCGGGTGCTCTGCAGGAGGTGCTGGTCGGCCGTGGAGGCCTGGCGCCGCTCCGGGTGGCGTGGCTGCCAGGGATAGATCCGCCGCCGCTCACGGCCGCCGGGCTTCTCAGCCGCCAATCTCGACCCGCTCGACGCGGCTCCCAATCATCGTGAGCACCTCCCAGCTGATGGTGTCCTGGCCGCGGGCGAGGTCGTCGGCGCTGATGGCCTGACTGCCCTGGCGTCCCATGATGACCACCTCGTCACCCATGGCAACGTCCGGCACGGCGCTCGCGTCCACGGTCAGGTAGTCCATGCTGACCCGACCAACCACGGGGACGCGCACGCCGGCGATCAGCACCTCGCCGCGGTTGGACCAGGTCCGCCGGTACCCGTCGGCGTAGCCGGTGCTGACGGTGGCGACGCGGACGGGGCCCGGGGC
>DAINSI010000106.1:1642-6173 GCA_036741395.1 Candidatus Dormiibacterota bacterium
CGGTAGGACCCGCCGTAACCCACGCGGTCACCTTCGGCGAGGTCGTGCACCGCGACCACCCGCGACTTCCAGGTCAGCGCCGGGCGCAGGTCGAGACCCTCCACCGTCTCCGCGGTCGAGGCGTAGCCGTAAATGGGTAGCCCGCAGCGCACCAGGACAAGATGGGTGCTGGGGAATAGCAGGGCGCTGGCGGAGTTGGCGCAGTGCAGTACCGGGGGACTGATCCCCGCCGCGGCGAGGGCTGCGACGACCGCCAGGAACGCTTGAAGCTGCTTCTGGGTGCGGCGCGAGGCGGGGTCGTCGGCCTCCGCGAAATGGGTCCAGAGCCCCTCCAGCTCCAGCCGCCCCTGGTCGCTGATTCGCCGCGCCAGCAACAATGCCTCGTCCGGGGAGCAGCCCAGGCGCGCCATCCCGGTGTCAACCTTGAGATGCACCCGAGGGCGGCTGGAGGCCTCATCGGCGGCGCGCGCGAGGCGCTCCACGCCGGCAGCGTCGTAGACGCTGAGCCTGAGGTCGAGGGCGATGGCCTCAGCCTCGGCTCCCGGCGCGACCGGCCCCAGCAGCAGAATGGGCGCCTCCACCTCTGCCCGGCGCAACTCCACCGCCTCGCCCACCGTGGCCACGGCCAGCCAATCGGCCCCCTCCCGAACCGCAACCCGGGCAACGGTGACGGACCCGTGGCCGTAGGCGTTGGCTTTGATCACGGCGATCAGGCCACTGCCGGCGCGCAGCCGCCCGCGGACCTGCCCGATGTTGTGAGCCAGGGCACCGAGGTCGACCTCCGCCCAGCGCAGCCGGGCTGCGGTCAAGCGCGCGCCCGGCGGAGCAGGGGCTTGAGGCCGCGGATGGTCACCGGGATGAGCGGGAGCAGGTCCGAGGCCAGGACGCCGGCGTCCCCCATGCGTGCCGAGGCCTCGTCCCCGGCTGCGCCGTGCAGAAACACGCCCGTGACCGCGGCCTCGAAGAGGTCCAGGCCCTGGGCCAGGAGGCCACCGATGATCCCCGCCAGGACGTCGCCGGTGCCGGCGGTCGCCAACGCCGGGTTGCTGTGGGGGTTCACCCGTACCGTCCCCCCGGGGTCCGCGACCACGGTGTGGGCGCCCTTGAGGACAACCACCTGGCCCCACTCCGCCGCGAAGCGCCCGGCGACCCCCTCGCGGTCGGCCTGGATCTCCTCCACCTTCAGCCCGGTGAGTCGGGACATCTCCATCGGGTGCGGGGTCAGGATCAGTCGGGAGCGCAGGCGCGGCAGGGTCTTGCGCTGTTCCGCGAGTGCGTTGAGGGCATCCGCATCCACCACCGCGGGCGACTTGATCTGACCGAGCAGGTCGATGACCAGCCGTCGCGTCGAGTACTCACGGCCAAGCCCCGGGCCCACAACGCAGGCATCCGCGGCGGAGCAGTAGCGCAACAGCGTGTCGAGCCCTGCGTGCCCCAACGTCCCCGGTGCCACCTCCGGCACCTGGGTGACCACGACCTCGGCGCATTTCATGGCCAGGATGGGATAGATCGTCTCGGCCGCCAGCAGGCGCACATAGCCGGCGCCGGCGCGGGCGGCCGCAGTGGCGGTGAGGAATGGCGCACCCGTGTAGCCCAGGGACCCGGCGACCACCACGACCTGGCCGAAGGAGCCCTTGTTGGCGCCCTCGGGGCGATCTGGAAGCCGCAGCTCGGGAGGGATTCGCGGACGCGGTCTGCGGGCTGTGTCCTCGATGACGGCGGCGACCGCCATCGCCATCCCGCCGTCGTGGGTGATGCTGACGGCGATCTCAGGGGTTGGCTCACGGGTCAGCCTGACCTCGGGGGCACCGCGCTTGCCGGGCAGGACCTCGACCAGCGACATGCGCGGGAAGCGACCTCGGCCTCCCAGGGCCTTGAGCACCGCCTCCTTGGCGGCCCAGCGGCCGGCGAGCTTCTCGACGTTGCCCTTGGCGTACCTGAGCTCGGCGGGCGTGTACACGCGTTCAAGGAACCGGTCACCGTAACGCTCCACCGCGGCGGCGATCCGCGCCACCGGGACGATGTCGATCCCCAGGCGCACCCCGCTACTCCACGGTCACCGACTTGGCGAGGTTGCGCGGCTGGTCGACATCGGCGCCTCGTTCGACCGCCACGTAGTAGGCGAACAGCTGCAGGGCGGCAGCGTTGACCAGCGGCGAGAAGATCTCCTCGACCTCGGGCACCTCGATGAAGTCAGCCACGACGCCTTTGAGGCGCCGGTCCTGCTGGTTGACCAGCGCCACCACAGGGGCCGCCCGGGCGGCCACCTCCTGGATGTTGCTGACCATCTTCTCGAAGATCGGCGAGGCCGTGGCGATAGCCATGACCGGGAAGTCCGGGTCAAGGAGCGCAATCGGACCGTGCTTGAGCTCGCCGGCGGCGTAGCCCTCGGCATGCATGTAGGCGATCTCCTTGATCTTGAGCGCGCCCTCGAAGGCCATCGAGTAGTTGATCCCGCGGCCGATGTACATGAAGTTGCTGGAGGCGGCGTACTTCTTCGCCACGCGCTGGATCGACCGGCTCCCTTTCAGGGCCCCCTCCACCGCCTCAGGAAGAGCATGGAGCCCGCGGGTCAGGTCCTTGAGCCGGTCCGGGGCGAGGCGGTGGCGGATGGCGGCGAGACGGATCGCCAGCAGGTAGAGAATGGTCACGGTTCCCACGAAGGTCTTCGAGGAGCAGACGCTTATCTCAGGCCCGGACTGCATGTAGATCACGCCGTCCGGCTCCATCGTCATGGTGCTGCCGACCACGTTGCAAACCGCCACCACGGTGGCGCCGCGAGCCTTGGCCTCGCGCATCGCGGCCAGGGTGTCGGCCGTCTCGCCGGACTGCGACAGCGCCACCAGCAGCATCCGCTCATCCACCAGGGGGTGGCGATAACGGAACTCGGACGCGGCCTCGACCTCCACCGGGAGACGGGCCAGGTCCTCGATGGCGTATTTTCCAATCGTGCCCGCGGTGAGCGAGCTGCCGGCGCCGATGATCACGACCCGGTCGTACTTGAGCAGCTGCCGGTCGGTCAGGTTGAACTCGGGGAAGGTCACCGTGCCCTCGCGGTCGAGATGGCCGCGGACCGCGTTGCGGACGGCCTCGGGATCCTCGTGGATCTCCTTGAGCATGTAGTGCGCGAAGCCACCCTTCTGGGCCGCCGCAACATCCCAGTTGACCCGAATCAGCTTGGGCTGGACGGCGGCGCCCTCGAGGTCGGTCACCACCGGTCCAAGCTTGGTGATTGCGACCATCTGCCCCTCCCCCAGCACCAGCGCCTTCTTGGTGTAGGGGATGATCCCAGTGATGTCGGAACAGATGAACCATTCATCCCGGCCCAACCCGACCATCAGCGGTGCGTTGAGGCGGGCCCCGATGAGCAGGCCGGGGTCGTCCCGCGAGAAGATCACCAGGGAGTAGGCGCCCCGCAGCCGGGAGATGGCTTGCCGGGCCGCCTCCACAAGGTCGCCCTTGTAGTAGCTCTCGATCAGGTGCGGCACGACCTCGGTGTCGGTCTCGCTGCGGAAGCGGTGGCCCTTCGCTCTGAGCTCGCGCTTGAGCTCGGTGAAGTTCTCGATGATGCCGTTGTGGATCACCATGATCCGCTGCTCGCAGTCCCAATGCGGGTGGGCGTTGCTCTGGGTCGGTTTGCCGTGGGTCGCCCAGCGGGTGTGCCCGATGCCGAGCCCACCGTGGATAGGCTTGCGGCCCGCGAGCGCCTTCTCCAGTTCGGCGACCTTGCCCGCCGTCTTGACGACCGCGGGACGGGCTCGATCCGGCCGCAGGACGGCAAGCCCGGCGGAGTCATAGCCCCTGTATTCCAGCCGCTTCAGGGTGTCGATGATGATCGGCGCGGCGTCCTTCTCGCCGAGGTAGCCGATGATGCCGCACATGGATCGAGTCTAGCGGCTGGGCGCGCTCAGGCTACCTCGGCGAGGCCGATGGTGAGGGACTCGGGCTGGGCTGAACATCGGGGTTCTTGGTGATGAAGAAATGGACCGTCACCTGGGCCGACCCGACGATCGCGACTCCTGCCGGGGGCCGGACGGTCACCGTCTGGACGATGTCGCCGGTGGCGCCACTGATATTGATGGCGGGGGTGTCCAGGGTCTTGACGGTGGCCAGGATTGCGGGGTCGGCCTCCACGGTCAGGACGTCAGGGGCGAAGGCGATGTTGTTCAGGCTGTAGCCGGCGGCGACCTGCCCCACGTGGGTCTCGTTGAGTCCGGCCTGGGCCCGCCTCTTCACCAGGGTGACCGGGACGGAGACCTGCACCTGCTTGGGTTCGATCGTGACCAGTGGAGCTGCCCTCGCATCGACCGCGTCCAGCTTCACGTCGAGGGTCTGCTGAACGTCGGTCTGGGCCTCCGACAGGTCCACCTGGACGTAGGGAAGGGCGCGTGCCAGCACGCTCTTCGGACCGCTCAGCCGGACCAGGTCCGGGTTGACTGTGGCCTTGCTGTTCTGGGCCACGCAGCAGTTGTTGGGGGAGTTCTTGAAGCGCAGGTCGACCTTCTTGGTGACGATGTCGCGCTCGTCCAGG
>DAINSI010000107.1:0-6135 GCA_036741395.1 Candidatus Dormiibacterota bacterium
GCCCGATCTGGGAGGCCTTCTCGTTGGGCGCGGTGAAGGCGACGTTGGCGCCGGTAAAGATGAACTGCAGAGCGCTCTGGACGATGATCGACACGGATATCGTCAGCACGAACAGGGTTAGGTTTCGGGCCCCACGTTTTAGGAACGGCTGGAGCAGGAAGAAGTTGATCGAGAACCCGAGCGCGCCGCCCGTGAGCACCGCGGCGATGATCTCGACCGGGATGCTGTGGGTGGACTGCTGGGCCACGTAGGCCGCGTAGGCGCCGACGGTCATCAACTCACCATGGGCGAAGTTGGGTACGTTGCTGACCGAGTACTGCAGGGACAGTGCCACGGCGGATAGAGCCAGGATGGAGGCTGTCACCAGCCCGAAGCCGACTCCGAGAAGCAGGTTGTTCAACGGCTTCCGCCGCGCCGCCGGGCGCCTACCCGGGGCGTTTGTGGTGACGACACGGTTATCTCCTTATCCCCCTGGCTCACGCCGGGGCGGGTGTTTGGACGGGCTTGTGCCGACCCGGCACGCCCATGAACTTGCTCGCCACGAACCCGCCCTCGACGAGCATGTCCGAGCCGGTGACGTAGCTGGCGTCGTCGGACGCCAGGAATGCGCCCGCGCGGGCGATCTCTTCCGCATCGGCTATGCGTCCGATGGGGACGCTCTTGCTGCGCCCCTCCATCACCTCGGGCTGTGCATAGAGGTGGTCGGTCATGGGTGTCCGGACGTACCCCGGGCTGATCGAGACGGCGCGGATGCCGTACTGGCCCCACTCGATCGCCCACTGCTTGGCGAGCATGATCACCGCGGCCTTGCAGGAGCTGTAGGCGCCGGAGCCGGGGTAGGCGTGGTAGCCGCCGGTGGAGGCGAGGTTGATCAGCACTCCCGACTTCTGCGAGATCATCTGCCGACCGACCGCCTGGCCCACGATGAAGTAGCCGCGCAGGCCGACGTTCATCAGGGTGTCCCAGGCGGACAGGGGCAGGGTCTCCATCGGGCCGCCGGCGCGGAGGATGGCCCCGTTGACCAGGGTGTCGATCCGACCGAACTTCGCGACCGTGGCGTCGACCATCGCCTGGACCTGGTCGGGCTGGGTGACATCGCAGATCTGCACCAGCGCCTCGCGCCCGTGGGCGCGCACCTGCTGCTCGGTGATTGCGGCCTCCTCGGCGTTGATGTCCGCAATGATCACGTCGGCACCCTCTTCCGCGAAGACCGTCGCAAATGCTCGACCTATGCCGGTGGCGGAGCCGGTAATAATCGCCACCCTTCCCTCCAGCCTGCCGCGGTATGCCTTCTGCTCGCTCAATCCATATCTCCTGAGTCAGACCTTGCGGCCCTGACGATGACCTTCAAAAACAGCCTCGAACGTGCCGCGCGGGGCGACCGCGTCACCGATGACCTCAATGCTGTAGCCGAGATCGCGAACCAACGGCTCGAGCGAGTTCTCCGACAGGCGGGCGGTCGCGGTCACGATCCAGTCGGCGTTGACCTCCATCAGGTCTTCGGGGTTGTGCAGGTTGTAGAGGGTCACGCTGTTGGCGTCGATCTGCCGCACGAACCGGTCGGGGATCATCTGCACGCCCGACTTGTAGACGCGGGGGAAGATCCACTCCAGGTAGGAGTCGCGCATCAGCTCGAGCCCGAGGGCGGGCCAGCGGGTGACGATCCTGACGCTGTGTGCCCGGCCGCTCTCGGCGATGCCGACCGCAGTCAGCGGTCCGAGGACGTCGCTCTGGTCGTCGATCACCAGCACGTCGCCGGTCGGCATCACCTCGCCGGTGGCGACCTGGTCCCAGCCCACCACGTTGGCGGTCTCGTAGCCGGGGAGCGGGGCGCCGGTCCAGCCCTGGAAGCCGTCGCGGGCAACCCGCGACCCGGTGGCGATGACCACGTGGTCGGGCCGCTCGGCGGCAAGGACCTCGGCGAGGTTCTCGGCGGTCACCGGGCTCGAGGTGCGGACGTCGCTGCCGTTGCGCGCAGCCTGCTCGCCGAGCCAAATCCCGATCCGTCCGTACTCCTTGCGGGTGGGCAGCATCGAGTGCAGCCGCGAGTGCCCGCCGACCTCGGCCTCGCGCTCCAGGACCACGACATGGTGGCCACGGGCGGACGCGATGCGGGCGAACTCGAGGCCCGACGGACCGCCGCCGATGACCAGCACCTTTTTGGCCGGGGAGGCCTGCTGCAGGGTGCCCTTGCCCCAGATGCGCTCGCGCCCGGTGACCGGGTTGTAGATGCACTGCACGCGGGCGCCGCCCATGACGTTCTTGAAGCAGTAGTTGGCGGCGACGCAGCGGCGGATATCCTCCGACCTGCCGGCCTGCGCCTTGATCACCCAGTCAGGGTCGGCGAACAGCTGGCGCGCCAGCGAGATCGCGTCCGCATGACCGGTCTCCAAGAGCTGCTCGGCCACCTCCGGGGTGGTGATCCGGCCGACGATGAAGACGGGCTTGGAGGAGACCTCCTTGATGGCCTTGGTATAGCCCTTCTCCCAGCCCTGCTCGAACTCCATCGGGGTGTGGATGAAGCGGTGGTCGACGCCCACGGTGACGTCCACGAAATCGATGTCGCACTGGGCCTCGATGTCGGCGACGACGCGCTTGACGTCGTCGATCACCAGGTCGTTCGGCCAGAAGGAGTTGGAGGTGATGCGGTAACCCAGGAAGGGGGCGTCCCCGACGGCCTCGCGCATGACCTTGAGGCACTCGACGACGAAGCGCATGCGGTTCTCATGGGAGCCACCCCACTTGTCCGTGCGCTGGTTGTGGACCGGCGAGAGGAACTGCCAGGAGAGGAAGCCGTGGGCGCAGTGGAACTCGACGCCGTCGAGGCCCGCCTTCATGGCCCGCTCGGCGGCGGTCCCGTGGGCCTGGATGATCTCCTGGATCTCGGCGTCGCTGAGCTCCTTGGGAGTCTGCCCCATGAGGTACTCGCCGTTGGGCACCTGGCTCGGGGCCAGCACGTAGTAGCTGGTGTCGGGGTCGTAGGACGGCTCCATCTTGTAGGCCGCGGTGCCGTTGACGCCAGTGTGACGCAGCTGCACGGCGAGCTTGGCGCCGTGCTTGTGGACCTCGTCGGCGACGGCCGCGAAACCCGGGATCTGGCGGTCGTCCCACAGCCCCGGCTGCGACAGCGGTGCCGCCATCGAGCTCTCGTGGACGTGCGTGCCGCCGATGATGATCAGGCCCACCCCGCCACTGGCGCGCTCACCGTAATAGGCCGGCGCGAGCTCGTTGAACTCGGCCTTCTGGGGGGTGGAAACCCAGCTCGGACAGGTGGGTGCGAAGACGACGTGGTTACGGATCCCCGTGTGCCGGAGCTGCATCTTTTCGAAGAGCCGGGGATAGAGGGTTGATCCCGTCCGTTCGCCGGGCTCTGCCATTTGCTCGTTGCTTATGTCACCCCACTTTTCTGTAATCAGTTCTAACATTTGCCCGTTCTGCCTGATGGAACGCCGTTCCTCGCACTGGGCTGGACAGCAGTATACATAGGCCAGGCATGAATGAGGAGGGCGCAGTTTCGTGCGCCCACTCCGGCGGTCTCAGACGGGCAGCGGTTCCTCCTGGATGTGCGTCGCCTGGGCGCCGTCGGGCATATGCCGGTAGCGGCGCAGCACGGGGAACACCAGACCCAGAACGGTGATGCCGACAACGCACGCAAGTCCGCCGGAGACGACTGAGAACTGCGCCGACGAAACCGCCGCCACGGCGCCCGCTTCGAGATCGCCGAGCGCGGGTCCACCCTGCACCACCATGGTGTCGAGCGAGCTGACCCTGCCGCGGAAGGTGTCGGGAACCGACAGCTGGTTGATCGTGTTGCGGAAGACCGCGCTGAGCATGTCGGCGGCGCCCGCGACGGCGAGCGTCACAACGCCCACCCAGTACCACGGCACCAGGCCGAACAAAGTGATCGCCAGGCCCCACACCCCGATGGACACAAGCACCAGTCTGCCCTGATAACTGACGGTTGCGACCCACCCGCTCAAGAGTGACCCGAGAAGCGCCCCGATTCCCGGGCCGGCGTAGAGCACCCCGAGGCCTGCCGCACCGACCCCGAAATGGGTCAGAGCGATGGCCGGGAACAGGGCGCGCGGCATGCCGAAGACCATGGCGTCGAGGTCGGCGGCGAAGATCGACAGCAGCAGCGGTTTGCGCCTGACGTAGGCCAGTCCCGCCACCGGTGCCTTCCAGTCCACGCGGGGCCCGGCGGCGGCCGGCGGCAACGGCGCCATCGCCCACCCCGTCGTGACCCCCGCGAGCGCCAGCACCAGCGCGACCCCGTAGGCCGTCGCGGCGCCCGTCGAGGCCAGCGCGGCACCGGCAGCGATGGGGCCCACGACCAGGGCCGACTGGAACACGACCTGCTGCATCGACATCGCCGCCGGCACCTGGGCGCGGGAGAGCAGCCGCGGGATACTCGATTGCCGCGCCGGCCGGTCGAGGGCGATCGCCACGCCCGAGGCCCCGGCCATGAGGTACAGGATCCAGAGCGGTGGGTGCCCGCGCAGCGAGGTGGCGAGCAGGACGGCGATGGTCGCGGCCATCAGCACCTGCGCGGCGAGGAGCACGTGGCGCCGGTCGCGGCTGTCGACGACGGCCCCGGCGTAGAGGCTGGTGATCACCAGCGGGACCAGCTGGGCCAGCCCCGTCAACCCGACCGCGAGGGACGAGCCGGTGAGCAGGAAGACCTGGTAGGGGATCGCGACCACCGTGAACTGCCGGGCGACGAAGACAAACGCCTGGCCCAGGAGGAGGAAGCGGAACTGCATCGAGGAACGGACCGGACCGAGGTCCAGGGCGAGGGCGCGGATGCCGCGACCGCGGCGCTGGGGCTCAGGGATGGGCCTGACCTCCTGCCAGCTCAGGGTTGAGGCATCGGGCGACGAGACACAGGGCGCCGTAGTAGCCGACCACCACCGACAGGTCCACCACCGAGGTCTCACCAAAGCGCGCGATCGCCTCCGTGACGAGCGCAGCCGGCACCTCCCCGCCGGCCGCGGCGCGACCCAGGTCGGCGGCGAGGCGCAGCGGCTCCGGGAGTTCCCGGTGGTCGCCGGCGCGTAGGTGACCCAGCTGCCCATCGGTCAACCCGGCGCGCCGCCCGATGTCCTCGTGCGAGTCAATGCCGTACTGGAAGGGCAGCGCGTGCGAGGTGGCGAGGATCGCCGCCTCGACCACGCGGGGGTCGAGCCCGGTAGCGAAGCGACAGAATGCGCCCAGCGCCGCGAGCCGCCGCGCCGCCTGCGGGCTGCGCATGATGACGTCGTAAACGCCGCCCGGCGCGCCGATGTCGCCGCCGCGGTCGCTGACGAATTCGTCGTATGCCTGGCGCTGTTCGGGGGACGCGGAAATGGGATCGAAGGGACTCACGCGCGGGGTCACTGCGCACCTCAACGGCGCCGGCGCAACAATGAGGACGCCAGGGGCGGGCGCCGGCAGCGGCTTACACTACACCCACGGACGGCGATCCCCCGCGCGGTACTGTCGCTGGGACCGTTCCCCAGGGCGATTTCCGGGCCCCCGGCCCAAGGAGTGTCGAGATGGACGCAGCAAGCACGACCGCCACCACCGAAGAGTCGGAAGACCAGCCCTGGCCCGCCGACCTCGGGGCCGCCGTAGGCCTTGTCGCACGCGAAGCCGACAAGCTTGAGTGGCAGCCCCTCAAGCAGACCCCGGGCTTCATGATCGACATCCCCGGCGTGTACACCAAGTACTTCGGCGAAGGGGACGTCGGACCCTGGTTCTACCTCGTCAAGCACGATCCCGGGACGGTCGTCGAGCGCCACGGGCACAACGGCAACGTGATCCACTACATCCTCGAGGGGACCTGGAAGCTGGGCCAGCACGAGCGGGGTGCCGGCTGGTTCCACTACGAGCAGAAGGGCCTGCGCTACGGGCCCTTGATCTCAGGCGACCAGGGCAGCCTGTTCCTCGCGATCTACGACGCGCGCCCCGACTTCATCACCGACTAGCGCCAGGGTCGTCCGCGATCAGCGCGGTGCGAGGATTGCTCTGGTAGATCTCCAGGCACAGGCAACCCTCGGCCCCGGCGTGCATCGCGCTCAGCGGACCGGACGCGCTCTTGTACTCGAACCACCCGGGGCCCGCCTGCCTGCTCCCGGCGCTCCAGGAGCCTGAGAG
>DAINSI010000108.1:0-6003 GCA_036741395.1 Candidatus Dormiibacterota bacterium
GCTGGCTCCAGGGTGAGGATGTCGGTTGACCCGGTGGTCAAACGGGATACGGTCCGAAGCATGACGGCTGCAATCACGGCTTCACACCTGACCAAGTCCTTCGGGCCGACAATGGCGCTCAACGACCTCGACCTGCAGGTCGCCACCGGTGAGGTGCATGGGTTCCTGGGGCCGAACGGCGCCGGCAAGTCCACCACGATCAGGGTCCTGCTCGGCCTGCTTCACTCCGACGCCGGCGAGGCCACCTTGCTCGGCGGCGACCCCTGGCGGGACGCCGCGACGCTGCACCGCCGCCTGGCCTATGTGCCGGGCGACGTCAACCTGTGGCCGAGCCTGTCCGGCGGCGAGGTCATCGACCTGCTGGGCCGTCTGCGCGGAGGTCTGGACGAACGGCGCCGCAAGAGCCTGCTCGAACGCTTCGACCTCGACCCACGCAAGAAGGGCCGGGCCTACTCCAAGGGCAACCGGCAGAAGGTCGCGCTGGTGGCAGCCCTTGCCTCGGATGTGGAGCTCCTCATCCTGGACGAACCCACTGCGGGGCTGGATCCGTTGATGGAGAGCGTGTTTCGCGAGTGCATCAAGGAGGAGCGGCCCCGGGGCCGGACCGTCCTGCTGTCCAGTCACATCCTCTCCGAGGTCGAGCATCTGTGTGATCGGGTGAGCATCATCAAGGACGGACACACGGTCGAGTCCGGGACCCTGGCCGAGCTTCGCCATCTCTCGCGCACCCATGTCGAGGCGGTGCTGGTGGGCCCTGTTCCGGTCGATCTGGTGGCGTTGAGCGGTGTCCACGACCTGGTCGCTGACGGCTACAAGCTGACCTGCGAGGTCGACACCGCCGATCTTGGTGATCTCCTGGCGCGTTTGACCGCGGTCGGCGTGGCCACATTGTTGAGCGCCCCGCCCACACTCGAGACGCTCTTCCTCAGGCACTACGCCATTGCAGGAGTCTCGCCCGGCGAGAAGTCGGCGTGAGCACCCTGACCAGCACTCACAATACGGCGCCGGGAGAGCCCGCCACCATCGGTGCTTCGGCCGGCGGACTGACCGGGCTGTGGCCGATGACCCGGCTGGCGCTGCGCCGCGACCGGGTCTGGTGGCCGGCCTGGATCGTGCTCATCGCCGTGCAGGTCGTGGCCACTGCAGGAGCCTACGAGTCGCTCTATCCCACGCCGCAGTCACGGCTCGGCCTCGGGACCACGATGGGCAAGAACACGTCGCTGCGGGCGCTGTACGGCCCGGCGTTCGACCTCAACAGCGCCGGTGGCTTCACCGCGTGGCGGATCGGCGGGTTCGCCGCAGCAGTGATCGGGCTGATGAGCCTGCTCGCCGTCGTCCGGCACACCCGCGCCGAGGAGGAGGCCGGGCGGCTCGAGCTGTTGCGCTCGGGCGTGGTGGGCCGGCACGCGCCGCTGGCGGCCGCCCTGCTGGTCACGATCGGCGCGAACGTCATCCTCGCCGTGATCGTCGTCGTCGGGCTGATCTTCGAAAAGCTTCCGGTGGCCGGCGCGATGGCCCTCGGCCTGGCGTTCGCGGGATGCGGCGTCGTATTCGCCGGCGTGGGCGCAGCCACTGCCCAGATCAGCGAAAATGCCCGTACCGCAAGGGGAATGGCGGCTTCGGTCCTGGGTGTGGCATACCTGCTGAGGGCGGTTGGGGACAGCTCCGACACCGCGACCTGGCTCAGCTGGCTGTCGCCCGTCGGCTGGGCCCAGCAGGCGCGAGCCTTCGCCGGCGAACGGTGGTGGGCACTGCTCTTACCCCTGGTCGTCGGCGTCGGCCTGATCGTTCTGGCGGTGTCACTGGAGGGTCGACGCGACTTCGGGGCGGGGCTGCGTCCATCCCCCCTCGGCCCGGATCGTGCAGGTGCGGGGCTGTCTACGGCGGCAGCGCTGGCCTGGCGGCTCCAGCGCGGGTCGTGGCTCGCCTGGGCCATCGGGATCGCCATCATCGCCGGTGCTCTCGGCTCGGTTGCGAACGGTGTGCTCGACATCTTCAAGGGCAACGCGCGCCTCGAGGAGATGATCCAGCGGCTGGGCGGCACGCAGTCGCTGATCGATGCGTTCTTCGCCGCGATCCTGCCGTTGCTGGCCACTGTCGGAACGATCCACTCCGTGCAGGCGATGCTGCGGCTGCGCTCGGAGGAGACCGAGACCCGCGTCGAGCAGGTTCTGGGCACCGCCGTGACCCGGACGCGGATCATGGGCAGCCACCTCGTGCACGCCGTCGCCAGTCCCCCGATCCTGATGGCCGTTGTCGGGCTCTCAGCCGGTGGTGCGTATGCCGCGTCCGTCCACGACGGGAGCAAGGTGTGGCCGGTTGTGGGCGGGGCGCTCATGCTGGTTCCCGCGATGTGGGTCTTCACCGGGGTGACCATGGCTCTGATCGGGATGGCGCCGGAGCGCAGCGCCCTGGCGTGGGGTGCGCTGGCGGGTTGTGGCTTCCTGGGCCAGCTGGGGCCGATTCTTCAGCTCCCTGACAAGGTTCTGCGGATCTCGCCGTTCGCGAACGTACCCAAGTTCCCGGGCGCCGACCTCGATATCGTGCCCCTCGCGGTACTGACCACGATCGCACTGGTCCTGACCGCGTTTGGTGTCAACGGTTTTCGTCAACGTGACATCGGCTGACCTCTGCTGAACCGGGGCGCGGGAGGGATGGGGGCCGCGTAGCCCATCAAGGGAGCCTGCGAGCAGGGCCAGCGGCCCGCGTCCCTTCCGTGCCATCCAGCGGGAGCTAGGGCGCCCATCCCTCCCGCGCCCGATGTCATCTCGCCTACTCACTGCTGGCCGAAAGACCCGCAGCGGATCTACCAGGCGGCCGGCTCGTAGTTCTTGACGAAACAGCCGTAGATGTCCCGGCCCAGCTGGCCCTGAACGATCGGGTCATAGACGCGCGCCGCGCCGTCGACGAGATCCAGCGGGGCGTGGAAGCCCTCTTCGGCCAGGCGCATCTTGGTCGGGTGGGGGCGCTCGTCGGTGATCCAGCCGGTGTCGACAGCGGTCATCAGGATGGCGTCGGTCTCGAGCATCTCCTGGGCGCTCGTTCGCGTGAGCATGTTGAGCGCAGCCTTGGCCATGTTCGTGTGCGGATGGCCAGGACCCTTGTAGTTACGGCTGAACTGGCCCTCCATCGCCGAGACGCTGACGACGTACGTGCGACGCGCGCCGGAGGCTGCCATCGAGGGTCGCAGACGGCTGATCAGGATGAACGGCGCCGTGGAGTTGCAGAGCTGAACCTCGAGCAGCTCCAACGCATCCACCTCCTGCACGTTCTGCGTCCAGCTGTTGACGGCCAGCAGGTCGGGCACCAGTCCCGCGGCGTCGATCGCCGTTCCGGCCAGCACCCTGGCCGGCGTCGCCGACCCGGCACGAAGCGCCATGGCGGTCAACACGTGTGGAGCGCTCGCATGTGCCGTTGGGGCCGCAGCGAGCGCTCCTGCGAAGGAGGCCGGATGGGCATCGCTGAGGTGGTCGAAGGCGAGCATCTCGGGCAGCGGTCCCTCGGGCAGTGGCGCGGACTCGGCCTCGACCAGCGGGGCATAGGACCCCGCCGACCGCCGTACGGTCTGGGCGGCGTTGTTGATCAGGATGTCCAGGGGTCCCTGTGCTGCAACGGAATCCGCAAGGGCCACGACCTGGGCCGGATCGCGCAGGTCGATGCCGACGATGCGCAGCCGGTGGACCCAGTCCGCACTGTCCTCCATCGCGGTGAACCGGCGGATGGCGTCGCCGGGGAATCGCGTCGTGATCGTCGTGTGGGCACCGTCGCGCAGGAGCCGCAGCGCGATGTACATGCCGATCTTCGCCCGCCCCCCGGTGAGCAGTGCGCGCCGTCCGGTGAGGTCGGTGCGCTGGTTGCGCTTGTTGCGGTTGAGGGTCGCGCAGCCAGGACACAGCTGGTGGTAGAAGGCGTCGACGTCGACGTACCGTGACTTGCAGATGTAGCAGGAGCGTGGCTGCAGGAGCTTCCCGGCGAGCGCACCGGTGGTGTTCGACACCAGCTGCAGGCCCTGGGTCTCGTCGTCGATCCGCTCGGGGGCGCCGGTGGCCGTGAGTGCGGTGATCGCGTGGTCGTTTGCCAGTACCTTCGCCCGACGCTGGGCACGACGAGATTCCTTGACACCCTTATAGATTCGCGCGGTCGCACGCCTTATCGCCACCGCGTCAGGGTGCTCCGTCGGCAGCTCGTCAGCCTGCGCCAGGACCTGGAGGCACAACTGCAGATCAGCTGCCGGTATACCGGGTTGCCCCGGCTGCTGGTCGGCCCCCGTAGAACGGGGTTGGCTGTCCTTGGGCACTCGGGAACTGTACGCGGAGCAGAGGCGGTCGCTGTTCACGCCAAAGGCCATGCCGCCTTCTCGAATGTCGCACCGTCGGCCGCTGCCCTATTCGAACCAGGGACCACTGCCGCCGACGCGCGTGATGGCGATGTGAATCACGAAGCCGGGCGGCGGGGCCGGCATCGGAGGGAACGGGGTCCCTGGCCCGACATACGTCTGGGCCAGGGTGTGCAACAGCTCGGGAGCACCGCCCGCCGTGATCCGGGCCCGCCCATGGACCACCAGGTAGTGGCGCATCCCGATGGAGTTGGCGCCAGCGGCCTCGAACGAGAGCACCACCCGCGGGTCACGGCGGATGTTCTGCAGCTTCCTCTGGCGACCGTCCAGGTGGGCCGACACCAGCTCGTCGCCATCGAGGCCGACCCACACGATCGCCACCTGGGCAGACCCATCCTGGTTGATGGTCACCATGTGCGCGAGCGCGCCGGACTCGATGACCCGTCGGGCGGCGGCGTTGAGCACGGCTGGCAGTCCTTGGGTCTCGGGTAACAGGTGCGGCGGCGACTAGGCGGGCGCGCCGGTCTCCTTGTCCTTCTTCGTGGCCGGGTCGGCTGCCGCCGGCGCAGGGCTCAGCGGATCGGTCACCTCGATGTCGTCCAGAGCCTCGGTCGTCGCGGGCTCTCCATCGACCAGGTCCACCGATGTGGCCGCGTCGGCGATCTCGTCGGTCGGCGCAACACTGGAATGCCGCCCGGCCGACGGCGGAACATACGGGTCAGCCAGCGGCGTTGCCCAGGGGTCGTCCTTGGGGGCCGACTTCTTCATGAACGCCGTCACGCCTGCGGCAGCGGCCGTGAAGAGGCCCAGGATCAGCAGCAACCGGCGGCCCTTCTTCTTGCGTTTGGGCGTGGCCGACGCATCACCGGAGATGACCGACGCAGCGCCCGCGCCGCGGGAGATGGCCTCATCCTTGGCGGCAGTGCTTGCGGCCGTGAACGCCGCGATCGCCTCGGTGAGGCGGGGAAGCAGCTCATCGACGATCTTGTCCCGTGCCGTGTCCACCTTGGGTGCGAGCCCGCTGACCACGGACTCCAGCTTCGGCGCGGCCACCTCGATGCCGTGCTCGACCCGCGGCTTGGCCCAGAGCCGGGCGGCCTCGACGCGGGGCTGACCCCACTCCATGGCGCTTCCCGCGGCCTGCTCGACGGCAGGCCCAACCCGCTCGCGCAGCTGTTCGGCGACACTCGCAGCGCTGCTCGCAAGTGACGCCGAGTGGTCCTGAAGCTGCTCTGTCCGGCTCTTGCTGTGGAACACGAGGTCCTCCAAAGGTGATGGCGTCGGTCTGCTGGTCCATCCTGCCCTGTCGCGCCGGGCCCTGACCACCCCGTCTCCGGCAATGACCCCGGTTGCGTCCTTTGCCCAGAGGCAGGAGAGCCCACACCCCCATGACAGGATGAGGGCATGAACGTTACCCTTCACACGAACCTCGGCGACATCAACATCACGATGTTCCCCGACCATGCCCCCAAGACGGTTGCGAACTTCGTTGGTCTGGCCAAAGGCACCCTGGACTACAAGGACGATGCCGGCCGCACCAGCCCCACGCCCTACTACGACGGCCTGGGCTTCCACCGGATCATCTCCGGCTTCATGATCCAGGGCGGGTGCCCCCAAGGCACCGGCATGGGCGGCCCGGGCTTCGTCTTCAACGACGAGATCAGCCC
>DAINSI010000109.1:0-5906 GCA_036741395.1 Candidatus Dormiibacterota bacterium
CCCGCGAGCCGGTGGAGCTCGACCACCGCCTGGCACTCGAATGGCCGGCCGGCGCCGGCCCCGCGTCCAGCCGCCAAGGGCGGCTACGGCCGCGCCAAGCAGGTGCTGGTGGCTTTGATGGTGCTGGCAACGGCCAGCGCGCTGATCCACGGCAGCGGCACCTTCGCCACCTTCAACGCGACCACCTCCAACGCCGCCAACGTCACCTCGGGCGTCCTGCTCCTCGGTGACAAGGTGGCCAACGGATCGAGCGTGGCCGAGTGCTTCTCCTCCGGAGGCGCCGCGCCCGGCAACCCACAGACCGTCAACCCGGCCAACACCTCGGCTTGCACCAGCGTGTGGAACGTCGCCGCGCCCAACAAGCCGGGAGACACCTTCATCGCCCACCTGGCGATCCGCAACCCAGGCAACCTCGCCGCCAGCACGCTTCAGCTCTACGCCAGTGTCGCGACCTGCGACAGCGCCCCCGGCTTCACCGACGCAACCTCGGGTGTGACCTTCAAGGGTTCCACTCAGGCGGCCGCCACCACCCTCAACGGCTTGACCATCGTCGGCGCCACCTCACTGGTGGTCGCCAGCGCGGCGGGCCTGGTGATCGGCGGCGTCGTCCAGGTGGACACCCTGGCGAACTACGAGCAGCTGACCATCAGCAACATCGTCGGCAACACGCTCACCACCAACGCGGCGGCCAAGGCCCACGCGAACGGCGTCGCCGTCAACGGCAGCGGCATCTGCCGCCAGGCCGAGCTGGTGATCGCCAAGACCGACGCCAGCTTCGAGGGCAGCGCGGCCGGCACCTGCCTGTACGGCAACGCGGCCGCCGGGCTGCCGATGACAGGCGCCCAGCAGTGCGCGTACGCCACCACCGAGAACCTACGCGACTTCAACGACAACTACGCGCTCGGTGGCAGCAACCCGGGCCCGCTCTCGATCGCAGGCGGAATTGCAGCCGGCGCGACGCAGAACTACATCATCGCCATCACCTTCCCCAACGGCAGCGACAACGGCTACCAGGGGCTGGGAGCCACGGTCACCTTCAACTGGTTCGCTCAGCAGTAGCGAACGGCAGCTAAATGCAGATGACGGATGCGGCCGGCCTCGGCCGGCCGCAGTCCTCTCCAGCCAGGCGGCTGCTCCCGGTCCGGATCGACCGCTCCGTCGCGGGCGCTCTGCCCCACCGGCAGCCCGCCGCCATCCCGGTCCGAGTGGCCGGGCCGGCTGCGCCGTCCGGCGCCGCAGCGCGGGGCGGGGCCGGCCTCGGCCGGGGCCAGCAGGTCCTGATCAGCCTCATGGTCGTCGCCACCCTCGTCGGCCTGGTCGGGTCTGGAACCTTCGCCACCTTCAACGGGGTGACCAGGAACGCGGCCACCATCACCGCCGGCGTCCTCGTCCTCGGGGACAAGGTCAACGCCGGGAGCGAGTGCTTCTCGGCCGGTGGCGTGGCGCCGAGCAATCCCCAGGCCGTCAGCCCGGCCAACACCTCGGCCTGCACCGGGGTCTGGAGCCTCACCACCGAAACCCCCGGCACCGTCATCTCCCCGCTCCAGATGACGATTCGCAATGCCGGCAACCTCTCCGCGTCGCAGCTCCTCCTCTACGCCTCGGGGGCCTGCGCCAACTCCCACAACGGTGCCGGCTACGACGGCACCGGCGCCATCTGCGCGCAGCTGCAGCTGGAGGTCCAGCAGTACACCGACAGCACCTTTGGAACGCCCCTGCTGAGCACCACCACCAGTAGCGCGGCGGTGATCGCGGGTGCCGGCGTCAGCATCCCCGTGGTCTCCAGCGCCGCCTTCGTGGTCGGACAGTCGTTCGCGATCGACGCGGGGGTCAACGCGGAGACGGCCACCGTCACCGCCATCGCCGACTCGACCCACGTCACGGCGACGCTGACCAAGGCCCACGCCAGCGGAGTGACCCTCACCGGGACGCATTGCTGGTACGGCAGCACCAGCTCCAACTCCTGCCTCGCCGAGACGAACAAGCTGCCGGCCGCTTGCAACGTTTCGACCTGCACCTCCTACGCCTTCAGCGACGTGACCAAGACGCTCGCCAACTTCGGCACCTCCGTCACCAGCGGCGCGCCGATCAGCTCGGGAACGCTTGGATCAGGCGCATCGGCCTACTTCCTGATCTTCGCCAGCCTTCCCGGCAGCTCGGGTGACATCTTCCAGGGGCGCCGGGCCGACCTGACCTTCACCTGGCAGCTCGGGCAGTGACGCTGAATCCAATGGACAAGACCGCAGTAAGATTGGCCGCGACCTTGCAAAACCCTTCCCCGGGCGAGGCGCGCGATGCCGGCGCGCCGGTGCAAACCGCTCCGCGGGCCGCTCCGCGCCGCCGTTCGCCGGCCGCCGTCGCCGGGCAGCTGTTCGGACTCGTCGTGCTCGGAGTCATCGTCGTCTTCCTCCTCTCGCTGACCGTCGGCCCTCTGCTGCTGCCCTACAAGGCCCTCACCGTGTACTCCGGCAGCATGGAGCCGACCATCCACACCGGTTCGGTCGCGATCGACGTGCCGATCGCCTCGCAGGACGTGAAGGTGGGCGACATCATCACCTTCGTCAGGCCCGACAACCAGAACGAGCTGGTCACACACCGGGTGGTCGCGATCGAGACCGGTCCGTCGGGACGGGCGTGGGTGACCAGGGGCGACGCCAACAGCGTCAACGACCCCTGGCGCGTCGCCGCCTCGGGCGCGGGCTACAAGTATTGGTTCAGCATCCCCTACTGCGGATTCGTGCTGGTCTGGCTGCAGTCACCGATCGGGCGCCTCCTCTTCCTGGTTGTCCCCGCCGCCGCCCTCGGCCTGCTCACGCTTTACGAGCTCTGGTGGCCGCGGAGGGCGAAGCAGGGGGCCTGACCCTTGTCCCGCCCCGTGGGCCCGCGGCTGCCGCCGCTCCCGCTTCCGCAACCGCCCCCCAACCGCACCCACAGCTTCAGGAGCACGCTGCTGGTGATCGTGCTGGTGGGCGTCACCAGCGGCCTGGTCGGCGGCACGGCCGCAACCCTCAACGCCACCACCACCAACCCCGGCTTCATCGCGACCCCATCCCTTCCGGGGCCAAGTGGCCCGCTGACGGCGACGATCTCGAACGGTGACATCTCGCTCACCTGGACCGCGGGCGGACTCGGAAACGGGAACGAGTACCAGGCCTACCGGGCGAGCTCGATCGCGGCCACCCCGGCAGCCTGTCCGACCAACTCCGGTGGCACCGGCGACCAGTCGTACACCCCCGGCACAGCGGTCGGGTTCACCAACCTCGCGGCGCTTACCGACACCGGCACCGAGACTCTCATCTCAAGCACCGCCGGCTTCGTCTGCTACATGCTCTTCGGCGCCTACACGGCGGGGGCGGTGCCATCGGCGCCGGTGTGGATCAGCCACCCTGTTGCGGCACCATTCAACCCGATCGCGAACGCGCATCTGCCACTGATCGCGACCGCGATCGCGTATAAGAACTCGGGCGCCGCATGCGGCGCCACCTGCACCTTGGATGCGGGCGACGCGATCCAGATCACCTTCAACCAGCCGACCACCGCGCCAGCGATCGCTGGCACGACCGACGTCTGCGTCGACCACGTGACGGGGGCCATCTTCATCGGCTCGGCCATCTTAGGCAACACCTGCACGCCCGCCAGCGGCCAGGTCGGCGCGATCAGCCCACCGGCCGGCTGCACCGCCGTCTGCTTCTCGGTTCCGGCTGCGAAGGATCCCGACTACAAGGCGACCTACGCGTGGAATCCCGCCGGCGGCTGCCCGGTGATCGGCGTCGCCGCAACCGCGAGCACGGTGCTCTGCGTCACCCTCGCGACCAATGTCAGGAACACGCCGCTCACGGTCAAGAACACGGGCTGGATCTTCACGCCCTCGACGACCGCGAACATCCAGTCCAACGACGCGACGGTGGGTAACCGGGTTGGGGTTTGTGTCGCATCCACCGCCTGCCAGCCGGTGACGGCAACCCAGCCTTGAGGTCGATGGCGATCTCCCCCACAGCGCAGTCGACATCGGCACGCAGGCGATCCTCCTGGATGGTCCTGGTGGTGGCGCTGCTGCTGCTCGTGGTCGCGGTCCTGCTGGTGGTGTCGGGGCTGCTGGTGCGGCTGGACAACGACCAGCAGGGGCATCCGATTCTGCCGCCGACGGTCGGCTCGGGAGAATCGGCGCGGGGTGACCTCGTGCTCAGCAACGGCGGGTTGCTGCCGATCGAGGTGTTCCTGCAGCCGAGCTTCGGCAGCGCCGGGCTCCCTCCAGGGATGTCGGCCACGGTCCAGCGCCTGGACGACGGGGCCTTCCTCTACCAGGGGCCGATGGCGCGCTCGATGGGCCCCCTGGAGGTGCTGGGGCCCGGCCAGGCGACGCGCATCCGGCTCGTGATCACCTCGACCGACCCCCACGGCACGGCGGCGATCCCGATCGACTACACCTGGTACTGGGCCGCCCGCCCCGCACTTCCCTGGTGGTGGTGGATCCCGACCGCGGTGGCCATCATCGCCTTCCTGATCCTTGGCTACCGGCGCAAGCCGCGGCTGGGTTCGGGGGTCTAGGCGAGATGGAGGCGCCGTTCCCCGGCCGCTTTCCCTATCTGCCGGGGCTGGACGGCGCCTGGCTCCGGCTCCTGCTGGCGGCGATGGTGTTGATCGCCAGCGCGGCGCTGGTGAGTGGGACCGCGGCGACCCTCAACTCGACGACCGTGAACCCCGCGAGCGGCTTCGCGGCCGGTAGGCTGATCCTCAGCAACCACGTGCGCGACCGCAACCCGTGCCTCTCGCAGGGGCCGCGGGTCAGCTGTGAGGCGCTCTTCCCCGGTGTGCTGACCCCAGGCGTTCCAGCCAGCGCCCAGGTGACGATCAGCAACCTCGGCACCATTCCGGTGGCGTCCCTCAGCCTCTGGTCGACCGCCTGCCGGGACGGCAGCTCCGCAGCCTCCGCCCAGGGCACGGCGGGGCTCTGCGCCAACACCTGGCTCACCGTCCACGACGACGACCACGACCGGTGCTACTTCCCGGTCGAGGCACCGGGCCCGTGCGCCACCACCCCCCGCCGAACCTTCTCCGACTTCGTCACCCAGCACGGCGAGAAGAACCCCGTGGCACTCTCAACCGACCACCTTGGCGGGGGTAACGCCTACACCTTCACGGCGACGATCGACCCCTCGCTCGGCAACGATGCCCAGGGCCGGGTGGCTGATATCACCCTCATCTGGGAGATCGTCCAGGCCTGATAGGCGGGCGGCAGCTGCGACGCGAGACGTCGAAACGCACCCTTCGAAAGGCACTTGCCCCGAGCCCGTCAGCGGACAGTCATCGACCCCTGAGCTCGTGAGCCATCCTCTCTAGAGCTGGTCTCTCAGGAGCGCCGCCAGCTCCCGCGCGTTGGTGGTTCCGTAGTTGCCGAAGCAGTTGTTCATCAGCACGTGGGTCTGCTTCGCCGCCCGGGCCACCTCCCGGATCCGGGGCACCCAGTCGGCCAGCTGGTCCTCGTCGTAGAGGTAGCGAAAGCGCTCCACCACCGGGATGTTGGGCTTCTCCCAAAGGTCGGAGCGACGGCCGTGGAAGCGGATGACGGCAAGTTCCGGAGAGGTCACCGCGGCAATCGGCGGGATGCTCGACTTCAGACCCTGGGGGCCGTCGATCATCACGTACGGCACCTTGTGCTCCTCCAGGAAGCGGAGGGTGCGCTCCGCGTTCTTCTCGTTGAACCAGGACGCGTTGCGGAACTCGGCGGCGACCTCGACCCCAAGCTTGCGGCGGGCGTCGAGGATGAGCTCCCGGTTCTGGTTGGAGGGAAAGACCCAACGCGGAAACTGGAGGAAAACGGCGCCCAACCGGCCGGCCTCGCGGAGCGGCTCGATGGCCCGGCCGAAGCCGGCCCAGACCTCGTCATAGAGCTCGGCCGGCAGGTC
>DAINSI010000110.1:0-5749 GCA_036741395.1 Candidatus Dormiibacterota bacterium
CCAGGTTGGCGTGACCCAGCATCTCCTGGACCGAGCGCAGGTCGGCGCCGTTGAAGAGCAGGTCGGTGGCAAACGAGTGACGGAGGGTGTGGGGGGTCGCCTTGATGCCCAGGCCGGCCTTGCGAACATACTTGGCGATCATGCGCTCCACCGAGCGCGGCGTCAGACGCCAGCCCTCACCTTCCAGGGCCGCTCGACCTGACGCCGACTCCTGATCCCGGGCATGGCCGCGGTAGCGGATGAAGAGCGGCTTGAAGCGGTCCCTGCGCACCCCCGCATAGGCCGCGATCGACGCTGCGGCGTCGTCGGTCATGAACACCACCCGGACCTTGCGGCCCTTGCCGATGACCGCGAACTCGCGGCTCTCGAGGTTCATCTGGTCGCGGTCCAGGGCCACCAGTTCGGACACCCGCAGCCCGGTGGAGAAGAGCAGCGCGAGCATGGCGCGGTCGCGCATCCCGGCCTCGTCACGGGCGTCGACGGCCCCCAGCAAGCGACCCATCTGCCGCGAGTCCAGGAACTTGAGGCTGCGCGCTGATCCCTTGCCCAGCTCAATGCGGTCCGCGGGCATGGTCTCGGCGCCCGAACGGGCGAGATAGCGGAGGAGGGACCGCAGCGCGATCAGGTGGGAGCTCTGGGTGCCCCGGGAGAGCGGTCGCCGGGTCACCGCTGAGACGTACCGGTGAAGGTGCAGCCGGTACTTGCGCGCGATCTCGGGATCGATCTCCTCGGCGCGGGTGAGGTGCTCGGTCGCGGCCCAGGCGAGGAAGTTGTCGAGGTAATGCGCATACATGCGCACCGTCCCCGGCGAGAGATTTCGATCGATCTCGCAGTGTTCCAGGAAGGCCTGGACCTGGCCGTGTAGACGTGTGGAAGGCATGACCGGTCTCGGGCAGTGTACCCCGGCAGCGGCACATTTTGCGACGTTTCGCGGAGGGACGGGGACGGGGACTACGTCTGGGGTTCCCCTCCGGGCTCATCGACACGGGCGGTGCGGGTGGCGCCGAGGAGCAGCAGCAACCCGGTGACCACGTCGGCCGCGGCCGCGGACGCGGCCAGCAGGCCGGTGCGCGTGTCGGCGTCGGTGAAGGTGGCGAAGATCCGGACCACGATGACCATGGCCACCGCGTGGGCGGCGACGACAACCACCGCGTGGGGGACCCACCAGAGCTCAGGGCCACGCTTGGCATAGCGCACGAAGGAGACCAGCACCAGGGGGAACCAGCCCAGGCCGAAGACGAACAGCGTGAGGGGGATCGCCTGGCTGCCGGCGTCGCAGCTGTCGACGCATTGCGCCGGGTCGATCACGCTGAGGAAGATCGACACGATGCGCAGGCCCAGGAACACGGTGAAGCTCATCGCCGCCCAGGCGCACACTTCGGCGACCCCCAGCAGCCGCTCGCGCATGAGGACAGCCTAAGCCCGAGGTTGGGCTACTTGCCGGGAGGTTTGGGAGCGGTCGGGCGCGGCTTCCGCGCCGGCGCCTTTGGCGGCGCCCCGCGCTCGGACCCGGGCTTGGCGTCGCGTTCCATGGCGTCCGCGGCACGGGCCAGTTGAACCGCGACCTGCCGCAGGTTGTAGGTCTGAAGCTGCTCCCGGTCGACCATGTTGGCGCGGTGAGGCACCGTGCTCGGGGCCGCCGCGCCCTCCAGGATGTCGCCAATCCGCGCCAGCTGCTGCGCGATCTCGCGGTAGTAGTGGCTGCGCTGCTTGTCGTGGTCGATGACGTTGGACGGGTGGGGAATTTCGGTCATGCGCGTCAGTGTACCGAGCGGGTCCGGTAACATCCCAGCCGAACTGGAGGAATCGCAATCGCCCTGTTGAACCTACCTGATACATCCGCGGCGTTCGCGAACGCCACCTGGGCTGATCTCGAGCCCTTCTACGACGAGCTGGCGGCCCGCGAGCTGGGGGCCGAGTCGGCCGCCGAATGGCTGCGGGACTGGTCGCGGTTCGAGGAGCTCTGGAACGAGGCGGCAGCGCGAGCGCACTACGACTACACCCGCGACACCACCAACAGCACCCTCGAGGAGGTCAACCTGAGGTTCTCCTCGGCCATCGAGCCGCTTGCCGACGAGCGCCGCGTGGCGCTGGCATCCCGCCTCCTCGACAGTGGCTACAGTCGCCCCGACATGGAGGAGGCGCTGCGGCGCTTCCGGACCGACCGCGAACTCTTCAGGGCCGAGAACGTCGCGCTCCGCGGGGAGCTGGAGGTCCTGGGGTCGCAGTACTCGAAGACCACCGGGGCCATGACCGTGGAATGGGAGGGGGAGGAGATCCCCCTGCCGCGCCTGGGCCCATTCGTCAACTCGGCCGACCGCGAGGTGCGCGAGCGCGCCTGGAGACTTCAGAGGAGTCCCTACATCGATAAGCACGAGGAGCTGGCGACGCTCTTCTCGCAGCAGCTGGACCTGCGCCAGCGGATGGCCCGGAATGCCGGCTTCGAGAACTTCCGCGACTACATGCACCGCGAGAAGCACCGGTTTTCCTACTCGGTGCAGGACTGCCTGACTTTCGACGACGCCGTCGAGGAGGTGATGGTCCCGGCCGCCGCGCGGATCCTGGAGCGCCGGCGCCAGGCCATGGGGCTGGACGGGCTGCGGCCATGGGACACCGGCTGCGATCCGCTGGGCCGCCCGCCGCTGCAGCCCTATGCGTCGGCGGAGGACCTGATCGAGCGCTCCGGCAACGTCTTCGGACACGTCGACCCGGTCCTGGGCGAACGCTTTCGAATCATGGCCGCGGAGGGGCTGCTGGACCTCGAGAGTCGCAAGGGCAAGGCCCCGGGCGGGTACTGCACCAGCTTCCCGCACAGCCGCCGGCCGGCGATCTTCATGAATGCCGCGGGCGTGGCCAACGACGTCACCGTGACCCTGCACGAGTCGGGGCACGCCTTCCACGCGTTCGAGTTCTTCGACACGCAGGAACTCCTCTGGCAGTGGTGGCCCGGCATGGAGATGGCCGAGGTCGGGTCGATGGCAATGGAGTTGCTGGCGGCGCCGTACCTCGGCCGCGACAGCGGCGGGTTCTACTCCGAGGAGGATTACCGCCGGGCGCGCATCGAACACCTCGAGGGCATCCTGGAGTTCTTCCCGCACTGCGCCGCCGTCGACGGTTTCCAGCAGTGGATCTACACCGACCCGGCGGCGGCGGACCCCGACGCGCGGGATGAGCACTGGCTGCAGCTGAGGCAGCGGCTGGAGCCCGGCATCGACTTCGATGGTCTACGCGACGAGCGCGTCGCCCGCTGGTACATGCAGGGCCACATCTTCCAGGTGCCCTTCTACTACATCGAGTACGGCATCGCCCAACTAGGCGCCCTGCAGGTCTGGCGCAACGCGCGCAAGGACCAGGCGGGCGCGGTCGCGGCATACCGTCGCGCCCTGGCGCTTGGCGCCACCAGGCCGCTGGACGAGCTATTCCGGGCCGCCGGGGTCAGGCTGGCCTTCGACCGCGACACCATGCGTGATCTCGCGGAGATGGTCGAGGAGGAGCTGGACCGCCTCCACGCCTGACCTCTCATGGAAGGGGAGAGGCTCAGCCCAGCGGGACGATGCCGGTGGCCACGATGGCCGCGATCGAAACGCCCGAGATCACCGCCATGGCGAAGCCGACCAGCCGGTGCGTGGACTCCTGGTCGCCGTCGAGGATCGGGAACCACTCGCCGCGACGTCAGCCCTGGAGCACCGCCTCGATCACGGACGGGTCGAGCTGGTCCACGCGGCGAACCTCATCGGGCGCCCCGTCCGACCCATCAAGCGTCAGCTGCCACCACCCGACGTCATGCCAGGCTCCGAGCTTCCACCCCACCTGGCGGTAGATGCCTACCGGCCGGAACCCCATCGCCTCGTGGATCCCGACGCTGGCGGGGCTCGGCAGGGTGATCCCAGCTATGGCCTGACGGTAGCCCTGGGCAGCGAGCAGGGCCAGGAGGGCCCGGTACAGCGACCGCCCCACCCCCGTCCGGTGTCGACCTCGATCTACATAGACGGAGACATTGACCGACCAGCGGTACGCGGCCCGCTCGTTATGCGAGCCCCCGTAGGCATAGCCCACAACCTGGTCTGCGTCGACCGCTACCAGGAATGGATGCAGCGGCATCGCCGTGGCCAGCCGGCGGGTCATCTCGGCGGCGTCCGGCGCCTCGACCTCAAACGAGATCGGCGTCCCCGCCACGAACGGCGCGTAGATCGCGCTCACCGCCGCAGCATCGTCGGGCGTCGCCAGCCTGAGCTCCACAGAGAGTCATCGTAGCCGCCGGCTCAAGGTACGGGCTTCTGTTGCCAGAGACCCTCCTTTCTACCCATTAACGTCGTAAAAGATACAATTTACGACGCTAGACAGGTCGGCAGGGAAGGCCGGTGGAGAGTTCTGGTCAGGTTTCTCCCCCGGCGCGCCCTAGGGGATCGATCATTGTGAGCGCTGGCGCGGATGCTGAGTCAGTTCGGCTCGACGACGACCTTCAAGCCCGCCGCCTGGACAATCTGGCCGATATGGCCACACGAGGCGGATAAATGGGTGAATGAGCATGGTCGAATGATGATCCGTCACGTGCTCGATCTTCGAGGCGACTCATGAACCGGTGCGGTCGGCCTGACTGAAGCCTTGGCGCTGCCGCTAGCCCACCCCGGCTACCCAGCTCTGCTCCGCGATTTAGCAGCGTTGTATGCACCGCCCCCAGCTACCTCGTCGGTCCAACCCGGCGTGTCCGATGCCCCGGGCTTGCTCAGAGATCGTTGTTGTCCATGGCCGTGATATGGTTCCGCTTGGCGTTGCTCGCGTAGATGGAGGAATCCGGTCATGACACAGCTTGAGATGGTTGCCTCCGAGGGGCAGCTCCTGCACTAGAGTCGGGTTTCCCGGCTTTCTTCTGAGCCGTCCCCCCGTGGGGCCAGTTGGCTGATACCGATCCCGGCAGCGCTTCCGCGCGCCGGTGCCAACCAACCATCTCAGGAGAATCGAAGTTGCACCTTTCCGTTGACCCCGTCGACCTGGCCCGCCTCGGCGAGTACCTGCACCTGCCCGAGTTTCCCCGAGTCAATTCCTACGATCCCGCCTGGCTCATCCACAATTCGATGAAGCCAAACCCGGTCTGGCTCGCGGGCAGCGGCCTCCCCGAACTCCTGAGGCATGGTTGATCTTGTCCGCCATCGAGCTCTCTCCCGAGCTGCGAGGCCAGCGCGGCCCAACCATGGGCACCTTGGTGCGAAGGTATCTGCGGCCCCACATCACTGGGCTGACGATGCTTGGCGCCTTCCTTCTCGCCACGACTCTGCTGCGGCTGGTCGCGCCGCTGATCATTCGGAGCTTCATCGACCTGGCTCGCGGAGGGGCTGACGGCGGCACCCTGACAAGGACGGCTGTCTTGTATCTCCTGGCCGTCGTCGCGGCGCAGGTCATCGCCGTAGCGGATGCGGTTGTCGCCAGCGGCATTGCCTGGCGAGCGACCAACAGGCTGCGGAACGATCTCTTCCTGCATTGCCTGCGGCTTGATCTGCCGTTCCACCACTCCAACTCGCCGGGTGTCATGGTCGAGCGAATCGACGGGGATGTGGAAACGTTGCAGAATCTCTTCTCGCATTTCGTCGTGCGCCTTGCCGGCAACGTGCTGCTGCTGTTAGGCGTACTGACAGTCATGCTGGCAGTCGACTGGCGGCTGGGGATCTACACCATCCTGTTCACCGTGGTTGTCCTCCTCGTCCTGCGCGCCGTCCGCAACATCTCGGTGTCCCCCTGGGGGCGCCAGCGC
>DAINSI010000111.1:0-5741 GCA_036741395.1 Candidatus Dormiibacterota bacterium
GGGTGTCCTTCGAGCGGCGGACCTATACCATCCGATCGGTGACCATCAGGACGCCGGCTGCCCAGTGGGCGGAAGCGCAGACGCACCCAGCCGTGCTGACGCTACAGACCTGTGTGAACGACGCCGCCGGGAGTGTATGGGTATTTACGGCTAGTTAGGTCGGGCGCGGACGTCGATCGGACCTGCGTCGCCGAAGGGGCGCCACGTAGAATAACGAGCCGTTGCATCTAGATCGGCCGGAAGATCCAGGGAGGGTTTGGTCAGTTGAATCTGACGGCTGAGTCACCCCACTCGCGCCGTGACGGCTTTCCCAGGCGCGCCAGGGTCCTTTTCGGGATCGTCGCACTGGCAGGGAGCACGTGGATCGCGGGCTGTGGCGGAAGTGCCGCGCAGAGTGACGCCCAGCAGGCCTCTGCTGCGCTCAGCGCCGGTCTCCTGGCCCAGAACCAGGGTAAGACGCAGGAAGCCATCAACGACTACAACAAGGTCCTGGCGCACGACCCGAAGAACAAGTACGCCTACTACGACCTCGGGTTGATTGACCAGCAGGCGGGACGGAACGACTCCGCCGAGAAGCGGTACAGGAGCGCACTTACGGTCGATCCGCAGTTCGAGCCGGCGCTGTTCAACTTGGCCATACTGCGCACGGTCCCCTCCAGGTCCGAGGCCGAGAATCTCTACCGACAAGTGATCACGGTCGACGCGAAAAACGCGGCCGCGCACCTCAACCTGGGATTCGTGCTGAAGTCGGAGGGCCGCACCGATGAAGCCTCTGCCGAATTTGCCACGGCAGTGGCGCTTGACGCTCAGCTCGCGCCTCGCGTCCCAGCACCTGCTCCGTCGCCCTCTCCAAGTCCCAGGTAGCGAGCACAGCCTGAACGTCGGCACGGGCACCGCTGGGAGGCGGAGTCCTGCGACGGAGTCCCTGCACACCGCGGGCGTACGGGCCGCGACCTGGACATCGGCCCCCCTGGGATTTGCGTCGCTGTTCGTTGTCGGCCTGGTCGTCCGCCTGCTGCTGGCCCCCCATGGCGGGTTCCCTGGCGACCTGCTGGTATTTCAGCACTGGGAGGACCTGATGGCCAACCAGGATTGGTCCCAGTTCAGCGATCCCCGGACTTTCATCTACTACCCGTTCCTATACGTTCTCTGGGCGCTGGGCCAGGTGTCGCGGATCCTCCACGGGACGCATTCCGAGTCCATCCCCTTCGCCGTCCAGGTAGCAGGCCCGAGGCAATTCGCCAACCTACTCCAGCGTAGGTTCGAGTCTTTCCCCAATGGTGCGTAACGTGAGAATACGGTCAAGATTCGCCTCCTGGGGGGTTCTCCTGGCTGTTTTCGGCTCTGGGCTTGCCATCCGGGTAGCACTCGCCCCCACCGGCGGATTCCCGGGCGACCAGATCGTAGATGGCCATTGGGCGGTCGAAGTTTCGACGATGCCCTGGTCCTCGTTCCTGCCTGACGCGCCGCCCACGTTTGTTCACTTCCCGTATCTGTACATCCTGTTTGTCGTCGGCAAGACGGCGCAGCTGATCGGGCAGAGCCCGGCCTCATGGACGCTGTTGAAGTACCCGGCGATCGTCGCCGACGGCATTCTTGCGCTTCTGGTTATGCGTCTGGCGGGACAAGTCGCGGTCACTCACGGGCGCCCGCGCCATCCTATCCAGCGCGCGGCGGCGGCGGCGATCATGCTCAACCCCGCGCTGATCTTCGTGTCCGCAGTTTGGGGCCAGCCGGACTCAGTGTTCGCCACCCTCGTGGTGGGGGCGTTCATGTTACTGACGCGGAAGAGCCAGAGTGCGCTGACCGAGACCGGCGCGCTTTGCCTGTTGTGGGTCGCCGCCGCGAACAAGCCCCAAATCGTCGTTGTGCTTCTGATCGTCTACGTGGTGCTGGTCCACCGCCACCTCGTTCCCGTATGGCCCCGCTTCGGGTCTGTGGTGCGGGGCGCGGGGCGGCTGGCCGCCACCACCCTGCCTGCAGCTTTTCTGCCGCTTCTGCTGGCGGCGCCATTCGGGCTGGGACTGGATGGTGCCTTTGCCTACTACACCAACTTACCGAGCTACGAGGTGACCAGCGCCTGGGCGTTCAACCTCTGGGGGATAGCTGGTTTCTGGCAACCTGACCGGGCTCCTGACACCGGAGTCGCAGGTCTTTCCGCCTTCTTCGTGGGAGCCGCACTGTTCGCAGCGGCGACCCTCATGCTGTTAGTGGGCCTCTGGCGGCTGTTTGCGCGCGGCACGAAAGAGAAGGAGATCCTCCTCTTCGGCACAGCGGCAATAACAGCACTCTCTTTCGCCCTGCTCACGAGGATGCACGAGCGCTATTCGTACCTCGTCGTGCCCGCTCTCGCCGCGCTCGCGGCTCACAGATGGGCTAGACGCGCCATGCTCGGTATGTCGGCCCTGCTCCTACTGAACGTCTACTTCCCGTACGTGTTCTTCGTGGAGAGGTACGGCCAGTCGACGTTTCTAAAGCTACCCGTCTTCGACCTCATTTATGGGACCGATCAGGACAGCTTCCAGAAGAAGGCGTTGAGCTTTGCGACGATGGGCGCTTGTCTCCTAGTGGCCTATCGCGGTGCGCAGGTGATGGGTCTCCTCCGGTGGCCGGCGGGGCAATCCTCGGCCTCGGACCCATTGCGATTATCAGCGGCCATCACTAGGCGTTGGCAGATGTTCAGTAATCAGGCGCACTCCGTTGGGGATCTCTCGAAGCGAAATGTCGCTTGGCGGACGGCTGCGCGATCGCTCAGCGTACCTCCTACCGACGACAAGAGCGAGAGCCGCGAGAAGACCTCGGCCATATGGTGGCAGCGTTTCGCGCCCCTCTTGCTGGTCGCAACCGCCTGCGGATTCAACCTCTTGGTTCTCAACGCCGAGGCCACCCCGGTGCACGACCTGAACGACAGCTCCTATCACTTCGCGATGCTACGTTGGGCCCGGACCAAGATCGACCAGGGCAAGCTGCCCCTGGACGGCTGGTACCCCAACCTCGGCCTCGGCCTGGCGCAGTTCCACCACTACCAGAGCCTCCCCCATGTGGTCGGCGCCTACCTATCGATCATCTTCGGCGAAGCCCTCACCTTCTACTGGGTGCTGTACCTGGGGCTCTTGCTGTGGCCGATCAGCGTCTACCTCTGCGCCCGCTGGCTGGGATGGGACCGCTGGACCGCCGGAGCCGCGGCGCTGGTGGCGCCATTGCTCGTCAGCGTGTCGGGCTACGGCTACGAGGACGGCAGCTACACCTGGCGCGGCTATGGCACCTGGTCGCAGCTGTGGGGCATGTGGCTGCTGCCGCTGGCCTGGGGCCTGAGCTGGCGCGCGGTCAAGGGAGTTGGGTCATTTGCCCTGGGAGCGCTGGCAGTCGCTCTGACCGTGGCCGTCCACTTCCTCACCGGCTACCTGGCGCTGCTGTCGATCGGGGTCTGGGCCCTGGTAGCGCCGTCGCAGCTGATCCCGAGGTTCCGCAGGGCCATCGCGGTCGGGGTTGGAGCGGTGCTGGTCGGGTCGTGGGTAATCGTCCCCCTTGTCGTTGACAGCCCATGGGCGTCGAACACGCAGTCCGAGCGCGGCACCATCTTCTACGACTCCTTCGGCGCCCCCAAGATCCTTGGCTGGCTGATCTCCGGCCAGGTTTTCGACTACAGGAGGCTGCCGGTGGTGACCGTGCTGGGGGCAGTTGGCCTGGTGGTCTGCCTGCTGCGATTCCGCCGCGACGAGCGTGCCCGCGCCCTCCTCGGGGTCTGGCTGGTCAGCCTGCTGCTGTTCTTCGGCAGGCCCACGCTGGGTCCGCTCCTGAAGATCCTGCCCGGCAGCGACGACCTGCCTCTCCACCGTTTCATCAACGGCGTGCACCTGGGCGGGATCCTCCTGGCGGGCGTAGGAGGCGCATGGCTTGGCGGTTGGCTGGTCGGGCAGGCGCGGCGCCGCCTGCCGGCGGTCAAACCGGCACTGGCGGCGGTGGCGATCTGCGTCGTCGGGGTTGCGAGCCTGATCCCGGCGTGGACCCAGCTCGCCACAATCAACCAGGAGGGTGCCGGCTGGATCGGGCAGCAGGTCAACGCGGACGCCACCGACGGCGCCGACCTGTCGGCCCTGGTCGACAAGATCTATGCGCTCGGCCCTGGCCGCGTCTACGCAGGTAGCTCGGCCAACTGGGGCCGCGACTATCGGCTGGGGTTCGTGCCGGTCTATGCCGAGCTGGCGAACTACGACATCGACACCGTCGGCTTCTACCTGCGCACGGAGTCCCTTTCAGCCGACGTTGAGACCCTCTTTGACGAGAGCAACCCGGCCCAGTACGACCTTTTCAACATCCGGTACCTGATCCTGCCCCAGGGTAAGCAGCCGCCGGTGACGGCCACGCTCATCGCGCAGCAGGGGCGGCACACGCTCTGGACCGTCGCGAGCAGCGGCTACATGGAGGTGGTCGATGCCGTGGGCGCCCCCATCGTCGCCGACCGTAAGAACATTGGTGGCCAGACGCTGGCATTCGCCCGCTCGCCGGCGCTGGCGGCGCGTCTCTTCCCGATGGTGGCGTTCGACGGAGCCCCGGCCGCGCCGAACACCATCACCGCCGCTTCTCAGCTCACCGGCCCGGCGGGGACAGTCGTGGCGGAGGACAGTAGCCCCGACGAGGGCACCTACGCCGCGGAGATCGAGGCCAACCGACCCGCGGTGGTGATGCTGAAGACGACGTTTGAGCCGCGCTGGCGGGTGACGGTCGATGGAGTTGAGGTGCCGCCACAGATGATCGCCCCCAGCTTTGTGGCGCGCACGGTGCCAGCCGGCCGCCATTCGATCGAGTTCCGGTATGTCCCGTTCCCGGCCTATCCGCAGCTGCTGGCCCTGGGATTGCTGACGCTGGCGGGTCTGCAGTTCGGTCCCCGACTGTGGCGCCGATTCGGAGGAAGGCTCCTGATCAGGCTAGAAAAATGGGCGGCTGAGCAGGGGGATGGTGACGGCCCGCCCCCTCCGACCGGGCCCGCTTAGTCCGAGCAGCGCGCTTCACGCTACAGGCGGCCCCTTGACTCGGCCCCTCCAGGGACGAGATCTCCCGAAACGCCGTTCGCCTAATTAGGCACGCACAGCGCGAAGGCGGTGTTTATGCCAACGGACTGGAAAACCGCGGTCCAGTACTGCGGGTTAGTGGAGCCGCTTAGCGCAGGAGTTCCCAAGCCATCGGACGGATAGCTCTGTTGCAGCGCCTTGGTGCCTTCTCCGCCGCCGCCGGTGGCATGGAATCCGGTTCCGCAGTCGGCGATCACCGTCGCAGAGATCGTCGAGCTACTAGACCTCACGGTCACGGTGTTGAGCCCCGAAGCACCAGTCTGGCCGGTCGCTCCAGTCGCACCGGTGGCGCCCGTCGCACCGGTGGGACCTGTCGGACCAGTCGGACCAGTCGGACCAGTGGCTCCGGTGGGACCTGTCGGACCCGTCGAGCCCGTCGCCCCGGTAGCGCCAGTGGGACCTGTCGGACCTGTCGGACCTGTCGGACCAGTGGCTCCAGTCGGACCCGTCGCCCCGGTGGCCCCTGTCGGTCCGGTTGGGCCGGTTGGACCCGTAGAGCCGGTCGCCCCCGTCGGACCAGTCGGTCCCGTCGGTCCGGTGTTACCGGTGAGGCCGGTGTTGCCCTGGGGCCCGGTGGACCCGGTCGCCCCGCTCAGGCCAGTGGGGCCGGTGGCACCAGTCGGTCCCGTCGGTCCGGTGTTACCGGTGAGGCCGGTGTTGCCCTGGGGC
>DAINSI010000112.1:0-5683 GCA_036741395.1 Candidatus Dormiibacterota bacterium
CTACATCCTGGTCCTGAACTCCGACATCGAGCTCTCGGCGGGCGCGGTCGCCGCCCTGGCGGCGTTCATGGCGGCGACCCCGCACGCGGGGGCGGTGCAGCCCGCCATCCTGCTGCCCGACGGCCGCGTCAACTCGATGGGCAACCCCTTCCACTTCCTCGGCTTCTGCCACGCCGGGGGCCACGGCCTCACGGTCAGCGAGGCCGAGGCCCGCCTGCCCTGGTTGCGCCGCGCCGGCCGCGGGCGGGCCGCCGAGGTGCCTTCCTGCTCGGGGGCCGCCATCCTGCTTCGGGCCGAGGCCCTGCGCGATGTCGGCCTGTTGGCGGACGAGCTCTTCCTCTACTGCGAGGACCTGGAGCTCTCGCTGCGCCTGCGGCGCGCGGGATGGACGACCTGGGTCCTGCCCGAGGCCACCGCGGTCCATGACTACAAGTTCTCGGGGAGCAAGGAGAAGTGGTTCTACCTCGAGCGCAACCGTCTCTATGTCTGGTCACGCCTCTGGCGCCGCCGCACCCTCCTCCTGCTGCTGCCCGCGATGCTGGTCAGCGAGGTGGCGGTCAACGTGCTGGCGGCTTACCAGGGTTGGCTGGGCCACAAACTCCGCTCCTACCGGGCATTGGCGGCGCTGGTGAGGCGGCGCCCACCGCGGCCCGCGCCCCGGCCCGGCCTGCCCAGCGACCGCCAGCTGATGGCCAGCGCCAGCGGCGGCATGGACTCCGGCGAGTTTCGCCACCCGCTGGTGGTCTTGGTCCTCAACCCCGCCGGCGAACTGGCGTGGAGGTGTCTCTACCTGCTCCTCAGGTGGTAGCCAGGGGGCGCGCCACCGCGAGGTGCTGGTAGGCCAGTAGCCCCGGCCGAAGCCGCGCCAGGCGGTGGGCCAGGGCGCTGAGGCGGCCCCCCCGCCAGCGTGGGATGGGGCAGGTCAAGTCCGTGGCCGTCACCTCATAGCCCGCCGCCTCGATCGTCCGCAGGAAGCTGCGGCGGGTGAAGTTGCGCAGGTGGGTGTGATCCAGCAGGCCCCGCTCGGTGTATTCCCAGCGGCCCAGCAGCAGTGCGGCCCGCAGGGCCCAGTTGGCGCCGTTGGGGACGCTGGCGACAAGCCGCCCCGCCGGACGGAGGACGGGCCGGAAACGCGCCAGCACCGCGGCCGGGTCGGCAAGGTGCTCGAGGATGTCGGCCCAGATCATGAGGTCGAACTCGCCAGCCGCAAACGGAAGCTCGCCCGCGGTGACATCAACCTTGATGGCCTCGAGGCCCTGCGCCCGGGCCGCCGCCAGGGCGGCCTCGTCGAGGTCGATCACCACCACCCGGGCGCCCCCGGCCGCCAGCCGCTCGGCAACGTAGCCAGAGGATCCCCCCACGTCCAGCACCGAGGCGGGGCGGCCACAAAGCCTAAGGATCCGCTGGTGGGCCGCGTAGGGGTCCTGGTTGAACTCGACATACCCGCTCTTCAGGGCGCTCCTCGGCTGTCGGCGAATACGGCAAGCCTATAATACGGCGGTGCGGAACCCGCTCCCGCTGGTGGCAATCGTCATCCCGGCCCACAACGAGGAGCGGCACCTGCCGGGGCTTCTGTCGAGCCTGCCGAGCGCCCTTGCGGGCGCCTCCCGCGTCATCCCCATCGTCGTCGACGACGGCTCGCGCGACGGCACGGCGCGCCTGGCCAGGGCGGCCGCTGGGGTCCGGGTGGTCAGACACCGGGTCAGGCTGGGCAAGGGGGCGGCGCTGAAGACGGGCAGTGAGGCGGCCTTGCGGCTCGGTGCCGGGGTCATCGTGGTGATGGATGGGGACGGACAGCACCGCGCCGGCGACCTGCCGCGCCTGGTCGCACCCCTGATCCGCGGCGAGGCCGAGGTCGTGCTCGGCACGCGTCCGCTCAGCCGCGACATGCCCGCCACCCTGCGCTTCGGCAACGGCGTGCTCAACTTCGCCATCAGGGCGCTCTTCGGCATCCGGCTGGGCGACAGCCAGGGGGGGTTCCGGGCCTTCACCGCGGCGGCCTACGAGAAACTGCGCTGGCAGGCTCGCGGCTACGCGGTGGAGTCGGAGATGCTGGTCCACATGGCGCGGCAGGGGCTCACCTTTTTGGAGGTTCCCATCGACGTCATCTACCACGATCGCCACAAGGGCACCCAGCCGCTCGACGGGCTGCACATCCTGCGCCACCTCCTGGCCTGGCGGCTGGGCCACTGATGCCGGCGATCCAGCTCCTTGCTGCGATCTTCGCCGCGGCCATGATGTACCAGGCCTTCATCAACTACCGCCGCGGTGAGGTCGGAGGGCTGGGATTACTGACGTGGGAAGTGGTATGGGGCGGCCTGGTGGTGGCGGCGCTGTTCCCGGGCCTGTTCCAGCGCTTCGCCGCGGTCGCCCATGTGGCGCGCCTGCTCGACCTCGTCACCATCGTGGGGCTGCTCTTCCTGGGCAGTGCCGTGTACTACCTCCACCTCTTCGCCAGACGCCTCGAGAAGATGGTCGTGGAGCTGGTTCGTGCCGAGGCGCTCAGGGACCTCGACACCGACCCCGGCTGAGCCGGGCGCTGCGCCGGCGGCGGCGCCAGTACGCTGACCACAGCGAGGAGGGCGAGGGGCGTTACCTCGAATACGATCCGATCGTAGGAGGTGCTCATATGCAACTCCCAGGGCACCTCCACCGACAGAGTAAATGTCAACGCGATCAGGGACACGTACGCCAGCGCCACCGCGCTCAGCCAGAGCGGCGCATAGGCGCGGCGCAGGAGCGCGATGAAAATCGCCAACACCACCAGCATCCAGGTCCATCCAAGCCGGTCAGGCGCGGTGAGCGAGCCGAGGGCCATCCCAGCGATTACGGGTAGCCTGCCCAGGCCACCCTGGACGTTGCTCGCCGTGACCGGGAGGTAGTCAGCGGCGCTGGGACGAAAGATCGCCAGCACGATGAACCAGGGGACCAGCGCCAGCACGGGGACCGCAAAGCGGATCGCCGGGCCCAGGCGCCGGGCCGCGAATGAGCGAATCACCACCGTGCCCAGGCAGATCGCCCAAATGATCGCGCCCTCGCGCTTGGTCCAGATCCCCACCGCACCCAGAATCCCGGCCAGCGCGAGGTCATTGCGGTGGCCATCTCGGATCCACAAGGCGACCAGCCCCACCGTGCCCGTGGCGGCCGCCGCCATGGCGACATCGGCATAGCCGCGCGTCGCGTTATCCCAGAACGTTGGGAGCACCACCAGCAGACAGGTCGCGATGAGCGCGAATGGGATCCCCAGAAGGCGTCGGCCGACCGCGAACAGCATTGCCAGGAGCGCAAGGTCGAAGGCCAGGAAGAGCGGCATCAACGCCGGCTCGCGGAGCCCCGCGACCTGGAAGATCAGCGCCTCCGCGCCGGGCACCAGCAGTGGGTATTCGGGGTGTGCCCACCTCATCGCGGGATCAGAGAACACGGCCGCCGGGACATGCCCCAGGCCCGCGATGGCGCTGGCCTTCATCGCGTAGATCGCCAGCCCGTCCCAGCCGAGGCCGGACCGCAGACCTCCCGCTGCGACTGCCGCCAGGTCACCGAGGAGAAGGCAGCCCACCCCCGTCACCAAAAGGCTCGCGACTGAGGGTGCGCGCGGGCGCGGTAGCCGCAGGGGCGGGAGACGCCGGGGAAGGGCGAGCGCCGCCAGTGCCGCGGCGCACACCGCCGCGCCCAGAACGGCGAACGACCCCAGCACCGGCGAGAGCGCGAGAAGCATGAGGCTGTAGGCAGCTGCCCCGACGAGGAACGACGCGGCCAGGACGATGTCGCGCCCGTGGCCGCGATCGGCCCGCGACAATCTCAAGACGCCGCGACCGCACGCCGTGAGAAACACGACCACCAGTGCCCCCCAGGCCACGTCGTTCATCGGTCGGCCACCCTGACCAGGGTCTGCGCGGGCGCGGTCCAGCTGGCCGTGGTGGGAAGGTCAGGTGGTGGTGTCACCTCCTGGAGCAGGATGTACTTGGCGCGGTGCTCTCGTGCCAGCGCAGCCAGCCCCCTTCCCGAGGTGGGTTCGGTAATCCACCAGTCGACGGGAGAGCGGCGCCGGGCGGGTACGACCCAGGTGACCCGGCCACGGGGTAGCAGGGCGTATTGAAGCTGGAAGTAGCCGAAGACGTAGTCCTTGCTGGGCGTCACCAGGACCACGCTGTCACCCCGCGGAACGTGGCTCAGAACCAGCGCGGTATGCGGGGGGTCGCTCACCTCCACCTGGACACGATGGGGCATGACGTGATCAGAGGCAAACCCCACCTGGGCGCGGAACAGCTGGACGCCGAGGGCCACCAGGAGAAGCGCCTGCAGCGCCGCTGCCACCTGGAGAGACGTTGCCACGCCCCTGGTGCCTGGCCGTAACACGGTTCTCACGCAAAGTCCAGAATCAAGAGTATTGTGAAACCGTGAAGCGCTCGAGGATTGCGGGCATCCTGGGCGCAGCGGTGATGGCATTTTTCGTCTTGCCGCTCGGATTGGCGCCGACCCCGGCGCTGGCCGACACGCCGCCGAGCGTCTACCACCCGGTGGCGCCGGCGCGGGTCATGGACACGCGGCCCGGCGGGATAGGGCCTTACACCACCCCGTTCGCCCCCGGCCAGCGTCGCAACCTGACCGTCGCCGGTTCTACCGCCTCCAACGGCACTGTGCCGGTCCCCCCGGCGTCCACCGCCGTGGTGATCAATGTGACCGTGACCGACACCATGGCCGACGGCTTCCTCACCGTCTACCCCACCGGATCAACTCCATCCGGCACCGCATCGAACCTCAACTGGGTGGCAGGCACGACCCGGCCCAACCTGGTCCAGGTGGGGCTCAGCAGCCCTGGCGGCGCGGTGACGCTCTACAACGCCTCATCGGGCAGCGTGAACGTGATCGTGGATGTCCAGGGCTACTTTTCCGACGCGGGCACGGGCGCTGCCAGCGCCGGCCTGTACCGCGCCCTCTCCCCCGCGCGCATCCTCGACACCCGCTTCGGCACGGGTGGGTTCTCGACACCATTGGCGGCCGGCTCGCCCATAAGGTTCCAGGTCACCGGCCGGGGCAACGTGCCCACCGCTCGTGTTTCCGCCGTCACCCTCAACGTCACGGTGACCAATTCAACCCGCGACAGCTTCCTCACGGTATACCCGGGGAGAGGCGCCCCGCCAACGCAGGGCTCCAACCTGAACTTCAACGCCGGTCAGACGGTGCCCAACCGGGTCATCGTCAGCGTTGATTCGCAGGGCTACATCAGCTTCGCCACCCAGCAGGGATCGGTCGACGTCATCGCCGACGTCGGCGGGTGGTACACCGATGGCACCAACACCGTACAGGGCGGCACCTTCGTCGGCATGACCCCGGCCCGGGTGCTGGACACCCGCGACAAGACCCTCGGCGGCTATATCTACCCCATCGGCGACGAGGTCAGCCTCCCGGTCCAGGTCGGGACCTTCCTCAGCCCACCGACCGGGGTGACCGTGGCAGCGGTGGTGCTCAACGTGACTGCCACCGACACCTCCGCGGGGGGGTATGGCACCGTCTACCCTGACGGCGACGCGGTGCCCTGGGCCTCCGACGTCAACTTCAATCCCGGTGACACCTGGCCCAACCTGACCGTGGTCAAGGTGGGCCCCGGCGGCCTCATCGACATCTTCAATGCTTCCGGCCACGCCAACTACATCGTCGACGTGTTCGGCTGGTACAGCGCCGG
>DAINSI010000113.1:0-5650 GCA_036741395.1 Candidatus Dormiibacterota bacterium
GAACGCCTGGAGCAGACCATCGCGGTGGTGCAGGATGTCCGCCAGCTGTTCGAGAACGAGGTTATCGGCCCCCAGCTCGAACCCCGGATGCGGTCGGTCGCGGCCGACCGGGGTTGGAAGCCGGGAGACGTCTTCATGGTCACCCGCGTGGCCCTCACCGGTACCCGGGTCACACCCCCGCTGCTTGAGTCAGCACAGCTCCTGGGCCGGGCGGAGTGCCTGGTCAGGCTCGACTTTGGGATCGGCGAGCTGATCTGCCGCCGACCGGGATCCAAGACGGGTTAGACGGCGGCGTCCCGGCGCGTCTGCTGGCGGATGATCGCGGCGGTCTGCGCGCCCTTGAAGCGGACGTTGCAGGCGGTGCACTTGAACACCATCCGAGACCCGACCTCGCCATAGGGCTCACCGACCCCGTCACACGCAGGGCACCTGGCCGCCACGGCGTTCATGTTGTCGGGTACCGGGAACGTGAAGATGTCGATTGGTGGTCTACGACGTGGCAATCTCAGCCTCCCTGCTCACACTCACACTCACCCCTGTTGCGTGGGCTCAATTACCTTTCTTTGTATATCTCCAGTATCACATTAAGTGGCTCAGGAGGCAACCTGGAGGGCGCGTTTGAGCCAAGTTGTTGCATCTCGGCGGCAAACCTATAATTCGGGAGCTTTCGGCCCTGGCGTGGGCCGAACGGGTCCTTGGGGAGTGGCCAAATGGTAAGGCAGCTCGCTCTGGACGAGAAGATTGCAGGTTCGACTCCTGCCTCCCCAGCCAGACCCCGCCGGGCGCCCAGAGCGCCGGGCGGCTTGCCGCGGCCGGCTTTAGCCGGGAGGCGCGGCCTCGGCTGCGGGCGCGCTCGCGGCCGCGGCTGCGGGCGCGCTCGCGGCCGCGGCGGCATCGGCGGCCTTCTTGGCCTGGGCCGCCTTGAGAGCCTCGGCCTTGGCCCGCTCCTGCTTCACGAACTCGATGAAGCCCGAGTAGGGCTGGGGGCCCTGGGGGCTCTGCGCGAACTCCGACGTGTCCGGCGGCAGGTTGAGCTCAGCCGGCTCAACCACCTGGCCACGCTGGTCACGGTGGTGGACGTGTCCGTTGGCGCAGGTGGCCTTGTAGTGGTCGACCTTCTTGATGCCGATGACGGCGTCGAGGTACTCGAGGACCTCCCAGCTCAACCGGGCATCGCAGTCCGGGCATTTGGTCGGCAGGATGTCGGGGACCGGGAGGGCCTTGCTACCAAACATGCAAGAGAGGATAGCCAAGCCCGGCGGTGCCCGGCACCCGTTTGGAACGGCGGCAATAAGGTCCCTGATGGGATAGTTGTTCCTATCGTGGAGAGCCGCCGGCCAGCGCCCCAGGAACCCGGGCGCCAGCACGTCGGTCGCCGTCTCTTCCTGGGCACCGTGGCCGCGGGCGCGGTCGTGGCCGCGGGTGGCGGCAAGCTGCTCGGCAGCCTGGGCCAACTCGGCCCCCTCAAGGCCTTCATCCCCCAGGACGGCTTCTACTTCTACACCGTGGCCAACAGCGAGCCCACCTTCGATGGCAGGAACTGGGAGCTGCACATCGAGGGCCTGGTCGACAACCCCATGACGCTGACCTTTCAGGACCTCCTTGCCCTCCCCCAGGCGGACCAGGTCCACGACTACATGTGCGTGACCGGCTGGAAGGTGGATCGCGTTCGCTGGCAGGGACCGCTGGTCTCCCAGTTGCTCGACATGGCCAGGCCCAAGGCGTCGGCCCGGGCGGTGAGCTTCGACAGCGCCGACGGGATCTACGTCGACAGCCTGACCCTCGACGAGGCGCGGCGGCCCAATGTGCTGCTGGCGCATCGCATCAACGGTGCTCCGCTGAGCCAGGACCGCGGGGCAGCCCTGCGGCTGGTGATCCCCTTCATGTTCGGCTACAAGGGCGTCAAATGGGTCACCCGCATCCGGCTCACCCCCTCCCAGGAGATCGGCTACTGGGAGCAGCGCGGCTATGACGTCAACGCCTACCTCAAGTAGGGGGGCCGCGCCCGACGCGACCGTCGAGCGCTTCAACCGCTCCGAACGCTGGATGCACTGGGCCTTCGCCGCCCCGCTGCTCCTGGCCATGGCCACCGGCCTGTCGCTGTTCTTCCCGGCGGCGGAGAAGCTCTTCGGGAGCCGCGAGATCATCCGTGTAGGGCACTGGATCAGCGGTTTCGCCGCCATCCTGCTGCCCCTGCTGGTGGTCGCAGTTGGCGACCGCGGCCGGCTCCGGCTGGACGCCGCAGAGATCGACCTCTGGAGTAGCGGTGACCGCGTCTGGCTGCGAACCTGGCTCTCGCGCCGCACCGGCCTCGAGGACGAGCTACCGCACGCCGGCCGCTTCAACGCCGGCCAGAAGGCCAACGCGGTCCTGACCGCGGCGGCGCTGCTGTGGCTGGGCCTCACCGGCGTGGTCCTCTTCCCGCCGCTGCACCCCCCCTTCTGGCTGTTGGAGAACAGCCGCACGCTGCACAACCTCACCTGGGTCCTGCTGCTCCCGCTGGTCGCCGGGCACGTATTCCTGAGCGCGGTCTACGGCCCGACGCGACCAGGGCTCTCGGGGATCTTCAGCGGCCGCGTCCCGCTGGCGTGGCTGCGCCGCCACCACCCCCTCGACCCGGTGGCGCCGCCGCCCCCGTAGACTTCGCCGGTGTCCGCTCAGGCAGCCACCGTGGCCCAGGCCATGCGCCCACGGCTTCCCAGCTGCACTCTTCGCACCCCGGTGATGGAGGTGGCACGCCGGATGCAGGACGAGGGGGTGCGGGCGATCATCGTGGCCAGCGCGGGCTCCGACCTGATCGCCGGAGTGATCACCGACCTCGACCTGCTGCGGGCGGTGATCGACGGCCACACCGAGGCCATGGCGTCCGACATCATGACCCTGGAGCCGCCGCCCAGCGTCAGCGCCGGCGAGCGCCTGGGATCCGCGGTGGAACGCCTCCGCGACAGCGGCGCGGACCTGCTGGTGGTGACCGACGGCAACCCTGCACGCCCCGTGGGGGTGCTGAGCTACGGCGACATCGCCGCCCACCTGGCCCGCGGGTGAGCCCCCTGGCCGCGGGCAATGCCACCAACCGCCCGGTGCGCGACGTGATGCGGGCAGGGGTGGTCCTCTGCGACGCTGACATGAGCGTCCGCGAGGTTGCCCGGGCGATGCGCGACCGTAGTGTCAGGACGGTGCTGGCAATCGACCTCAGCAGTGAGCTGATCGGTCTCATCGACGAGCGCGCGGTGGCCGGCGGCTGGGACGACCCGGACGGCCGGACCGCCGCCGCGATCATGGATCCCGACCCCATGATCGCCTCGCCCGACGAGCCCGTGGCCTCGGTGGCCCAGCGGATGCTTGATGCAGGTGCGACCAACGTGCTGGTGGCTCACCCGCCGCCCACCGAGGAGTCGGGAGTGTGGTCCGAGTGGAAGGAGCGCGGGATGCCGCTGGGTACCCTCAGCGTGGCTGACATCGTGGGCCGATTGGACGAGCTGGCGGCGGCGGTCCGCGCCGCGCCTCCGCGAAGCACGAGCCCGGTGCAGCGCGCCGCGCCCTGGATCGCGCTCGCCGGGCTGGTGCTGGCGATCGTCCTGGTCGTCGCACTGATCCTGGCCTACGCCAATGGCACCCACCACCTCACCAACCGACCCGGCCTCTAGCGCGGGGTCGGCGGCGCTGGAGTCGCCCTGGACGTGGGCGCGGTCGACCTACGGCCAGGGGATGCTGGGGGTGACCGTTCTCGGCCTGGCTGCCCGCGGCGCCTTTTTGGCGTACACGCCGCTGTGGAGCGACGAGGCTTTCATGGGCGTGCTGATGCGACGCTCAATGCAGGAAATGATCGACGTCGTCCACAACGACAACCACCCGCCGCTGCAGTACCTGCTGGTGCGGGCCGCCACCCTCCTCGGCAACTCGGCGGTGACGCTGCGGCTGCCCTCGGTCATCGCCGGGACCGCGGCGGTGCCGCTGGCGGCGGCGCTGGGACGGCGCCTGGGGGGCGACCGGGCGGCGATCACCGCGGGCGCGCTGGTGGCGTTGATGCCCCTGCTGGTGCTGTGGTCGCGCGACGCCCGGATGTACGCGCTGGCGACAACCATGGTCCTGGCGATGGCGCTGGCGTTGTGGCGCGCCGTCGAGCGGCCCTCGGCGGGGCGGCTGGCGATCTACGGCCTCACCGTCCTGGTGGGTCTCTACAGCCACTACCTGGTGGCGCTGGCGATACCGCCGCAGCTGCTTGCGGCGGCCCTGTTCCTGCGCCCCGCTCGCGCCACCCTGCTCCGGGTGGGGTCGGTGGCGACCGCTGCCGGGGCGGCGCTGGGGCCCTGGCTGATCTATGCCGCGCCGCAGTTTCGCCACGCGGGGGAGCCCTACTGGAGCCAGCCCTTCTCGATCCCCGGCGTGGTCACCCGACTGGGCTACCTGGCGGCCCATCCAGGGCCGACGACGATGGTGGTCGGGATGGCGCTGGTGGCGATCCCTGCGCTGCTGGCGCTGGGGACCCTGGCCTACCGCGCCTCGGCGCCGCCAGAACGCGGGGGGATGCTCTACCTGCTTGGCTGCGGCGGCTTCGCCCTCCTCCTGCTCTTCCTGGTCAGCCTCCGCAAGCCGCTGCTGGACGAGCGCTTTCTCAACCTCTACACCACCGAGCTGCTGCCCCCGGCCGGGGTGGCGCTGGCGTGGACGGCGCGCCGCGGGCTGATCGTGGCCGCCCTGGCGCTGCTGCTGGTCGCGACCGGCATCGAGGTGGCCACGCTGGCAACCCCACAGGTGCCATCGGTGACCGCCTACCTCGACGGCCGCGTCGACCCCTCGCGGGATGCCGTCGCCCTCAACGGACCGACCCAGTACTTCCCGGTGCTCTACTACAGCAACCCGACGACCCGCCAGGCGGTCAGGGTCGTCGACCGCGCCGTGCCGTGGTACGTGGGCCTGGCGGCCTTCCGCCCGGGGGACATCGTCCCCACCGTCCCCGATCCGGCGCGGACCCTCTACCTGGTGACCAGCCCCGACCAGGCGGACCCGGCGATCCCCGGCGGGCGACGGCTTACCCAGCGCAGTTGTGCCGGCGGCGTCTGCCTGGAGACCTGGACGCACTGAGCGCCGACCTCGCCGGCCGGCGCCGCGCCGGGCTCCTGGAGGGCATGGCGCTGCTCGCCGTGGTGGCCACGGCGGCGGCGCTGCGCCTCTTCGCCTTGCATGCCCAGCCCGGTGGCCTGTACCCCGATGAGGCCGCCGAGGGATACGACGCCCACCGCGTCCTTCACCTGGCCGGCTACCACCCCGTGTTCTTCGCCGACGATGCCGGTCGCGAGGCGCTCTACGGGTACCTGGTGGCGCTCGCCTTCCGGCTCGCCGGCGAGTCGGTCACCGTTCTCCGCGCGACGTCCGCCGTCCTCGGGGTGCTGGCAGTGATCGCCGTCTATGGCTGGCTGCGCCACGAGGGTCGGGCCGTCGCCCTGGGGGCGGCGGGCTGGGTCGCCGGGTCGCTCTGGCTGATCTGCATTTCGCGCGACGGGATGCGCAATATCCTGGTTCCGGTGACCGGGGCGCTCGCGCTCTGGGCGATGACCGAATGGGCACGCCGCCCGTCCCGTAACCGGGCGCTGCTGGCCGGCGCCGCGATGGCGCTGGGACTCTGGACCTACCAGCCACTCAAGCTGCT
>DAINSI010000114.1:0-3662 GCA_036741395.1 Candidatus Dormiibacterota bacterium
GGCGAACTCGGACGGCAGCTGGAACGTGCGCACCATGCCGGCACGCGCCCTCATGTAGGCCGGGAGGCGGGTGATGTCCTCGCCTTCAAAGGAGATGCTGCCGCTGGTCGCCGGCAGGGTGCCCGCCAGCACCGCCAGGAAGGTGGACTTGCCGGCTCCGTTGGGCCCGATCAGGCCGGTGATCTTCCCCGGCGGGACCTCGATCGAGACCCCGTCCACCGCCCGCATCCCCTCGAAGTGGCGGTGCACCTCGCGCGCGACCAGCATCGGAGGTTCAGGCTGCGCGGACAGGATCGGCCTCCTCGGCGGCGAAATCGGCCGGGAAAACCCGGCGCGGCTCCGGGCGAACACCCTCGGGTCGGAACCAGAGGAAGCCGATGATGAGAAGGCCGATCGCGACCCACTGCAGCGCGGGAACGAGGCCGACGGGCCCGATGTTGGGGATGAAGCGGGTGGCCTCCTCGAACCCGACCGGCACCAGGATCGCGCCCAGGATGGCGCCGATGTTGTTGCCCCGCCCGCCGACGATGATGGCGGCGAAGAGCACGATCGTCTCCGGGTAGAGCCAGACCGAGGGCGCCCAGAGCTGGATGTAGCCGACCAGGATCGCTCCCGACAGCCCCGCGATGACGCCACCGACGATGAAGATGGTCATCTTCAGCTCGACCGGGTTCTTGCCCACGGCGGCGGCGGCGAGCTCGTGCTCGCGCATGGCGCGCAGGGTGCGCCCGTAGGGCGAGTTGACGATCCTCCAGGTCACGATCAGCACCAGCACCATGCAGACCGCCGTCAGCCCGACGTAGAGCAGCTGGTAAGTCTGGGTGTTGGGGTCCATCCACTCCGAGAGGGGCGGGGGCACCAGCGCCAGCCCGGCGGCGCCGTTGAGGAAGGGCCGGGCGTTGGTGATCACGGTGTTGGCGATCACCGAGAGGACGAGCAGGGCGATCGCCTGGTAGTCGCTCCGCAGCTTTCGCAGCACGACCAGGCCGACCGGGACGGCGAGCAGCCCGCCGGCCAGCGCCCCGCCCAGCCAGGGGATCGGGAAGGGGAGCGAGAACCCGCCGAAGTAGATCTGGAAGCCACCGTTGGCGGTGTCGGGCGGCATCGAGAGCACCGCCGCCGTGTAGGCCCCGACCGCCTGGAACACGATGAAGCTGAAATTGACGATGCCGGCGACGCCGAACTCGAGGTTCAGCGCCAGGCAGGCGATGATGTCAACCCCCGCGTAGACGAGCAGGGTGCCGACGTAGTAGTTCATCCGGCCGCCGCCAGCGCTCCCCGCTTGGCCAGCAGGCCCTGGGGGCGGAGAACCATCACCAGCACCAGGATGCTGAAGGCGACGACCTCCTTGTACTCGGGGGAGATGGCCGCCGCGCTCAGCTCGGTGACCATGCCGATGATCACCGCGCCGATCATGGCCCCGTAGGGCTGGCCCGCCCCACCGAGGACTGCGGCGGCGAGGATCGTGATCAGGTAGCCGGCGCCGCTGCTGACCGCGAAGTTCTCCGAGTTGATGGCGGCAACCACCCCGGCCATGCCGCAGAGCGATCCGGTGATCAGCCAGACCACGTCGATCACGCGCTGGGTCGGGATGCCGCAGTTGCGGGCCAGGGTTGGGTTGGCCGCCGTCGCCCGCATCGCCTTGCCGAGCCGCGTGTAGCGCAGCAGGCCGTGGATCGCGAGCATCAGGACAACCGCGATGACGATGATCACGAGCTGGACGCTGGTCAGCACCAGCCCGCCGGCGCGCAGGATCGGCCCCGGGTCCTGCCGGTAGGAGGAGGTGTAGAACCCGACCAGCGGCAGCAGCAGGTTGGCGATCATCAGCGAGGCCGCGAGGGCGACGATCACCATCCCGATGGGGGCGGTCCCCTTGCGCTGGAAGGGCGCGTAGAGGACCCGGTTCAGCAGGAAGGAGAAGACGGCGCCGACGGCGGCGCCGAAGAGCAGGCCGATCCAGATCGACACCCCGGCCCGGTTCAGGTAATAGGCGGAGTAGGCGCTGACGATCATGACCTCCCCATAGGCGAGGTTGATCATGTTGGTGATCCCGAACTGCATGGTGAAGCCGACCGAGGCGATGGCGATCACCGAGATGCTGACCAGGCCGAAGCCGAACGCCGCTACATAGAGGTCCACGGCGTTTGGCTCCCGCTGGTGCCTGGTTGGACTGCCTTGACTAGCCGCCGCCGGCGTCGATGATCTGCTGGGTCTGGGCCTCGGTCAGGTGACCGTTGGTGACCTCTCCGCCGTCCTTGTCGACGCCGACGAGCAGGTAGCCCTGCTGGGAGTTGTTGTACTGGTTGAAGTTGGTCTCGCCACCGGCGCCGACGAAGCGGATCGTCTTGCCCGCCTTAAGCGCGGCGATGCCGTCGGCGTAGGTGTTGACGACGGTCGCGCCGGACACGCCGTTGGCGATCTCCTTGATCTTCGGGTTGTAGACGGTCTTGTCGGCGCTGTTGGTGGCGACCATCGCCAGGGCGCTCATCACGATTCCGTCGTAGAGATGGAGCGTGGAGCCGCGCTGCTTGTACTTGGGAGCGTCCTTGAAGGTGGCGGCGGAGGCGTTCAGCTGGGTCAGGAACTCCTGGTAGCCGGTCCCGCTGTAGGTGTACCCGATGTCCACCGCGGAGTAGTACTTGAGGATGTCGTCGATGCCGATGGCGTCGCGCACCTGCTGGAACCAGACCGGGTCGATGGTGGCGGAGGTGCCGATGAAGGGGATGGTGCTCCCGTTCTGCTGCTTGACCTCCTTGAGGTAAGTGCCGGCGGAGCCGAGCGCCTCGGTGAGGATCACGTCCGGGTGGGTGGCCAGCATCGCGGCGACCTCGGTCCGGTAGGACGATGCACCCAGCGTGATCGGCTGGTTGATCGTCACCTGCGCCCCGAGCTTGGTCAGGGCCGCGGTGGCGGGCCCGACGAAGGCCTGCGAGCCGATGTCGTTGCCGAAGACCAGGGCCACCTTCTTGTAGGGCGAGTGGCCGGGCCCGAAGAGAGCGCTTCCCACCATGGCGTAGGCGTCGAACTCGTCCGGCGGCACCAGCCGGTGGAAGTACTTCAGCAGCGTCTTGTTGAACTCGGACTGCCCGGTCATGCAGAACATGGGGACGTGGGAGCGGTCGATGATCGGCGCGACGGTCGCGGCCTCGTCGGAGGTGCAGCCGACCACCGCCATCAGGTTCGAGTTGCTGGCGATCATCTGGTTGGCGGCCGGAACCGCGTCGGCGGGCTCGCCGCGGGTGTCGAACTGCTGGCACTTGATCTTGCGCCCGCCGACCCCACCGTTGTTGTTGATGGTCAGCTGCGCGGGCAGGCAGGCGGCGTAGTAGGCGGGGCCGAGACCGGCGTCGGCACCGGTGAAGGGCGCGATCACGCCGACCAGGAGGTCACCCGAACCGAGGCCGCCGCCGGTCGAGCTGCTGCCTCCACAGGCGGCCATCACAATGAGGACCAGCACCGAGATGCCGGCGGAGGCGAGGCGGCCGGGGCGTACGGCTGGTTGGAACGACTTCACTTGCTGCTCCCCCGTTTAGAAGAACCGACACCGCCGATTGTCGACATTATTGAGGATAATCTCGTCGAAACGCAACATGCGCTCTGAGGCCTCCGTCAAAGATCCCTACCACCTCCTGCGGGAGGCGATCGTGAGCGGGCAGTTCCAC
>DAINSI010000114.1:3672-5607 GCA_036741395.1 Candidatus Dormiibacterota bacterium
CCGCCTGGGCGTGGGCCGTTCCGCGGTGCGCTCGGCCCTCGTCCGGCTCGACCAGGAGGGGCTGGTGACCCTGGAGCCCAACCGGGGCGCCCGGGTGCGCCTCATCTCCGACCGGGAGGCGCTCGAGATCGAGGAGGTCCGCGCGACCCTGGAGGGCCTGCTGGCCCGGCGTGCGGCGGAGCTCGCCACGGCCGAGGACCTGGCCGACCTGAAGCTGGTGATCGTCGAGATGCGCGGCCGGGTGGCGAGCGGGGACGCGATCGGCTATTCGGAGCTGAACGGGCGGTTCCACCAGCGGATCTGGGCTGCAGCCGACCACCCGACCGCCCGCCGGCTGGTCGGAGGGCTCAAGTCACAGAGCATCCGCTTCCAGTACCAGACGATCCTGCGCCCGGGCCGGACCGAGCGCTCCCTGGCCGAGCACGAGGCGATCTTCGCCGCCCTCAAGTCCCACGACCCGGACGCGGCCGAATCCGCCATGCGCGAGCATCTGCAGGAGGTCCTCGACACGCTCAAGTGGGCGATGGACAGCCACCGTCCGGTGGCCGGCTGGCTCCCCGGGTAGGGCCCTGCCGGCTTCAGAGCCGCTCGGTCCCGGCAGCTGCCGCCTTCACCGGACTGGAGCGTTTCGGTGCCGCGAGCTCACGGGTGGCGGGCCTGGTCCTGGCGGCGCTCGGGATCGCGGTCACAACGGGCCTCCACTCACACCTGACCTCGTTCCTGGCCCAGTACTCGCTCTAGCCGGGGCCTGCGGCCGTCGCGCCTGGGACAAGGGCCTGGCACGCTTCCGCCTGCTGGCGCTGGGAGCGGGGAACGCGATAGCGGCGGACGCTCGCCTCCCCCGCGACCTGCAGATCCATGGCGACGTGGCCGAGCCAGTTGGTGAACTGGCTGCAGACGACCGAGCCACGGGGAAGCGCCTCGAACCGGGCCGGAATCGGGTCGTGCCAACCGGTCGATCCCATGATCAGCAGCCGGCGGTCGGTCAGGGCCCCGAAATACCGGTGCCGCATGGCCGAGAAGATCATCTCGGCGATGGCGCCGCCCTGCTCGAGCAGGATCGCGACCAGGAGCGGAAGCCGCTGCTCGAACCACCACGTCGACTGGACCTGCTCGCCCGGTTCCAGGTGCTGCTGCCAGAAGGCCGCCTGCTCCTCGGGCTTGGGGATGAAGACCGGCATGGCGTGCGTACCTCAAATTGGGTGGACGGAGCCGCGCGGAGTATAGGTGCCAGCGGGTTGTCCGGCCGCGCCCGCTTGCTTGCCGGCCCCGGCCTCAGATCCACCGACCTGGGCGGCTTCACAGGGGCCGGGCTTGGTGTCACGGTCTGCAACAGGATCTGTGTCGCAGGCGGGCCGTTTGATTCCAAGTCGATTTGGGGGAATGGGAAGTCATGGCCGAGCACGCAAATACCGAGTCGCTCCGACAGGGTTACGCCGCCTTCCAGGCGGGCGACATGGACAAGCTGAGGTCCCTTTTCGCCGACGACATCACCTGGCATCTACCCGGGCACAACCACCTGTCGGGTGCGCACCACGGCGTGGACAAGGTTCTCGAGCTTTTCATGCTCAACTTCACCGAGACGGACGGCACCTTCAAGGTCGAGCTGCATGACGCGCTCGGCAACGACGAGCATGCCGTGGCCCTGGCGACGGTGTCGGGCCAGCGCGAGGGCAAGAGCCTCAACGATCGCTACGCCCATGTCGTGCATTTCAGGGATGGCAAGGTCTCCGAGTCCTGGATCTTCGGCGAGAACCAGGACCTGATCGACCGTTGGAGCGGAGAGGCGCGCTGGTCGGCGCTGGATCGGAAAGCTCGGGGCTAGTCCCCCAGGTCGCGTTCGAGTGCGGTGTAGGGATCGGCAGGCGGCTGCCGGCGCGCGTCGATCAGGTGCCAGAGCGCCGCGACGCCCGCCACCTCCTGCATCTCCCCCAC
>DAINSI010000115.1:0-5566 GCA_036741395.1 Candidatus Dormiibacterota bacterium
TATGACAACCGGAAGTGAAAATGCGTCCCCCGGGGGCGGATTGACCCGCGACGGGCGGGGGCGGGTGCTCGCGGGCCTGCGGCGGACCGCGGTCTGAGCCCGACAGCGGTTCTCGCGGTGGTAATCGCCGGTTTCCTCGCCATCAATGCGGTGGTGGGCTCGGGCTCGCTCATCACCTTCCCGGTCCTTTTGGCCGCCGGCTTTCCCCCCGTGACCGCCAATGTCAGCAATTCCCTTGGGCTGGCGTTCGGGAATGTCAGCGCGGTCGTCGGCTACCGCCGCGAGCTGCGCAGCCAGCTGCCCCGGCTGGCCTGGCTCTCGCTGCCCGCGCTGGCCGGGGCGGCGCTGGGGGCGGCCCTGCTCCTGGTCCTGCCGCAGCGGGTCTTCGCGACGGTGGTGCCCGTTCTGATCATGCTGGCGGTGGTCCTGGTCATCACCCAACCCAGGCTGTCGCGCTTCGTGGCCACCGATGGCACGGGCGCGTGGGGCCGCTGGGTTCTGCCCATCGGGGTCTTCGCCACTGCGGTCTATGGCGGATACTTCGGCGCCGCCCAGGGAGTGATCCTGGTCAGCCTGCTGGCCGTGATGCTCTCGGACCCGCTGCAGAACCTCAACGCGCTCAAGAACGCGATCGTCATGCAGGTCAACGGCCTGGCGGCGGTGATTTTCCTCTTCAGCGGCCATGTCGCCCTCGAGCCGGCGGCCCTGCTGGCCATCTCCAGTATCGCCGGTGGGCAGGTGGGCGCGTCGATGGGGCGCCGCACGTCGCCCGTGGTGCTGCGGGCGCTGATCGTGGTCGCCGGCCTGGCGACGGTGGTGAAGCTGCTGACCTGACCCTCCCGGGTCAGGCCGCCGCCCGGCTGGTGTTCAGGCGAGGACGGCGCGTACGCCCGCCTCGGCGCACTCCAGGTCCTGCTCGCCGGTCGCGCCACTTACACCCACCGCCCCCAGCACGACCCCGTCGCGCTGGAGCACCACCGAGCCCGGGCCCGGCACCAGGCCGGTCGGGACGAGGCGGTCGACGGCATTGAAGAAGCCCGGGCGGTCGGCGTGGATCGACTTCAGCGAACCTCCGTCCCGCTGCCACAGCGCGGCGCCGACGGCCTTGGCCTCGGCGATCCGGAAAGACAGCGGGAAGGAGCCGTCCATGCGCCCCGCGGCCTGGACGTGGCCACCCTCGTCGACCACGACGGTGACCCTGATTCCCATTGCGGTCGCCTGCTGGTGGGTTGCGGCGATGAGCCGGTCGGCTTCTTCGAGGGTGAGCGGCACGGCTAGCCTCCGTCGCGCCCGGGGGTGGGCGAGGTCGCAATCATATGGAGGCCGAGATCCCGGTGTAAACTTTTATTCCGGAGCGCGGAATGCCCATCTGCTAGCCGGAAAGCGATGGCCGAAACCCGGTAGAGTGCGGTCCATGAAGCCGGCGCTGCCGCCGACGGTTTCTGAGCTCTGCCGGCTCAATGTCGCCGAGATCCGAGCCGGATACCTGGCGCGGGCCTTTTCCCCAGTCGAGGTCTTCGACTCCGTCGCGGCGCGCATCGCCGATGTCGAGCCCCTGGTCCGCGCCTTCACGACCCTCGCACTCGAGCCTGGACCATTTCGGCAAGCGGGAACCGCTTCGGTCGCTGGTGATGCCGTTCATGGTGCCCCAGGACCCGGCCGGGCTCCCCACGGTCGTGGTCCGCGCGGGCTTCGACGGCGACGGCATCCCCATCGCTATCCAGCTGAGTGGTCCCAGCGGCGCCGACCACGCCGTGCCGGCGGTGGCCCGGGCCTTCCACGCCGCCACCGCGGAGCTGCAGTCGCGCTGGCCCCTGGTCAGGCCGCCGGTATAGTCCCGGCGGCGGTCCTCAGGCCAGGCCGGGACCCGGGACGAAGCGACCGGTGCGAGGCGCCGCGATGACGGTGCCTTCGGCGGCCACCAGGTTGCCCCGGACGTAGGTCCGCAGCGGCCGGCCGTGGAGGGTCCGGCCGGCGAACGGGCTCCACCCGGCTTTCGACAGGATGTCGCCGTCGCTGACAGTCCAGGCGGCTTGGGGGTCCACCAGCGAGATGTCGGCATCCGCACCGGGCTCCAACCTGCCCTTGCTCCTCAGCCCGTAGACGCGCGCCGGCGTCTCGGCATACACCTCGACGACGCGTTCGTGGGTGATGAGCCCAGAGTGCGCGCCATCGAGCAGGACCGCCGAGGTGGTGTCGATCCCGGGTAGGCCAAAGGGGACATCCCAGATCGAGCCCGCCGACTTCTGGGTCCGGGTGGAGGGGGCGTGGTCGCTGGAGACGTAATCGATGCGGCCGGCGGCCAGCGCCTGCCACATCGCCTGGAGCGCGGCCGGGGACTCCGCGCGGGCGGGCGGGGTGAACTTGCGGAACACTCCCTCGCTGGACACCTCGGCCTCCAGCAGGGTGAGGTACTGGGGGCAGCTCTCCACCGTCATGGGGCCGGCCACGTCGAGCACGTCGACGTGGCTGGCGTGGGCCAGCACCGCCCACGCACCCGTGCGGCGGGCCAGCAGTGCCGCGACCGCCACCGCGACCAGCTCGGCGGTGCGGTTCCTCCACTCCGGGATGAGGCCGCCGTCCTCGCGCCCGGCGGCGCGCAGGTGGGCCTCCGCGCCGGCCGTCAAAGACTCGTCCTCGCAGTGCAGCAGGCAGGTCGCGCCCGACTGTGCGGCCGCGGTCATGAGGTCGAAGAGGGCCGCGGCATCGTGCCCGGGGATGCCGTGGGTGGTGCACGTGAAGGCCTTCATGAACGCGACCCCCGCCCGCCAGGCAGGCCCGACGTCGTCACGGTGCCCGGGCCAGGCGTGGGCCCCGAGCGCGAAGTCAACTACAGACCGGCCGGCAAGGTAGGTCGCCTTCTCGGCGAGGTCGGCTGCGGTGCGCACGGGCCGGCCGTGGGTGTGCTCGATTACCGTCGTTACGCCGGCTCGCGCCGCCGCCGCGCTGCCGGACGGGAAGTCCTCACGCGACGGGTCGGCGGGATCCATAAAGTGCACGTGGGCGTCGACGAACCCGGGCATCACTAGGAGGTCCGAGGCGTCGGCGGTCTCGCGCGCGGTGCGCCTCGCGGCCGTCACCTCCGCAACCCGGCCGTCCTCGACGTAGACGTTGGCCTGGCGCCGTCCCCGACCGGTCACCACTATCCCGCCTTCGATGCCGAGGTCGAAATCAGCCACCCGCCTAGGCGGAGTCGGGGAGCGCGGTGATGGCCATCCTCAGGTCCTCGTTGCTGACGACCCGCTGCTCGCCCACCGTGCCCTTCACCTCGATGCTGCCGTTGAGGACCACCCCCAGCTTCCTCCCGGGACTCGGGTGCATGTCCCCAACCCATCCGGGTGGGACCTGGAGAAGGCGAATTGGCTGGCGGGGACCGGGGCGGACAGGTCCATCGGCGCGGGGAGGAGCGAAATCAGTGAGCATGAGGGACACCTCGACCTCGTCGAACCGCGACTCGCCCGCGGCGTCGGTGAACAGCCTGGCGCACTGGATCGTGCTCACGCTGCAAGGCTCCACATCCCAGGCAGCAGTGTAACCGCCGGCATCATGGATCAGCCCGTCGAACTCGAAGACCAGTGCCTGATGACCGGCGACCCGCGAGTCAAGGACTTGATACCGGTTTGTGCGGGGAATACATAGCTCCGAACGTCAATATAATGAGCACACCCCAAAGTCATAAGGGCGGGCGACCCCCTGGGCGCCTGACCGGCAGCGGGCAGCATCAGTCTAGGAGAAGACCGCTTGGATCGTAAGACCGAGACGGACCGCAGTGGCCCGCCTGCCTGAACCGCAGGTGCTGGGAGCAGATGGAAACGCCGAGCCCCAGCCCCACCCGCTGACCATTGGCTTTGTCAGCAGCGGTCGTGCCGCGTCCACGCTGGCTCACAGCCTCGGGGACGTGACGTTCCTGGCGGTGCCTGACGGTGCCGTCGCCGAGGTCGCCACGCAGCTCGCCGAGGACACGCCCGACGGCAGGGGACGGCTGGTCGCCCACCTCTCCGGCAGCCAGGGTCGCGACGTGCTCGAGGCGTTGGTGGCGCGCGGCTACGCCACCGCGGCGATCACCCGCTCCAGGTCCTCTCGGGCTGGCGCCTGGCGCCTGGCGCCCGGCACCGCCTTCGCCGTCGAGGCGGAGGGCCCCGCCCGCGATGCGGCGTCGAGATCCTCGTCGGGCACCTCGAGGCCCTCGCCGATGACCCCGAACTGCGGCGGGCCTACGCGGCCAGCTCGCTGCTTGCCCTGCGCCAGGCACGGCGGTGGCTGCAGCACATCCTGGAGGAGGCGTTGTGAGCATCACCATCCGTGATCTGCAGGCCTGGAAGGTGGAGGGCCGGCGCTGGGCCATGCTGACCGCCTACGACTACCCGACGGCCCAGATCGTGGACGAGGCCGGGATCCCGGTGATCCTGGTCGGCGACTCGATCGCCAACAACGAGCTGGGTTACCCCGACACCCTGCCGGTGACCATGGACGAGATGCTCCACCACACCCGCGCCGTGCGCCGAGGTGTGACCCGCGCCCTGGTGGTGGGCGACCTGCCCTTCATGAGCTATCAGGCCAGCGTCGAGGAGGGCATGCGAAACGCCGGGCGCTTCCTCAAGGAGGCCGGCGCCAACGCGGTCAAGCTGGAAGGCCCCGAGGTCGAGCTGACCGCCCGCCTCGCCGCCGCCGGCATCCCCGTCATGGGCCACCTCGGCCTGACCCCGCAGTCGGTCAACCAGATGGGCGGCTACCGGGTCCAGGGCAAGACTGACGACGCCGCCGACCGGATCGAGCGGGAGGCGCTCGCGCTGCAGGAGGCCGGGGCATTCTCGATCGTCCTCGAAGGCGTCCCCTCCGAGCTGGGCCGGCACCTGACCGAGATCCTGGCGGTGCCAACGATTGGGATCGGTGCGGGACCGCACTGCGACGCCCAGGTGCTCGTGTTCCACGACATGATCGGGCTCAACGCCCGGACGCCCAAATTCGTCAAGCAGTACGCCCAGCTCCGCACCGAGATCACCCGCGCGGTGGGCGAGTTCGCCGCCGAGGTCGAGGCGGGGTCGTTCCCCGACGAAGCCCACTCCTATGCCGGGGGGAAGATATATGGTGGCGGCGATCGCCCCGCGGCGTAGACTCGATCAAGGCGACGTATTCCCTCACCGAGAAGCTAATCATGGGGTCATCGTTCCCTCAGCTGAAGTTCTTACCGAATTCCTATTCAAGAAGGTTGTGGGGCGGCAAAAGGCCATCCGAGTTCAGGCAGCACGCGCGTAGGCATGGTGCAGGCCGCCGAGCACCGACGTGGAGACAACGAGACCGTGCCCTGAACTCGCCTGCGGCACGGGGCTCTGCAGGGAGAGCGTTCGGTGCGGACGGTCGTGGTTGTAGTAGTGCATGAACTCAGCTAGCACCCTTCGGAGATGGCCCTCGTTGACCACGATGGGTCGTGGATGAGGTAAGTGGGTTGGCGACCCCACGGAGTCGCCTCAAGAAGTTGGTGCCAGATCCAGGCCGCTGTCGGACTTGCGGTGACGTTGAAGTGGATCAGCTTGCGGCGGTCATGGCTAATGAAGAAGAAGACGTA
>DAINSI010000116.1:0-5453 GCA_036741395.1 Candidatus Dormiibacterota bacterium
GTGCGGCGGTTCAGGAAGTGGCTCGAGAGGATCGATTCAACGGTGACGATCAAGCCGCGCGGTCAATGGAGTTATGAACTCGCCTTGCGGGAAGTCGTCCAGAAGGAGAAGTTGATCCGCAAGGAGCTCAAGGGCGAAGGCCCCCGCGAGGAGCCCGAGCGTGCGTCTTCTACCGGCTGACGTAGCCAAAATTCCTGCCGCGGCTGCACTCCGAGCGTCGGACGGCACCATCGTCGCCCATACCCCGGAGTGGCGGGGCCCTGGTCCCGGCACCCTCAGCTACCGGATGGGCACCGCCACCGTGGCGATCGCCTCCGATCGCATGAACCCCGATGCTGATTACGTCATCGGTGAGCTGCTGAATACCCTGCGCCGTGGCGGCGATCGCATCGACGCCCGCGGCCGCCGTCGCGCCCAGATGCTCGCCGCGAGCCTGGAGGTTGCCGCGGGCCGGCCCGTCACCTCGACCGGAACCCTGGCCGATGTGCTCGAGGCGACCCGCATCGGCGTTTCAGCCCGCTGCGATGCGCATGTCGACATGGAAGGGGAGTGGGACAGCACCCAAGTCCGCGGCTCGGATGCCCTGGCGGTGGCCCTGGTGCAGTTGGTCAAGAACCTCGAGGACCACGACCACGCCACCCAGGTCCACCTGGCCGTCAGCTTTGGGCCCACGTTCACCCTCCGATGCCTGATCGTGCAGTCGCCGCGCGAACGCCCCCAGGTCACAACGTCCCGTTCGGCGGTTGAACGGGAGCGGTGGGGGGCCGCCTATTGCCGGCACATCGCCGACGCTCTCGGTGGTGTCATCTCCCAGCCTCTCACCCCGACCGCGGCGACCCGAGAGATCACCTTGGCACTTGGCACCTCCCGCTTGGCACTGCCGCTAGCGGTATTCAAGGAAGCCACCGTCTCTGCCTGCACCGAGGCCTGGACAGAGGAGACCGGCTCCCGGGAGGCTCAGCCGGCGCCCGACCGACTTCTGCCTGTGCTTCAAGCCGCCCGTGACCTTCCCGGGCAGATCGTCTCCGCCTACCCCTGGCGCGCCCGATCAACGGGCTCCGAGATCTGGGCGATGGAGGTGATCAACGACGAGGAGGACATCATCCGCGAGGTTGTCAACGGCCTGTATCACGAGCGCGCCCTATGGGCCGGCGTCGACCCCGAGGCCGCCGAGGTCTTCGCCCTCAGCTCCATCCTTGCTACCCAGATCGGTGGATCGTGGCGTCCAAATTCGCCGATCACCTTTGGCGAGCAGTTTCCTCGCGCTTGCGAGGCCCTCGGCTTGGGGGTGGCGCCATACGACGAGGATGCGCTGTCGTTCCCCGATGCCCGCATCGCGGCATATCTGCTTCGCGCTCTTGGCGGGGAGTTGGTTGCAAATGGGACGTCGATCGCGCTCAGGACGGCGAACCGCGATCATCCGCTGGCCCGCATGCTCCAAGTCGACGCAGACGGCGTGGTGGCCCTTACCCGGTAGTCAGCCCGGTCGGGAGTTCAAATGCCCGACACTGCGGGTACGCCTGCCAGAGCACCGCGGCGGCGGCCAGCTTCTCGAGCTTGGTCTCCTCGCAGTCGTTGTAGAGCGAACGGTTGTCACCGCAGGCCACATGCGTCGCCAGAGGCGCCCCGAAGGCCAACATGATGCACGCCCCGGGCCAGCGCAGGTCGCATTGCCGATCACACAGCCAGCAGCTGCCTGGGACGTACTCGGCGGGCAGCCAGGTGCGGTTGAGATGCGCGTCGGGGTACCAGCTCTCCGGCACCATCTGGTAGTAGTAGTCCTGAAGCGCGGCCCAGGTCCACATGTCACCGACCCTCCTCGGCGTACCAGGCGTAAGGGCGGCGTACTCCACCCCCAGCAGCCCCATCGATCACTGCGCGCACGTCGTTCAAGCCGTCCTGGGCGAGCAATTCCAGTTCGCGCCGGTTGTCCCTGCAGAAGTCCAGGTCCGCCGCCCGCAGGAACGCGATCGACAGAGCTCCGACCGCCAGGACCCCCGCCCACCGGCCGAGCCCGTAAGACGACACCGGATGTCCGCCGGCCACGTCGACCGCCAGGGCGGCAACCGCTCCCACTCCCATCACCACGACGACCCTTACCGCCAAGCCGCTGTCGACCCTGACGGCGCCAAGGCCATCCCGGATGAGCCGATACGGAAACCCAACGACTTGCTGAAGGCTGCCATCACGAGCCGGGGCCGCCATCAACCACTGGCCGAGGAGCATCATCACGACGCCCGGCAGCGTCCAGAGCAGCGCACCCGGGCGGGCGACGCCCTCCACCAGAGCGCCGAAGACGATCTGCCCTCCGGTGATTCCGACCAGGAACCCTCCCGCGGCGGTGATCGCGACCAAGGGATGCCGGCGGATCTCGAGGATCAGCCAATACAGGTGGTACCGGTTTAGGAAGACACCGATCGCCACTGCGCCCACCGCCAGCGCGGTCAGCTGGGAGTCGCTGAGGGACACATGGCTTGCCAGCCACCAGGCCGTGAAACCGCCGCACACCAGCACGGCGACCCGCGCGAGACCTCGGCGGGCTCGGAGCGCCACAACGATCAGGACCAGACCAAGCAACAGGATCACCGCTCTACCTCCCTCCGGGCGGCTTGGGATCCATGCCGCCGTAAAGGCCACCAGCTGGACTGGGATGGCCGCTTCTGTTCATGGGCTCAGCATGCAGACCGCTAGGGCGCGGTCCGCGCGTGAGAGGCAGAGACCTATTCGCGGACCGAGTTCGTCACAATTTCAGCCAGTGGCGCTTTCCATGCGCCGCTTACGGTTGGTCCGGATAGCGACGGGTGCCGCCTTTTCCGGGACGGGGCGATCAGCCGCCCTCGCCCCCCTCCATCTCTGCCAGCCGCGCCCGGGCGGCGGCCAGTGTCTCGTTGGCGCGCGAACCCGCCGCCTCGGGCAGGCCCGCGATCTTCTCCAGCATCCTTACCTTGGCCTGCTGGTACTCGAGCAGCTCGCCATCGGGGATCAGCTCGCCGCGAGAGCGGCGCTCATTGATCTGCGCGGTCCAAGCCAGCACGGTGCGCACGCCATTAACCCTCATATCGCCCACATTCTCACCCGTGAGGCGTGGCCGAGGTCTAGGTCCAGCGCCAAGTGTCGCCCAGGCTATCGAGTGCACTCAGGCACCCCGTCACGTCCGAGTCCATTGTCGCGATGACCATGTACCCGTGTCCGTCCGCCAAGAAGAATGCCCAACGATGGCCCTGCGGACCGGCTTCCTTCTGGATGATGTATTCGAAGACCCCTGCCGGCACCCCCCCGACCGCCCAGCGCCTCACCGGGCTCACTGGCACGGCGTAGGCGTTCTCTGCCGCAGCTGCCAGGTCCTCCGCCATGCGGATGCACTCGTCGGCATCGATGGCCTCCTCGAGCACATCGGTGACCACAACCTGGATCCGGTTCACCCGCTCTGGCCCCTGGACCATGACGACCTCAAATCGTGTGGCGTCGGCCTCGATGCCCTCGCCGAACTCGTCCACTGTGGCGGTGACCTCGGCCGGCTCGGCCAGTTCCCAACCCTGGGGGACGTGAAACTGGTAACCAGGCCCGGTGACCGTCTTGCCGATGTCAAGCATGCGAACCTCCTGCCGCAACCAAGTCTGCCCTGATGACGATTCTGCTGGAGTCCACCCAGAGCGGGGTACAGGTTATGAGGGTCAGTGTCGATGACCCGTCGGTGATCGGGGCGATCCACTTGCTCTGGCTCGGATCAACGGTGCGAACCCAGGCGATGCGGTAGCTGAAGCTGCGGCCTGATCGCATCTGGACCGTCACAACGTCCCCTGCCTTCAGCTTGTCTGCCGACTGGAAACCGTATTCACGGTGCATCCCGAACACCACGTTCCCCTTCTCGCCCGGGCCTGGAGTCTTGTCCCAATGCACAGCGGTTCTGCCCTTGAGCGCATCCCACCCGCCGTCACCGGCAATGGCTTTCAATCCGCCCAGGCTCGGGAAGCCCAGTTCGGCGTATCCATTGGGTGCGGGCACCACGGCCGTTGCGGGGGCCGGAGCACGGTTGGTCTGGGGCAATGAGACGGCCTGGTCCCACCGCGCCCGTTCAACGGCGTCCGCCTGTCGATGGGCCGCCAACCCCGCGAATTGCGACCCGATCACGACGAGTCCGGCCAGCAGGAGGATTCCACCTGCCCCCCGCATCCCGAGCCGACGGTAATCCCGCCTGACACCGCCGGACCTCGGCTTCTCCGCATAGACCGCGCCCAGGTCCTGGTTCAGGTCGAGACCGCGCCCCTTAGGCATTCACCCATCCTCGGGGCGGCGCGAGGCCATCAACAGCCCCGCCCCGACCAGCAGCAGTCCAAGCCCGAGGGGAATCGTCGAACGAAGCTCATGTCCAACGCCTGTGAAGGGCAGCTGGGCGGCCTCAACACCGCCGGTGATCGGCGGCACCTTGGTCACTGCCGGTGGAATGCAGTCCACTCCCGAGACCTTCAACGTCGCGGTATCGGTGGGATGCACCGCCAGGCCGCCAACCAGACCCGGCTGGGAGACCTCGGCGACATTCTCGAATACAACGCTCTGCCCGCAAGCGATCTCCTTGCCTCCCGGCACTCGCGCCGTGAAACTGACGGTTGCGGAGGCTCCGGCGGGCAGCTCCGCGATGGTCCAGCTGACGCCTCGGGTGGCGGGATCAAACGTACCGTCCTTGACAGCCACATCGCTGAGCTGGGTCAGGCTGCCGCGGCCGAGATTGTCCGCTACGGCCACGCCGGCGAGGTTGCGATTGCCCGTATTGGTGACCTGAATGGTGTAGGTGACTATCGAGCCCGGGGCAGTCGAGCCGCTCTTGCCGTTGTCCACAAGCTTTAGCGCCAGCACGTCGGCCTGTGTCTGCACCACCACGGTCACACAGTTGCTGCTGGCCGAGCCCGGATGCGCGCCTGGCGCGAGCACGTAGGCGCAGTTCACAAAGCTGGTGGTTGGGGCGCTGAGCGCCTTCGGAATGTCGGCCTCGAATCCCACGGTGCAGCCTGTGCCCGGCGCCACGGAGACCGGCCAACGCAGGGTCGACGCACTCGCGGGCGCGGCCACCTCCTTGCCATCAGCGCCAACGACAAAGCCGTGAACGTTTTGCAGCAGCGTCATGTTGAGGTTCTTCGGCGCCGCCAGTTCGTCGACCACGGTCCCCGAGTAGGGCACCAGTCCGGAATTCCCGCAAGCAATCTGGTACCTCAGGTGGTCACCGGTCTTGGCGAGGATCGCCGGATTCTGGGTGTCCGCGAGAGCAACCCCCTTGGTGGTGCTCATGTCCCTGACCGATTTTGTGATGGTTGGAACTGCGTGCGCGGTGAAGTCCAGCCCTACCTGGGCCGAGGCGGTCTCCTTGCCCCAGCTGGTTTCCACCAGGCGCTGCGATGCCGCGTTGGGGTTCAGCACCTTGCCCGGCGCGGTCGGGAGCTCAGCGGTCGCAGAGATCG
>DAINSI010000117.1:0-5196 GCA_036741395.1 Candidatus Dormiibacterota bacterium
GAAGCTGCGCCGGTTGCTGGCCGCGTCAGGCGTCGCGGTCATGCTGGCCCTGGGGTGCGCGGGGAACGTGATGGCAAACGCGGGCTCGCTGTACACCGGTGACGGCCCGCGGCCCGGACCGAGCATCCTCTATCAGCCGCCGGTGATCGCGCCCCAGCTGACCAACAGCGGCGTGTGGCAGGCTCCGCCGATCCTGGTCTCCGGGACCAGCGCCTACCGCGCCGGTGAGTACCTCTACCAGGACTTCCTCTACGACGACCACGGCGCCAGCGGCGGGGTGCCAGACCCCAACGACCCGCGCACCGCCGGCAACGCCTTCTCTGCCCCCAACGGCACCTACACCTACCCCACGGGCCCGGGCTACAACGGCGACGCCGCCGACCTGGTGGAGTTCCGGGTGCGGCCGCTGGCCGACGCGACCGCCTTCCGGGTCACCCTCAACACGCTGCTGGACCCCAGCCTGGCGGCGTTCACCATCGCCATCGGCGGCACCGGGAGCGCGGTCGCGGCGTACCCCCATGGAGCTCAGTCGAGCGGTCCGGCGGACCGTTTCGTCACCGTGCACAACACCTACGCCGACCTCATCGCCGCAGGGGGAGCAGTGGTTCCCGGGTTGCCGGCAGCCACCGTCGACAGGGCACGGCGCCAGATCGAGATTCGCGTCCCGCATACGCTCTGGGACCCGGGAAGCGGCGTCGTGCGGCTCAGCCTCGGCGTCGGGCTGTGGGACAAGTCGACCCCGGACTCGGTCGCGGGCAAGTACCTGATCCCCGGCAACAGCGCCTCCGCCACCTCGCCGGGCGGGCTGGGCACCCTCTCGTCGACCGCCGCCAGCGCCTTCTTCAACCTCGCCTTCCGTCACGCCGAGCCTGGTGGCCAGGGCACCAACGATCCCAACGGCAACAACAAGCGCTGGTGGCGCGACGAGGCGCAGGGCCAGGCGCTCAAGACCGGCGACATGAGCCCATTTCATGACGACTTGGACTTCGGCAAGCTGGCCGCGGGGACCAACGACGATATGAACGGCCAGCCCCAGGGCGTTCCCCTCACGGGGTCGTTGGACCGCATCCTCTCCAGCCACTTCGAGACCGAGCAGGGCACCGACTACGCCACCACCTGCGGAGGCAACGCGGTCTGCAAGGGCGAGCTTCGCGGCCAGCTCCAGCCCTACAACATCTATATCCCCACGAAGGCCCCGCCGGCATCCGGCTACGGCATGACGCTGCTGCTCCACTCGCTCTCGGCCCCCTACAACCAGTTCCTCTTCAGCCACAACCAGTCGCAATTCGGCGAACGTGGCACCGGCTCAATCGTCATAACCCCCTCGGGTCGCGGGCCCGATGCCTGGTACGTCGATTACGGCGGCGCCGACACCTTCGAGGTGTGGGCCGACGTCGCCTCGCGCTACCAGCTGGACCCGGCCTATACCGCCATCGCAGGCTACTCCATGGGAGGCTACGGGACCTTCCGTTTCGGGGCCATGTACCCCGACCTCTTCTACAAGGCTCAGCCCACCGTCGGACCACCCGGGGTGGGAATCTGGGTGCCGCCCGCGGACCCCACCGGCGGTGCGGACAGCAACACCTTCCCGATGCTGCCGTCGTTCCGCAACCTGCCGATCGTGATGTGGAACATGCACACCGACGAGCTGGTCCCCTTCGCTGGGACCGAATACCAGGCTCACCAGGGCTTCGATGCCCTGGGCCTTCGTTACGAGTTCTGGGTTTTCGCTCCCGGCGAGCACCTGACGCTGGCGATCAACGACCAGTTCCAGCCGATGGCCGACTGGCTCGGCATCGGCCAGGTCGACCGTAACCCAGCCCATGTGACCTATGTGGTCAACCCCCACATGGCGTTCCCGAACATCGGCATAGAGGTTGACCACGCCTACTGGCTGTCCGGGCTCGCGCTCCGCGATGGCAGCGGCACCAACCCACTCGGGACCATCGATGTGCGTTCCGAGGCCTTCGGCACCGGCGACCCCACGCCAGGCGGCACGCAGGTCGACGCTGGGGTGCTGACCGGCGGAACGATCCCGGCCATCGGTTACGAGCGTCAGCGCCAGGAATGGGGAGCGGTGCCGGCCACCCCCGTGGCGGACAAACTCGATATCAAGGCAACCAATGTCAAAGCCGTGACCGTCGACGTGGCGCGTGCCCGGGTGGACTGCAACGTGCAGCTCAACGTGCAGACCGACGGGGTGCTGGCGGTGAACATCCCCGGCTGCGGCGCCCCCCGGATCTTCCAGCCGACCGCGGCTGCCAGCCAGCTGCCGTCGACGAGGACTGCGCGCCCCACGGTGATGCTGGCGGCGCTGGGGATGGCGTTGTTGATGTTCGCGGCGGTCGCGAGTGCGACCGCCAGGTGGCGGGGGGGTCAGATCCCCAGGTAGGCGCGCTGGACGTCGGGGGAGGCGAGCAGTTCCTTGCTCGTCCCATCTTGGACCACCTCGCCGGTTTCCAGCACATAGCCGCGGTTGGCGAGGTTGAGGGCCATCGTCGCGTTCTGCTCGATCAGCAGGATCGTGGTGCCCTGCTTGTTGATCTCCCCGAGCACCTCGAAGATCGTCTCGGTGAGCACCGGGGCCAGCCCCAGGGAGGGCTCGTCGAGGAGCAGCAGCCGGGGGTTGGCCATCATCGCGCGGCCGATCGCCAGCATCTGCTGCTCACCGCCGGACAGGGTCCCACCGAGCTGGGTTCGGCGCTCCAGAAGGCGGGGGAAGAGCTCGAAGACGCGGTCGAAGTCCTTGCTGATGGCGGCCTTGTCCTTGCGCACGTAGGTGCCCATGACGAGGTTCTCGTGCACCGACATGCGGGCGAAGATGTGGCGGCCCTCGGGCGCCAGCGCGATGCCATGCTTGACGATCTCCTCGGACGTCATCGTGCCGAGGTCGTCGCCTTCGAAGACCACGGCGCCCTTTACAGGGCGGATCAGCCCCGCGATTGTTCGCACCGTCGTCGACTTGCCGGCGCCGTTGGCACCGATCAGGGTGACGATCTCACCCTTGCGTACCTCCAGGTTGACGCCGCGAAGCGCGGCGATGACGCCGTATCGGACGTGGACGTCGCGCAGCTCGAGGAACGCACCCTCGGCCTGCGACGTCAAGCGCTCTTCCCCAGGTAGGCTTCGATCACGCGCTGGTCCTGGCGCACCTCCTGCGGCGCGCCCTCCGCGATCTTCTCACCGTAGTCCAGGACCGCGATCTTGTCCGAGATCCCCATCACCACCTTCATGTCATGTTCGATCAGGAAGATCGTGATCCCGCCGTCGCGGATTTCGCGGATGAGCTTGGCCAGCTCGACCTTCTCCTGTGTATTGGTGCCCGCCGCGGGCTCATCCAGGAGCAGCAGCCTGGGCTCGCTGGCCAGTGCTCGCGCAATCTCCAGGCGCCGCTGGGAACCGTAGGGGAGATTGCGCGCCAGGTCGTACTGCCGCTGCAGGAGTCCCACGGCATCCAGGTGGCCGCGGGCGATCTCGATGGCTGCTGCCTCCTCGCGACGCTCGAACGGGGTGCGTAGCACCGAGCCCCAGTAGGTGGCGTGCATGCGACAGTGCCGCCCCACGAGCACGTTGTCCAGCGCGCTCATGTTGGCGAAGAGCCGGATGTTCTGGAAGGTGCGCGCGATGCCGCGGGAGGTCACGTCGTGTGGCTTGAGGCCGCTGACCGGCTTGCCCTCGAAGATCACGCTTCCCGAGGTTGGCGCATAGAAGGCGGTCACCATGTTGAAGGCGGTGGTCTTGCCGGCGCCGTTGGGACCGATCAGGCTCGTGATCTGGCCCTCTTCGACTTCGAGGTCCAGCTCCTTCACGGCGACGAGTCCGCCGAAGGCCTTGGTCAGCTGGCTCAGCTGCAGCAGCGCCACAACTAAACCTGCTGCAGGTCGGCCACGGCTTCGACGTGCGGCGCACCTGTGCCGTCGTCCACCGTCTCCGACAGCTCGCGCTGGCGCTGTCTGCTGGGGAGCAGGCCCTGGGGCCGCAGGGCGATCATCAGCACCAGGATCACGCCGAAGATCAGCACCCGCAGGGACTGCAGCTGGCTGGAGAGGAAGTAGGGCAGGCCGATCGCAACCGCTCCCAGCGCGGCGCCCTCGATGCTGCCCATGCCGCCGACCACCACCATGCACAACACCAGGATCGATAGGAAGAGTTGGAAGGATTCTGGCGCGATAACGTGTGAGCCGGCCGCGAAGACCGCGCCCGCCATGCCGCCGAAGAACCCGCCGGAGGCATAGGCGAGCAGCTTGAGGTTGCGAGTGTGGATCCCGGCCACCTCCGCAGCCACCTCATCCTCGCGGATCGCGGTCCACGCTCGGCCCACGCGCGACGTCGCCAGCCGAGCCACGACGAACACGGTGACCACGATCAGGAGCAGCACGAGGTAGTAGTAGTTGAGGAAGGGAGGGATGGACACCGGTCCTATGTGGTTGGTGATGTCGCCGAAGCTGTACCCGCCGATGAACATGTCATCAATCCTCGTCACACCGTTGGGGCCGTTGGTGATGTTGACTGGCGAGTCCAGATTCTGCGCGAAGATGCGGGTGATCTCGCCGAACCCGAGGGTGACGATGGCCAGGTAGTCACCGCGTAGGCGGAGCGTGGGAATGCCGATCAACACTCCGAACCCGGCGGCGGCCAGGCCCGCCACCGGCAGCATCACCAGCATCGAGATGTGGACGCCGGGGCCCTGTGAGGCGGGGACCAGGAAGTGGAAGGTGGCGTGGGCCGTCTGGCCCAGCTGCGGTGAGGCGAAGATGCCGTAGACGTAGGCGCCGACGGCGAAGAAGGCAACGTAGCCGAGGTCGAGCAGCCCTGTGTAGCCCACAACGATGTTGAGGCCGATCGCCAGCAGGACGTAGAGCTCCACGTTGTACGTCACCGTGAGGTAGTAGCCGCCGGTCAGCATCTCCGCCAACGGCAGCACCACCGCGACGGCAAGGAGCACCCGCACGTCGCCCAGCGGGCGGCGCACCGCGCGTCCAACCGCCTGCGCATGCGGAATCGAAATCCGTATCCGGCGCCGCACCAGGGTCCGGATACCCAGGGCGAGACCGCCAAAGACGACGATCTGCCAGGCGAGCACGAGCACGGCCCCGAAGTTGAGCCCGCCCACCGGAAAGTCGCCGAAGGGGCCGTGGAGGAGGGCCTCGAGCGCCTGCAGGGCATTCATGCCCGTTCGCTCACGCGCTCCCGGAG
>DAINSI010000118.1:0-5057 GCA_036741395.1 Candidatus Dormiibacterota bacterium
TCGAGCCCGCATCCCCGCCGCCGGTCGAGGCGCCGGCCAACCTGCAGACCAGCGGGCCTGACGACACGCCCGCGACAGGGGTCGCAGGCGCCTTCGGTGCCGGATCTGCGGCGGCGCCGGGCGGCAACGGCACCAGCTCTCCGCGCGCGCCCGTCCCGGCCGGCGCCGGCGAGGGCTTTGCGGGGATGCTCAGCGGGGGCGCGGCTTCGGCCGCCGCTGTGGGAAACCGGCCGGGCAAGGTCGGCAGAAACGACCTTTGCCCCTGCGGGTCGGGGAAGAAATACAAACGCTGCCACGGCAGATAATCTCTGCCGATGACACAGCAGGCATCCAACATCGAGCTGCTCGAGCGCGCCGAGGACCTGTTCCAGCGTGTCCAGCAGCTCAAGGAGCATCTTTGACCTGCCCGGCCAGCGCGCCCGGCTTGAGAAGCTCGAGCCTGGCCTGAACGACCCCGCGCTCTGGGAGGACACCCGGGCGGCCCAACAGCTGACCCAGGAGGCGTCGGGCCTGCGCAATCGTATCGACGAGCTGGTCGGGCTGGACCGTGACGCCACCGAGGCCCGGGAGCTCCTCGAAATCCTGGCTTCCGAGCCTGACGCCGAGATGACGGGCGAGATCGCGGCCGACCTCGATGACCTTGCCGCCCGGCTGGACCGCAAAGAGCTCGATGTCCTCTTTCGCGACCCGTACTCCGAGAGTCCTGCCCTGGTCTCGATTTCGGCGGGCGCGGGCGGGGTCGATGCCCAGGACTGGGCTGAGATGCTGCTCCAGATGTACCAGCGCTGGGCTTCGTCGCGCGGCTTCAAGGTCGAGGTGCTGGAGGTGACCCCAGGAGAGGAGGCCGGCATCAAGGGCGCCACCATGGTGATCAAAGGGGAGCGCGCCTACGGGTGGCTCAAGGGCGAGCGGGGTATCCATCGCCTGGTCAGGCTGTCGCCATATGACTCGGCCCACCGCCGCCACACTTCGTTCGCCCGGGTGGAGGTGGTCCCGGAGTTGGACGATTCCTCAGAAGCTGAGATCGAGATCGACGAGAAGGACCTTCGGGTCGACACCTACCGCTCCAGCGGGGCCGGCGGCCAGCATGTCAACAAGACTTCCTCGGCGATCCGGATCACGCACCTTCCCACCGGGATCGTGGTCAGCTGCCAGAACGAACGCTCACAGCACCAGAACCGGGAGGTGGCGATGAAGGTGCTGCGCAGCCAACTGGCGGCGCTGGCCCACGAGCAGCACCTCGACCACATCCAGGACCTCAAGGGCGAGCACGTCAAGGCAGAGTGGGGCAGCCAGATCCGCTCCTACGTCCTCCAGCCGTACACGCAGGTCAAGGACCATCGCACGGGGTACGAGGTGGGCAATTCCAGCGCGGTCCTGGAGGGCGACCTGGACGGACTAATGGAGGCCTACCTGCGCTGGCAGGCCAGCCAGTCGGCCTCCCAAGACTAGCTGGCGGCGTCGATCGGGCGCCTTGGCGTCGATGCAATCGGCAGCGCCACCAGGAGCAGCAGGAGCAACACGACGCCAATGCCCGCCGATCCCGACGTCGGGTGGAGGTTGAGGGCGACCGACGCGATCGCCAGTGCGAACAAACGCGCGGGGATGCCGATGAACCAGGCCAATTCGGTGACTCGCCCGAGGATGCTGGGCGTCGTCTGCGCCAATAACAGGAGGGGCAGCGCCAGGATGACGAGGTCGTTGAGGTGGAGGTATGGCGTGGCTCCGACCGCAGCGACCAGGATGACGGCCAGGCACAGGTTTGGAGCGATTGCCGGGGCCGATCCAGCGAGGCGTCTCCAGGCCCAGAACAGAACGGCGGCGACCAGGAGCAGTCCAAACAGGGCCGCGACCGGCGCAGGCAAGTAGTCGAGGAACAGCGCCGGGAACCCGGCCAGTCCACTCTGGGAGAAAGCCGAGCCGGCGCCACCACCCAGGCCGCAGGCGTAGCCGCCCAGGCTGCGAACCCAGTTCGCGGTAGCTTCCGGGCCGGTCAGTAACAGCTGGAGGCCAGCGAGTAGGGAGGAGCCCACCGCCAGCCCTGAGGCGAGCAACAGCCGACCGCTGCCAGGCGCGACCAGCAGCGCAATCGCGGCGGGAAGCCCGACGGGGATCTTCAGCAGGCACAGCGTCAGGACCAGTCCGCCGACGAACGGACGCCCACGCCTGGCCAGGAACAGCGCGACCGCCCAACCCAAGAGCAGAAGCGGGGAGGGGTTGCCGACGAATAGCGAGAGGGCCATCGGCGCCGAGGCGAGGAAGAGTCCGCGGGCCAGCCATCTCTCTCGCCAGCCCGCCACACGAAGCACGGCCTCGAAACCGACCATTCCGGCGGCCAGCAGCAGCGCAAGGGTGACCAGGTAGAAGCCGTTGAAGCCCAGTGGCAAAGCTCCTCGGAGCACCCGCGTGAACAGTGGGGGATAGCCGTAAGGGGCATGGGCGTAGCCGGCCTGGCCGGGGGCGACATGAGCGGGAATGTTGAAGAGGCGGTCCTGCTCCGCGCCCTGTTGGTTCGGGTCGTAGGGATTGCCGCCGTGGCTCTGCAAGCTGGCGGCGGCGTAGAGGTCCTTGGCGTCGATGCCGCGCTCCCCGGACCAGGTTGGCGTGAACAGCCAGCCCGCGAAGAGCGCCGCGACCAGCAGCACCGTGGCGGTCCCGATTCCGGGGCGCCAACCTCGTCCCGCCGCCGGTGCCATCATGCTGCCCCGGCCCCTAGCTCCGTCAGCCGCCAGTCGCGGGTGGCCGTCCACGCGCAAACGCAGACAGCCGCCACCAGGATCGCCAGGCCGGGAAGCGCTCCCCAGCGCTGAACGAAAAAGGTCACCCCGTACAGGCTGCGGAGGTCGAGGTTGGGGTCGCCGGCAATCGGTGACGCCGAGAGCCAGAGCAGCAGCCCCACCGTGCAACCTCCGAGGGCGGCACCGGCGACGAACATTCGCCGCACGCCGGTCGCGTCCATGGCTCCGGCGGCGAAGGTCAACAGAATCAGAACCCCGGGGTAGAGGGTGTTCAGCATTCCCGCTCTGTAGGCACCCGCTGGGAAGAGCGCCAGGGCGACCGTGGCCCCCGCGACAAGGCAGATGACCACCGTCTTTGGTGGGCGCTGCAGACGTCCAGCTACCAACGTGGTGAGCAGCGCTCCGGGCAGGCTGAGCACGAAGAACTCGAGTGCTAGATTGGGCCAGAAGCGGTCGGCAGTGGCGATCGGCTCCGGGAAAAAGGTGTGTGCCAGGATGAGCAACCGTGACACTGCCCAGAGTACGGGCGTCGTCGCCGCCAGCGCCGGTATAGATCTGTTGACCAAGCCCTGCGGACCGCCGCCCCCGGTGACCGAGATCATCCATGGCACGGCACTCAGGACCACCAGCGCCAACGCAACTGCACCCGGCAGGATCCGAGCCCGATGCCGATACAGCCAGACCAAGCCAATGCCGAGGACGTATCCGGAGGTGGCGGGATGCGTCAGCATGGCAGCTCCAAGCGAAATCCCAACACCGATCCGCGCGACCAGGCCGCATTGACTGAGCAACCACAGCGAGCTGAGGAGGAAGAAGCTGGCGAAATTCCAGGGCCATGTGTAGGTGGAATACGCAATGACCACGGGCGCCAAGCCCACTGCCAGCAGGCGCAGCCCGGTGGAATCCCGCGCGCGCTCGCGTATCAGCAGTGACGCGGGCCAAAGCCACAGCGAACTCACCAGGACCGATCCCACCTGCAGCGTCCAGTAGTCCGGGCTGTGAGCGAGGATCCCAGCGTTGAGCTGGTGATACAGCGGCGTGCGCCATTGAAGACCGCTGGCGAGTATGTGACTGGGCTGGCCGGCGTAGTGGAGGGTCATCTGGTAGTGAAGGAGCCAGTCCTGGTAACGCCCGCCGCCGGTCTGGAGGGGGAGGAGCAGCTCTACGCCGAGGCTGATGCCGATTATTCCGAGGACGGGCCGGCTGGGGCGCCACAGCCATGCCACCAAGATCACCAACGGAACCACCACGCTGATACCCAGGTCGGGGTGCCCGCTCAGGAGGAGTAGCTCTTCGAGGAAGCCCCCAACCACCAGGGCGGCCATCGCGACCACCAACCCGGTGGCGTGAGTAAAGGGGCGCCGGCCGAGGCTGGTCAAGCGGTTGTTGGGAAAGCGGTTGCCCCTGTCCTCGAGGGGGTGCCGGCGAGCATCGCCAGGGAGGTCAGGAGTCCCAACAACAAACCGAAAGCGGCGACCGTCGAGGGCAGGCCGGCATTGGCTAGTTGCGGAAACAGGGTGGCCAGGGTCAATGGGGCAGCGGCGCCCAGCCCCCACAGGGCGAGCACCGGGCGTGAGACGACGTTGAGCGGTTGCGAGGCGATCACCAGCAGCGGGAGGGCCTCGAGGACCAGGTCGTTGAGGTGAACGTAAGGCGTAACGATCAGCGCCAGGGCCGTCAGCAGTGCCAGGGGCAGGAGCGGCTCAGGGCCGGCGCCGATAAGGCCGCGCCGAGTTGCGACCACCCACAGGCCTCCCGCGATCGCCCCAGCCGCTAGCACCGCCACCGGCAACGACACGCGGTCCAGCAGCAGGGCGGGGAGACCCGTGAGGCAGCACTGGCCGATCACCGTCGCCTGCTTGGGGTTGAGGGTGGCCGTGAACTCGAACAGCGATCCCAGCCAGCGGAAGGTTTGCGCGGGACTGCCAATCAGCAGGTTGGCGGCGCCGAAGACTGCGGTCCCGAGGCCAAAGCCTGCGGCCAGAAGCCGCTTTGACGCCGGGCCGGCGATCGCCAGCGCGAGGGCCACAGGGATGCCCACGGGTGGCTTGATCCAGCCCGCCGCCAGCAGCGCCCCCGCTAGTAGGGCGCGGTTTCGCGACGCCGCCAGCAAGGCTCCACCCCAGGCCGCCAGCAGCAGGGTCGACGGGTTGCCGCTCACCAGCACCACCGTCATCGCCGGGGAGACCACAAAGAAGGCCCGGGCCAGCCAGCGATTGCTCCATGAGAGCGCCGCCAGGATGAGCTCCAACCCCAACAGCCCCAGCAGCAGCAGGGCTCCGAAGTTGACCCAGTAGAAGCCGCGATCGCCGAGAGGGG
>DAINSI010000119.1:0-4985 GCA_036741395.1 Candidatus Dormiibacterota bacterium
GGTCGACCGTGAGGATCGCCGTGGTGTAGCCGCCCATGGCCATGAACCCGATCGCGAGCAGGAGGAGTTTGTAATGCTGCAGCTGGGCCGCGGACACGGCCAGCATGAACGCGACCAGGAATGCCAGCAGGGCGACGGCGCTCACCACCCAGAAGTGCGGCACGGGGACCGCGATCGCCGGGTTGATCGAGGGCACCGCGAGGAGGAGCGCCAGTAGGAGGAGGGAGAAGGAAACGACCAGCGCGCCTGCCAGCAGGCCGGCACCGCTGCGCTCGGTTACTTCACCGCTCATCTGGTCATCACAATGTCAAATTGTCGCTCCGAAATCCCGCCGGGGGGAATCGCCGGCGGGCCTGGGGATGGACACGCTCGGACGTGAGGTGCTGACGTTCCTACCCGGTGAGCCAGCTCGCCGGCTCTGGCCACCTGTCCGGAGAACAGATGACGGGCTCGGAGCGGTGGCCCAGCTTATATGCCGGTTTCATGACATTGTGGAGAAATTCGAGTCTCCGGCAGGTGCAAGCTCGCGCAGTGATTTCTCAGACCTCGGCCCCCGATGCATCGTGTGCCACCACCATCTAGGTCCGTGGAATGTCTTGTTCACGGATGATCGGCCGACCGGCATTATCGACTGGGATTTCGCGGGGCCCGCTCCGATGCTCTTCCCTTCACTCCTTGATCAAATACGAGGGCTGGTTACATATGACCCATCTCGTCCATAACCGGATGTGTAACCGGGTTTCGTAACACCCTCCGAAGCATTTCAGATTTAAGGGAGGGAGTTGTGAGGGTTGTAATTCGGGCCGGCCTGGCAATGCTGTTGCTGGCTACAGCCGCATGTGGCGGATCGTCGAGCGCGGGAACCGCGGCCAGCCCGGCGGGCGGAGGCCAGCCGGTGAGGCTGGAGGCCAAGGACTTCGCATTCAACCCGACCACGATCACCGTGACCTCTGGAAAGCCGGTCACCCTGACGCTCCAGGACACCGGCGCCGTCCATCACAACTTCACCGTGGATGACAACTCGGCGGTCGACAAGCCCGTGAACCTTGACGTCGAAGTCGGAAAAACCGCGACGGTTACCTTCACTCCGACCAAGAGCGGGCAGCTGGCGTTCCATTGTGAGTATCACGGTGCCAGCAATGGGATGAAAGGCACCATGACCGTCAACCCCGGAAGCTGATGAGGATGCGCCGCCTCGTCGTGCTCATCGTTCTGGCAGTAGCGCTGGCCGCATGTGGCGGTGGAGGCGGCGGATCCAATGGATCAGGTGGAGGAGGAGGCAACAACAGCAGCGGCGGCGGGTACTAGGGAGGAGATGGATTGAGGGCGACAATAACCAGCCAACTCAACGGCGAATGCCGGGCGTGGAGGGTAGCCAACCTACGCCGCTGGCCAGCCATCAGATCTGGGATGGGCGCAACTCTCCTCAGCCTCGGCATGATCGCCATCGCTGCGCTCCCTGCGGCAGCCGCCCCGGCGGGGATCACCTCGCAAGGGGGCACCTGTGCAAGCGGCGGATCGCTCGGCTGGGACCAAGGGACTCAGACCGTGTCGGTCGGAGACACCGTCAACTGGACCAACTGCTCGGGCGCCGCGCCGGGATCGGGCGGCAACCACGCCCTGCAGTCGACGTCGAACGGCCGGTGTCTGGCCAACGGTTCCACGTCTGGGGCCAGCGGTATGCCCTGGGCATTTCCCTGCAAGTTCACCGCAGCGGGCGTGTACCACTTCCAATGTGCCGTGCATGGGTCGGCGATGACGGGCACCATTACCGTCCAGGCAGCGCAGCCAGCGAGTTCGCCTTCTCCGACAGCTTTCGCCGCGGCGAGCCCGGCGGCCGGGGCTGAACCGACGTCCCCTGCGAGACCCGCTCTTCCGGGCACGTCGACGCAGATGCCGTACATGACCGCGCTCTCCGATGGCGCGCTCCTACTGACGGTGGTGATGGCCGGCGGTCTGGCAGGGTTCAGTAGGCGCCGGCGCCGTCAGCGTTGATGGCAAGGAACCGAAGCGTGTGCCGGGGCAGGCTTTCGTTAGAGTGGCGGCGTGATCTCTTCCGCCACCGACGAGCACGACCAAGAGCCCAGCGGCGATCAGCAGCAATCGGACCGGCGGCGTCATGTGTCGCCTGCCGCGACCCGGCGCTGGCACCACGCGTACATCGGCGTCTCCAGGAGGAACTCGGCGTCCGCATCGACGAACCGGCGTACCAGCCAGGGAGACGCGATCCGATCCACATTCGCGTTCTCGCGCGTGACCCACTTCATCTCGTTCGCATCCCCTTTCTATCCCAGGCCCCGGATGAGGAGCCCCGCCCCCGCGGCGCCGAGGACCAGCAGCGGCTCCTTGAACCTACCCCGGATCTTAAGGAGGTACGCGAGGCTGATACATACGATCAGGATCGTCGGGAGGTCAACGATCGCCTGGCGGCCGAGCACGATGGTCGCGCCCGCGATAGCCCCCGCCGCGGCAGCGGTCGCGCCTTTGACGAATGCGCGGATCTGAGGGTGGTCGCGATGGCGGGTGAACCACCTTCCTGGGACCACCACGCCGATATAGATGGGCAGGAAGATACCGACGGTGGCAACCACCGCGCCGGGCAACCCGGCGACGAGGTAGCCAATGAAGGTTGCGGTTATCACAATCGGGCCCGGGGTGATCAGTCCCACGGCCACCGAGTCGAAGAACTGCTGCTGGGTCAGCCAGTGGTGCTCGTAGATCACCCCCTGCTTGAGGAAGGGCACGATCGCCAGGCCGCTGCCGAAGATGAAGGCCCCGGCCTTGAGGAAGAAGAGAAACAGTGCCAGCAGCCCCCCTGGCGCCGCGACCGCCGGAAGACCGATCCCCGGCACCAGCATCAGGGCCGCCCGGGGCGGGCGGCGCAGCCATGCGGGCGGGGCATCCCAGACCAGGATCACCAGCCCTGCGACTACAAACAGGACGGCCACCTCGCTCTGGGTGATCGCGGTCACCGCGGCGATGAGCAGGGAGATGACCCAGAGCCGCACGTCCTTGCCGTCGGTCAGACGGGCTAGCTTGTAGGCTGCCAGGGCCACGATCGCGATGACTGCCGGCGCCACCCCGTAGAAGGCCGAGCGGACCCACGGCAACCCCTGGAACCTGACGTAGAGCGCGCCCAGCGCGATCACGAAGAGAAACGAAGGCGCGATGAACGCGGCCGCGGTGCCGATCGCGCCGAGCGATCCGCGTCGCAGGTAACCCACCCACATCGCCACCTGCGCCGCCAGCGGTCCGGGCATGGTCTGGCCCAGCGCGATCCCGTCAAGCATGTCTTGCCGCGCGATCCAGCCCCGCGCCTCGACCAGGTCCCGCTGCATGTACCCCACCGACGCGATCGGGCCGCCGAAACCAAAGGTGCCGAGCCACACGAAGTACCGCATAAGTGCCGCGAAGCTCGGCGTTGTCGGCGCGGTCGGGGTCGCCTCCTCAGACTCCGTCACCACGCGAGGGTAGCCTGATTTCGTGGTCCACCGCGATTTCAAAGACTTGCCGCTGGCCCCCCCGCGCCTGGCCCCGACGGCGGCGTTGGTCATGCTGCTGGCAGGGTGCGGGGTCCCCTACGTAGGAAGCTCGGTGGCGACGGTCCCGGGCTATCGGGTGGCGGCCGAGGTCCACCTACCGGGAGACACGTCTCGATTCGACTACCAGGTCCTCGATGCGACCCGACACCGGCTCTTCATCGCGCACCTCGGGGCGAGCGAGGTGGTCGTCTTCGACACCGCCAGCCAAACCGTCGCGGGCGTCGTCAAGGGCGTGGCCGGGGTCCACGGCCTCGCGGTCGCACCCGAGCTCAACCGCCTCTTCGCCAGCGCCACCGACCGCAACGAGGTGGTGGCGATCGACGAGGACAGCCTCAAGGTCGTGGGCTCGAGTGCCGCCGGCGACTACCCCGACGGCATCGCCTATGTCCCAGCCTTAAAGACCCTGCTGGTGTCGGACGAGCACGGCGGCGGCGACACCGTCATCGACGCGGTTGCCATGAGACCCCTGGGTTTCGTCGCACTCGGCTCTGATCCCGGCAACTCCCAGTTCGATGCGGGAGCGGGAACGGTGCTGGTTGCGGCCCACGGCGGCGACCTGATTGAGATCGACCCAGCGTCGAGATCTGTCAAACGCCGGATCAAGCTCGAGGGGTGCAACACTCCCCATGGGCTGCAGATCGATCCGTCCGGCCGCCACCGCGCCTACGTCGCGTGCGCGGGCAACGCCAAGCTGTTGGTCGTGGAAATCGCCAGCGGTCGGGTCGACGCGCGGTTCGACATCGCCAGTGATCCCGACGTCCTCGCCCTCGACCCCGGCCTGGGTCGACTCTACGTCGCCGCCGAGAGCAGCCGGATAGACGTCTTCGACGTCAGGGCGGCGAGGGTGTCCAAGCTCGGCGAGGGTTCGGGCGGGCCCGACTCTCACACCGTGGCGGTGGATCCCAGCAGCCACCGTGTCTATCTGCCTCTAACCGATGTTGGCGGCCACCCGATGCTCCGGGAGCTGGCCCCGGCCTCCTGAGCCGATCGGTGCCCGGAGTCTCGTCGAGGAGAGCATGCGCAGGGCCGTCCCCGCGGCTCGCCAGGTGCGGTACCATGCGCGGCCCGCAGCAGCCGCGGAATGACTCAACGCGCAGAGACGGAGGTCGTCGATTTCAGCCCGGGGCACCAGGAGCCTGACCACCATAGCCATGACCACGATGACCACGGTCATGGGGATGCGTGGGGCGCTGGGGACTGGCGAAGGGCTGCGGGGCGGTCCCAGGGGACCGCCGTCATCGGGCCGTCAGGCGGCGGCGAGGGCGGCGAGCAGGTCGGCGCGCGTCGGCCCCGGCATGGCCTGCGGCGTCGAGCCCTGGAACGCTGCGATGCGCTCCCGCATCCCCGGTCGATGCATCACCTCCTCGGGAAGCGTCAGGCAGGCGAAGGTGTCGAGAAATCCCCGCGCCACCTCCGGGTCGGCGGCCCCGGCGGCCATGAAGG
>DAINSI010000120.1:0-4882 GCA_036741395.1 Candidatus Dormiibacterota bacterium
CGGCGTTCCGAGGTCGAAGAACCGGTACGGCTCCACCGGGTCGGGTGTCCCGCCGGCATCCGGAGGAGTTCCGTTTGGGTCGCCGTTGCCTTGACCTTGTTGCTCGTCCTGCTGCTTGCGGTCAGAGTTGTTGCCCTTCTTGCCCCCACCGCCGAAGTCCGGCTGGTAGGTGTGGTGCCCAACGCTCATCTGGTTGGTCAGGTCGGCGCCGATGGATGCACCCCTCGCGCCGGCAGAGGCCATCGCGCCCAGGCCTGCGGCGGCCGCGGATCCAACTGCCCCGCCGAACCCGCCGAGCAGGCCATTCTGGGCGTTGGTAAATCGGTCACTGGTGGCGTCCTCACCGGCCGATTCGCCTTGGGAGCGGCCGTTCTCGTCGGTGCTCGAGGCGGCGCTGGATGACCCTTGCGAGCCGGACATCCCGCCCAGCAGCCCTTGTAGCCCGCCCTGGGCGGCGAGCCCTTGTCTGACCGCGGCACCGGAGGAGGTGCCAGGGTCGACAAAGGCGAGCAGCTTGAACAGGGCCATCGGTGCGAAGCAGCTGATGAGGATCAGGATGACGCCGGGCAGTGCGGTACCGATCGCAGCCTGGGTCTTGTCGGCGAGGCCGTTGGCCACCCCGGTGGTCATCTGGATCCCGATGCCCAGGACCAGGATCATCAGGACCGGGGTGAACGCGGCGGCGTGGAACCACCGCAGGCTCTTCCAGAACCAAGAGCGTCCGGCGTCGGAGACAAGCCCGGCGGCCGAGATCGGGGTCGTCGCGGAAAGGACCATCAGCGCCCCACCGCGGGTGAGCATGACCAGCAGGTGCCCGATCGCGGCGAGCCACAGCAGCAGGCCCATCAAGCCCAGAACGGTTGCGACGGTCCCGTCGACAATGTCGGCGGTGGTGAACGGCTCCCACGGCTGCCACGCGGACCAGGAGCTGACGTTGAGCAGGCTGCCCATGAGGGCGCGAGTCAGTCCCCCGCACGCTGCGACGACGGCCACACCGTAGGCGACCCACGCGGCCCAGACGATGGTGAACTGCGCGCCGCCGACCAGTAGCGTCGCCAGGCTTTTGCCGTCGCGGCGGATCGCGGCGACGCCGAACTGGATCATGACCATGACCAGCACCAGTGCCCCGGCGATCCAGAACGTCACGGCGTAGATCTGCGCGCCGGGGCCGTTCTCGCTCAGGTCGGGCGTCAGGAACGCGTCCATGATGTTCAGGACGAGCCGCATCGCCCACAGGCCGGCGTTCCACAGCCCGAGCATCGCGGCGGTCCACCCGTCGGCGACGACCTTGCCGGCGGCCCCGGCGAGGTAACCGAAGGGGTTGAGCTGGTCGTACCAGCTGCCGGCGGGAAGCATGCTCACTCCTGCTGCCCGCCGACCCAGGTGCGCCAGCCGGCCTTGATGCTCAGGTCGCTGCCTGGCCACGTCGACGGCGCTCGCGCCGGTGGCGTGCCGGAAGCGATCATCCAGCGCACTGAGCGCCACGCCATCCGCTCGCAATACCCATAGCCCATCGCGGCGTCGGCGGTGATCGTGGCTCGCATGTCCAGCAGCACGCAGGCCAGGACCCAGTCCGGCCCGTCGCTGCCCTTGACCTGGGCTGCGGCCGGTGTGGCTACCACGGTGGACGTCATGTCTTTCTCGGAGCCCATCTGGGCAGTCGCCAGGAACGCCTGCACGTCCTGGGTGATCTCCCAGCCGGCGACCCCGACGCCCCCCGGTAGCGCCCACTGCTCGTAGACGTGGTTGGCCGCGGCGATGCTCATCCCTTGCAGTACGGTCGTCTCGATCGCGGCGAGCTGGGCGACTGCCCCTTCGGGAGTGCGCGGGAACCCCGCCGGCACTGAGGCCGGACCCTGCCGGGTGGACGCCGGGATGGTGATCGTGGGCCCGGCCACGGCGGCAGGAGTGGAGGCCCGGCTGTCGGCCGGGCTGACCGCCAGCATGGGCGCGGACGCAATTTCGTCCCGGCGGGCTGCGCCTTGTGCGGCGTGAGGACCGGGGGGGCCGGGTGTGTCCTGCGCCGCTGCGCTGGCCGAGACTGGCTTGGCCGTCCCGGTGGCGGACGTGAGCGCGAAGTGGACGGCATACCCGAGTCCGAGCAGCAAAAGCAGGCCCGCCGTGACCACGCAGCCCAGGATCACCAGGAGTCGTCGCCGGTCCCATCCGCCGAGGTTGACCTGCCCGACCCCGCCCATCAGATGCAGCCCGAGCCGGTGATCCCCGAGATCATCGAGGGCACGATCATGTAGCCGATTGCGGCCAGGAAGACGACCACGATGCTGATGACGCCGACCTTGGAGGCGTGCGGCATCGAGAAGACCCGCCCTGCCACGATTGAGCCGATCCCGGTAATGCCGCCGATGACGAACAGGGCCAGCACACCCCACAGCACGTACCCGGTCAGCTGGTCGACGAATGTCTGCGCCCCGGCGGGAGCCTTGGGGCAGACCTTGCTCGCCAGCGCGGTCAGGTTGGTGGCGTAGTAAGCCGTCATTGCGTCTTTCCCTTCTTGATGGTGTCTGCGGGCGGAAGCAGTCGGAGCAGGGTTGACGCCGCCTCGAGCAGCGGGGTCGGCAGGGGCGTGGCGTCCAGTCCCGCGATCGCCAGCGCCCGGTCCTGCGGCACGTCGACCAGGCGCCCGGCCTGGTCGAGGGCGCGGATGCGGGGTCCGGCGCTGTATTCCGCCGCCCGCGGCCACTTCTTGCGCTTGGGGCCGATCACGGCGGCGCAGGTGCTGGTTCCGGCGAGCAGTTCCAGTGCGCCCTCAAGGCGCCGCAGGCCCGGCACCGTGGCAGTGGTGACCAGGATGACGAGGTCGGCGCTGCGGACCTGCTCGCCCAGCCAGGCTGGCGTGGTCAGGACCTGCCCGATCTCCCATCCGACGTCCAGGACCGTCAGAGCGATGATCCGGTCCGGGACCGACGGCGTCGGGACCTCCTGGATGCTCACCAGGACATTGCTGGCGCGCTCGAGCAGGACGCCGTCGCGGGTACCACGTGTCCAGCCGGACTCGTGCAGTCCGAGCTCGGCGGTGCTGGCAGCAACCAGACCGGAGGCGGTCACCGAGGTGCACTCCACCACGCGTGCCGGGAGCGCGGCGGCGCCAGCCAGGGCCAGGGACATCGTGGAGGCGCCACATGAGCCGACACACCCGATGACGGGCAGCACCCGCTCCCCCGCGCCGGGCTCCCACTCGGTGCCGGCGTGCGGGGGTGTGGGCTCGCGAAGTTCGCGGGTTACACGGTTGCCGGTGCGGAACCTCCCGGCCTGAACGGCGCTCCAGGCCCGCTTGAGCTCGTCGACTGACACCGCGGCCCGGCGCGCGCCGAGGGTCTGTGTCACGCGGGTTCACCTCCGTGCGTCTGGCGCTGGAACTCCGGGGTTTCCCTCAGCTCGCAGTCGGTTAGCCACTTGAGAGCTGTGCGATCGGCGTCCCGGCGGTCACCGTTCATGCCGAAACCCGCCCGTCGGTTCCGGTGCAGGCACTGGAGAGGGCGTCCATGCTGCGGCGGGCGCGGCGGCGCACCGTGCTCGGCGAGATGCCCCATTGCTGCGCGACCGCCTCGGAGACGTTGTTGGCCATGAGGCCGCCAGTGCCCCGGCCGAGCTTCCGGGTCGCGGCGCCGTCGGCGGCCTCGACCAGGCACAGCAGCAGCGCGCGGTCGTCGTCGGTGATGACCCTGTTCTTGCAGCCCCACGCCAACAGCTTGAGCAGCTCCTGGCCCGGGCTGGCCGGGTGTTGGCCTCGGATGGATGCGTAGCCCCAGAAGTGCGCGTAGGGGTCGACGGGGCTTGTCCTGCTCCACGTCGGGTCCGTGCGCTCGAGCTGGGACTTCGCGTTGCAGTCTCGAAGAACTCCTGTGCGGGTGTTGAGCAGCACGTTGGCAGCGACCTTTCTCAGGCGCCGCCAAGGGAACGTTCTGACCTCGACCCACAGCTGCGCGGCGACGATCTCGTCGATGTGCCAGTCGAGGGTCCGCAGCCGGTTGGCCAGGGTGCAAGCCCCGGGCATCAGCGCCCAGGCCAGGGCGGCCGCGGCCGCGATGTCGTCGCCGCCGTCGACCGCGGCCAAGGTGGCCAAAGCGTGCAGGGCCGCGTCTGCCTCTGCCTTGTCAGCGCTGCGCAGCCATGACCTCAGCTCACGCACCCCGCAGCAATGGGTCAGGGCCGGGTGGGAGGTGGCCCAGAGGCCCCAGCGCTGGTCGGCCAGGGCCAACAGCTCGCTGGTCTCATCCCGAAGGCCCAGTTGTTCAGCAACGCTCATCGCAAGTTCCTTCCGCCGTGTCGAACACGGCAGAAATCTCGCTGGTAGACGTCCCCTGTTTCGTTCCCCCTCGGGCGTCAACCGGGGGGGTACGTTGCGGGCAGGCGCACGTTTGCGCAGGTCAACGCACGTTCCCCAACTCGTCCAAGATTTCTTGCTGGAACCCTTGTCAGCGGCTCTCACTTGTCGAGATGCGGCCCCGATTGATCCAAGCCGCCGCTAGGTCGACGAGGTTTGACCGCATTGCGCGGTGGAATCCTCCCGGCCCGCTGGCGAGACTTCGAAGTCCCTAAGGGTCAAGTCGCCAGGCCGTCATCCAAGCCGACCCTGGATACCAGAACACCTGTTCGATACTCTGAAGCATGACCGAACGTCCCCGCCTCGCCCAACGCGAGCCACGGAGCCTGCTGCCAGAGCAGATGGGGCAGTTGACGGTCTGCACCCCGGCGGTCCCGCAGCAGGTGCAGGCCTGGGTGCTGTGGGAGGACGGTGTCGAAGAGCTGGCGCAGGCCCAAGCGATTGCCTGGACCAAGAGGGCCGTACGAGTCAGGTTCGGAGTTCCACCCCACCAACACGAGGTGTGGGTCTGGGCTGGTGCGGTCACGCGGGTCTGAC
>DAINSI010000121.1:0-4536 GCA_036741395.1 Candidatus Dormiibacterota bacterium
GGCCTGGCCGGCAGCGGCGCCAGGGTCGTGGGCTCCTTGTCCGAACTGGCCGTCGCCCTCGTCCAAGCCGTGCGCCACCCGCTGACGGGGGAGGCGCACGAGCGGGATCCGGTGCTGATGCTCCCGGTCGCGCCCGGCCCGTCAAGGTTCGAGGCCGAGGCCCTCAAGGTGGGCGTTCTCGTTCATGCGCACCAACCGGTGTACCCCGGCGACCATGCCGACCGTGGTGATCGAGCAGTTGGCGATGGCGGCACGCACGACGGCGTCGTGGGTGAACACCACGGCCACGCGGCCATCGACTAGGTCGGCGAACAGCTGGTCGAGCGCGCCTCCGACGCGGGCGTTCAGGTCCTTACCAAGGACATCGGCGACCGCCACGGCGGCCCGAACCCATCCCGGCTCTATGCCCTCGTCGAGCCAACCCATGGTCCGGCGCTCGCGGTTCGAGGCCGTGCGGCCGTGGCGAACCAGGTGGACGCGTGTCATCCGTGGCTGCCTTTGGTACGGCTGGAGGGATTCGAACCCCCGACACCCAGTTCCGGAAACTGGTGCTCTATCCCCTGAGCTACAGCCGCACGGGGCACAGCTGAGTATAGGAGGGCACCGCGGCCCACTGGCCTCCGGTCGCGCCCGCTTAAAGCGGCTCTTCCTCGTCGTCACCGCCCAACAGCAGGGTGTCCTGGATGTCGTACAGGGCCTCCATGCAATCGGGGATCGTCAGGTCCCGCTCAGCCCGCATCGCCAGGCCGTGCTCGCAGTCGACCAGGAAGCGCTTGACCTCATGTCGGAACGGCTGGGGCAGCGCCGGGGCCGAAGCCAGGTTGAGAAGCTCGAGCTGGTTGAGCAGGCGGTCGATGTACCTGACCCGGTTCCGCCGCGCGTGGCGGCTCTCCAGCTCGACCTGCCACCGCTTGTACGAGTGGCTGATTTCCAGCGAGGTCTCGTTGATCATCCAGGGCTCCCATCACCAGCGGGCTCAACTGACAATTGCGCCATGTTACGTTCACCCGGATCGGCGGTCAATCCCCGCTCGGGAAACTGTCACAGACCACCGGCTGGAGGCGCTTGAACCACCCCGCGGACGGCGACCCTGCGGACCTTTCAGCCTGGCTCCGCACCGCCTGGCTGGGGCGGCACAGCTCTTACCACGACGTCATCGACAGCACCCAGGACGAGGCGCGCCGGCTCGCCGCGCAGGGTGCGGCCCATGGCCACCTGGTATGGGCCGGGACGCAGACCGCAGGGCGGGGGCGCCTTGACCGCCGCTGGGACTCCCCGGTGGCGTCCGGCCTGTGGTTCTCCGTCGTGCTCCGACCGGGACTCGCCGTCGAGAGGATGGGGGCGCTGCCGCTGGCCGTCGGGGCGGCCGTCGGCTCCAGCCTCGACACCGAGGCTCCCGGCCGGGTGCGCCTGAAGTGGCCCAACGATGTCCTCCTCGACGGCGGCAAGCTGGCGGGGATCCTCGTCGAGGGCGAGGTCACCGCTGGCGTCCTCGAGCACGCCGTTGCCGGCGTCGGGGTCAACCTGGTGAGGCCGCCCGGGGGCTTTCCTGAATCCATCCGCTCCACCGCCGCGGCCCTCGCCGACGCCACCGGTATGGAGCACGGGCGGGTACGAATCCTGGCGGCCATCCTGGGGTCCGTGGAGGCCGCCTACGACGAGCTGGTGGCCCACGGGCCCGGGCGTTCCCGGGGGCGCTGGCTGGAGCTCTCCGACACCATCGGCCGCGAGGTGATCGCGCACGCCGGAGGGGAAGAGGTCCACGGGCGCGCCGTCGACCTCGACAACGACGGCAACCTGGTCCTTGACGTCGGCGGTGAGCGGCGCGTGATCGGCTTTGGGGAGATCGAGCACCTGCGCTAGGGCAAGACCCCCTGTCGCCAGGAACGCTGGAAATCGGGCCCCGCCGACCGGCGGGGGCCCTGATCGGATCCGGCGTTAGGAGACGGTGACCTGTGCCTTCATGTTGGCGTGCAGGGTGCAGTGGTAGGCAAACGTCCCGGCCTTGTCGAACTTGTGCGTGAAGGTGTCCCCCTTCGCCTTCTGCATGGAGTCGAAGGTGCTGCTGTCGTCCGAGGTCACGGTGTGGGGGCTGGCATCGTCGCTGAACGTCCACTTCACGGTGTCGCCGACCTTGACGGTGGTGGTCGCCGGGTCGAACTTGCCGACATTGGTCGGGTCCGCGACCACGTTGACCGTGGCTGCCGCCGGGGTGTTGTCGGCCGGGGCGCTGCTGCTGCCGCCGCCGCCGCTGTTGTCACTCGAACTGCCGCAGGCGGCAAGGGCCAGTGCCAGAACGCCCATTCCCAACCCGCTCAATACCTTCGATCTAATCAAGTCAGTTCTCCTCGAACTACGTAAGCTGCCAGCGCGATTATAAATTGTCGACTCGTTCATTTTTCGGTGCGAAGGCGCCCTGGCGAGTTCAAACGCCGGCCTGGACCGCCTCGGGCTCCTCGGCCATCCGCAGGAAAATAGCGCTGATCGGGACCAGGTAGATGAGGTTACCCAGGCCGAACATCATCAGCCCGGCGATCTGCTGGTCGACCACCGGACTGAGGTCCGCGAAGAGCCGCGGCTGGTGGGTGTAGAAGGGATACAGCGCCATCGGAGCCAGGGCCAGGGTCATCCCGATCACCGTGGGGGGCAGACCCGCGTAGGCCAGGTAGCCGATCTTCATCAGCGGGCTCATTCCGCGGGTCCTCGCCACGGGCCCGACAATGGGCAGCCAGAACACGAATGCGGTGGCGATGAAGAGCAGGTGCTCCACGATATGAACGCTCTCGTTGAGGAGGGTTTCCTGGTACAGCGCCGGGACGTGCCAGCCCAGCAGGACCACGTTGAACAGCGTCACGGTCAGCCAGGGGTTGCCCAGGAACCGTGGCAGGCGCCGCGCCAGCCCCGCCGAGAGGCCTGCGAGCACCAGGGGCGGGCCGATCATCGTGATCAGGATGTGCTGCAGCATGTGGGCGCTCAGGATGTAGCGGTCGGAGGCGGCGTCCATCGGGCTGACCAGCGCGACGGCGAACGCCGCGTACCCCAGCCAGAACAAGCGGGGATCAGCGCGCGGATCCTGGTCGCGGCTGAGGAAGAAGTAGGCGGCGGCCGCGGTGGCGACCCCCGCCAGCAGCACCGGGTCGAAGTTCCAGGGCAGGGGTAGGGGCTGGAACCCCATCGCTCAGGTTCCCGGTCTAGTGAAGCTCGTGGTACTCCTGGAGGGCGTCGCGGATCCAACCGCCCACGCCGACGGCCAGGATCAGCAGGCCGACGATGATGACCAGGGGCACGGTGGTGATGTAGATGATCCCGAACAGGGTGCCGGCGGTGCCAAACGCGGCCACCAGAGGCCAGTAGCTGTTCGGAGGCATGTGGATTTCGTCGACCTCGTGGACGTCCTCGCTCATCAGTGGGAGACCGCGAACTGCAGGTAGAGGGCCGTCCAGCCCCAGGCGATCAGGCCCATGAGGATCGAAACCAGCGTGAGCAGGACGCCCATCCGGATGTTCTTGCTGACGAATTTCTTGTCCATCGCGTCTCCGATTCTAAATGGTGGGCGCGGGCGCCCTCAGCAGGGCGTCCACGACCATGGCGGCAAAGAGAAGGGCCAGGTAGAGCAATGAATAGGTGAAGGTCCGGCGGGCCCAGCGGTTGGCGGATTCCCGCAGGGTGGCGACGCACATCGCAATCAGCACCCCACCCAGTGAGGCGGCGCCCAGGAAGTACGCAAAGCCAAAGCCGCGGAAGCCCAGGAGCATGGTGATAGCCACCAGCACCACGCTGTACAGGAGCATCTGGCGCGCGGTCTCCCGGCGGCCACGGACCTGGGGCAGCATGGGCACATTGGCGCGGCCGTAGTCGCCCTCCAGGCGCAGGGCCAGCGCCCAGAAATGCGGCGGGGTCCAGAAGAAGACGATCGCGAACAGGTAGAGCGCGGTCATGTCGAGGTTGCCGGTGACGGCGCTCCAGCCGATCAGCGGCGGAAACGCGCCCGCGGCACCACCGATGACGATGTTCTGGGGCGTGGAGCGCTTCAGGGCCATGGTGTAGATAAGGACGTAGAACAGTGTCGCCGCCAGGGTCAGGCCGGCCGCCAGCAGGTTGGCCCGCCCGGCGATCACCAGGAACGCCAGTACGTTGAGCGCGATCCCGAAGACCAGGGCGTGACGTGCGGGCACCCGGCCCGCGGGAATCGGCCTCTGGCGAGTCCGGTACATCTGCGCGTCGATATCGCGGTCGAACCACATGTTGATGGCATTCGCCCCGCCGGCGGCGAGGTAGCCCCCGATCATGATCGCCACCACCAGGTCGGTGGCGGGCCAACCGCGCCGGGCAACCACCATCGAGGCCAGCGCGGTGACCAGCAGGAGGCTGATCACCCGGGGCTTGGTGAGGGCGATGTAATCGCGAATGAGCTGCCGCGAGCTGGGCGCTGGCACCGCGACGGCGCCGACGGCGCCGACGGCGGTCACAGGTTGACCGTCGCGCCGGCGGCGCTTGGGCTCCCGCCCCGTAGCTGCTGCCAACGCCGGTCACGTT
>DAINSI010000122.1:0-4533 GCA_036741395.1 Candidatus Dormiibacterota bacterium
TCGACCAGGAGCACGAGGTCCGGCCGGGCTCCGTGGAGATGGTGCCGGCCGGCATGCCGCACTGGCTCCGGAACACAGGCGATGAGCCACTGGTCATAGTGGGTGGATACCTTGGGCCCCTGACGGATGCCAGCGCCAGGTCAGGCCGCCCCGGCCTGGCCCTGGGCCGCGGTGACCTGGCCGACGGGCACGTAACCCGCCTCCTCCAGGCTGCCGACGGCGAGGTAGCCGCCGATGACCTCGATGTTCTCGGTTTCGGAGATGTTGCGCAGCCAGTGCACCACCCCCTTGGCGACCAGCTCGAAGGCGCCGCCGCGCACCTCGTGCTCCTCGTCGCCGCAGCCCGAGGCGCCGTGCCCGCTGATCACGTAGAAGAACTCGGCGGCGTTGGGGTGGATGTGCGGCTGGTGCTGGGCGCCGGGCGGGAAGCTTGCCCGGAACAGGCACACCTCGTCGAACCCGGTCATGGCCTCGGTGACGAAGCGGATGTTCACGTTGACCCAGCCCTGGTCAGGACCCACCGCGGCCGAGGCCATCTCGTCGATGTTCTGGAAGAAGTACTCGCGTTCGCTCACAAGGAGCCTCCTATGTGATGGTGGTGAGGGATCACGTCGGGACCTCGAACTGGCACCGCTCTTCGCGTTCCCGGATGGGCGCGACCAGCTCCTCGCGCATCCGGTTGTGCCCGGGGTCGGCGTCCCAGCGCCGGTAGGCCTCGACGTCGACGATGTCGGTGACCTGGCAGAAGTCGAAGCTCCCCTGGCGGAGCCCCAGGTCAAGTCCGTTGCTGATGGTGCAGCCCTCGACCATCGGCGTGCGGGAGGTCCTGATCAGGGCCTCGAGCGGCTCCGGCGTGGCGCCGGGCTTGACCTTGAGCATGAACACGCTTCGGATCACCGCCCGGCCTCAGATGTAATGCGTCTGACCGCCGTCCAGCACGATCTCCGCCCCGGTCAGGGACGGCACGCGGTTGCCGGCAAGCAGGAGTGCGACCTCGGCGAGCTCGGACGGCTCGACCAGGCGCTGCATCGGGATGGCCTTGAGCCCCTCCGCCTCGATCTCCTCGAAGGACACCCCGCGGGCCTCCGCGGCCTGTTTGATGAGCGAGATGTTGCGCTCCGTGCGCACCCGGCCGGGGCTGACCGCGTTGATCCTGATGCCCTTGCTGGCGAGGTCCCGCGAGAGCCCTTTGGTGAGCGCCCGGATGGCGGCGTTGGTGGTGCCGATCGTGGTGGCCTCGGCGTTGGGCTCGCGCCCGCCGACACCGATGATGTTGATGATCGAGCCACCGCCGCGCTCGGTCATCTGCGGCACGGCAGCCCGAGTCAGGCGGATCCCCGCCAGCAGCTTGAGGCTCCAGGCGCCGAGGAACTGTTCGTCGGTGAGGGTGAGGAAGTTGCCGATGGGCGCGCCGCCAACGTTGTTGACGAGGATGTCGATGCCTCCCCAAGCCGTGGCAGCCTCAACCACCGCGTTCACACCCTCGACGGTCGAGAGGTCGGCGCGGACGCCGCGGCAGACCTCCCCCCCGCTGTTGAGGGCGCTCACCGCCTGGTCCAACGAGGCCTGGTCGCGCGCGGCGATGACCACCCGGGCGCCCTCGGCCACGAACCGCTCGGCGATGGCCCGGCCGATGCCGCGGCTGCCGCCAGTGATCACCGCCAGCTTCCCGGCGAGCTCGCCGGCGCCGGCTCCCACTGCTGACCCTTCTGCCATGACGATTCCTCTAGGCCTCGAAGCCGAATATGCCGGCCGGGTTGGTCTCCGCGATCTGCTTCGCGGTGGCCGCGTCGACGGCATCGTTGAGGGCCTTCATGGGCTCCGGGGTCGCCATGTCGAACGGCAGGTCGGTGCCCATGTAAACGTTCTCCGCGCCCACACGGCTGACCAGGTAGGCCAGGGCCTGGGGGTCGTGGGTGATGGTGTCGAACTTGATCTGCCCGACGTAGGCCCAGGGGTCGGCGGGCGACTGCTGGAGCTCGGGGCGCACGGTGCGGGCGTGCTTCAGGCGGCCGGCCTGGTAGGGGAAGTAGCCGCCCGAGTGCACCAACATCAGGCGCAGGCCGGGGTGGCGGTCGAGCACGCCGGCGCAGATCAGCCGCTCCACCGCAACCGTGGTCTCGACCATGTGGCCGATGACGTTCTGCAGGTAGTAGTCGTTGAGCGGTGCGCTCGGCTCGTTGTAGTAGGGGTGGATCAGGACGGGGATCTTCAGCCGCTCCGCCGCCGCCCAGAAGTCCGCGAAGTCCGGGAGGTCGAGGCGCTTGCCCACGATCGAGCTGGCGACCTCGACCCCGACGGCGCCGTCGGCGACGGCCTGCTCGAGGAACGCCGGGACCTGGGCGGGGGCGCCCATCGGCACCGTCGCCATCCAGCGGTAGCGGTCGGGGGCGTGCTCGCAGAAGCGCTTCAGGCCCTCGTTGGTCGCGCGCGACATGGCGATTCCCGCCTGCTCGTCGACCTCGTAATAGAAAATGTTGGGGGCGACCGACACCACCGCCGCCTCCAGGCCACGGCGTTCGAGGTCGGCCAGCTTGGCCGCCGGGTCGCTGAACTCCTCCACCATCGTGAAGGGGACGTGGTTGCCCCCGCTGACGGTCCGGCCCTCGATGTGGATGCCGTACACATCATCGGTGCGCAGGAGTTCGAGTGCCTCCTCGGGCATCACATGGTTATGGGAATCGATCTTCAAATGTCCAGTCCTTTGAATGAGTGGCACGCGGGCCTGGCTGACCACGGCAGCAGGGGACGCGCCGTGCGGTGAGGAAGCTTTCCCGTCGGGGGACGCGAGGTCGCCAGCGGAGCCGCACAGGCTCCGCCGGCTTCCTCTGGAAGGGGTAAGGGTTCGCTAGGGCTTGAGTGCGGGGGCGGTCCCGTTGTGGGCCTTGGTCAGGTCGTCAGCGGAGTAGGTGACCAGGGCCTTGAGGGTGCCGTCCGCCTGCGCCTGGACCACGTCGAAGGGTCCAAACACGTTGTTGTACTTGTCGTACAGCAGCGGTCCACTGGCGCCACGGTAATTGGCGTCCTTGCCGTCCTTGATCAGCTTCAGGCAGTCCGCGTAGTTGACACACTCGGCGCCCGGCGGGTCCGAAAGCTTGCGGATGGTGGTGTTGATCGCCGACGAGTCGGCGCTGTCAGCCTTGGCGATGGCCAGGGCAAGGTCGACGGTCCCGTCATACGCGTAGTTGGCGCTGCCGAGCGGCTGGTGGGTAAAGGCCTTCGCGTAGTACTTGGTGAAGGCGTCGCCACCGGGTCCCGGCTGGGAGCTGCCGACGCACGACACGACGTGCTTGTTCATGAAGTCGGGGGTGACCGCCTTGATGAAGTCGCTGCCGGTCGTGATATCGCTACCGATGAATGGGATGTTCAGCCCACCCAGCTCGCGGAAGTCGTTGAAGTAGGCCCCGGCGGAAACCGCCTCGGTCTGCATCAACACCGCCTGGGGCTTGGACTGAACCACGCGCAGGATCTCCGAGCGATACGAAGGCTGCTGGGGGGTCAGCGGCACGCTGACCGTGAGCGTCCCACCAAGCTTCTTGTAGGCGGCCTCGACCACCTTGCCCAGGGTCTGCACGGACTCGGCGGTGGAGAAGGTGAACGCGGCGGTCTTGTACCCGTGCTGGATCGCCCAGGTCGCCATGCACACCCCGAGGACGCCGTCTGACGGGTTGGAACGCCAGAGGTAGGGGTCCTTGTTCGTGTCGAAGACAGTCGAGCCACCCTCGAACATGAACGGAAGCTTGTTGCGGTCGAGGATCGGCTGGAGGCCGAAGATCTCGGACGTTGTCGGGCCGATCGCACCGATCGGATGGTTGGTGATGATCTCCTTGTTCAGCGCGGGGACCGCGTCCGCCGGGTCACCGACGGTGTCGACCAGGTCGACGACGAGCTTGCGCCCGTTGATGCCACCGGAGTCGTTGACCGCCGCCTCACCGGCCTTGGCACCTTCCCACATGGCCGCGCCGATGTCCGCAAAGGCGCCGGTGAATGACGCCAGGACGGCGAAGTGTATGGGGCCGCTGCCCGAGGAGATCTTCACGCCGCCGCCGCTGCTGCTGCTGCTGCCGAAGCCGCAGCCGGCCAGCACCACAAGGGCGGCAAGCGGCAGGGCGGCAAGCCGTGGCCTCCACTTGAACGAACTAATTGGCACCTTCAACTCCTTTGATCCTCCTAACACGTTTCATTTTCTCTGGCGCCGAACCTCGCCGTCGGCAGGCAAAATTTTAGCGGGTCTTGCCGATGTATAGGTTCACCACCTCCTCGTCGTCCAAGAGGTCCGCGCCCGTCCCCGAAAGGTGGTTGCATCCCAGTGACATCACGTATGCCCAATCCGCGTATTTCAGGGTGCGGCGGGTGTTCTGTTCCACGACCAGGATCGCCACGCCCGAGGCGCGGACCACCAGGACCTGCTCCCACACGGTGTCTACGAATTTCGGCGCCAGGCCGGCGGTGGGCTCGTCCAGCAGAAGGACCGCTGGGTCCACCATCAGGCCCCGGGCCATCGCCAGCATGTTGCGCTGGCCGCCGCTGAGG
>DAINSI010000123.1:0-1701 GCA_036741395.1 Candidatus Dormiibacterota bacterium
AGAGGCCACGTGGCTCATTGTGGCCCGAGGCCACCAAACGTCAAGCCCTAATTCGCGACCTCCGGTTCGACTTAATCTCTCAGGCGCGGCCGGCTGACTGCCTCCCGCTCCGGGCGACCGCGTCGACCGTGACCGCGGCCAGCAGGACGCCACCGGTGACCATGAACTTGATCGCCGCCGACAGCGCCAGGAGGTCGAGGCCGTTGTTGATCGAGCCGATCACGAGCGCCCCGGTGAGCGCCGCCCAGATCGTGCCGCGGCCACCAAAGAGCGAGGTCCCGCCGATGACCGCCGCCGCGATCGAGTTGAGCAGGACGTCTCCGCCGCCGGATGACTGGCTGACGGCGAGAACGCGGGAGGTCGCGATGATACCGCCGAAGGCGGCCAGCGACCCCGCCAGCGTGAAGACGGCCAGCCGGATCCCGGTGACCGAAATCCCGGCGCGCCGGGCGGACTCGGCGTTGCCGCCCACCGCGAGAACGTGGCGACCGAACCGTGTGCGGCGGATGACATAGTCGAAGAAGACCACGAACCCGACCAGGATGACCGCGGCCAGCGGGATCCCGCGATCGGAATTCAGGATGAAGACGGCCACCAGCACCAGCACGACCGCCACCCCCGCCCGTACCACCAGGCCGGTGATGCGCCCCAGTTCCAGGCCCGCGGCGGCTCGCCGCCGGCGAGTCAGGATCATGCCCGCGATGAAGGCGGCCAACCCCGCGATCGCCACCACCCAACCCTGTGGCACGGTGAGGAAGCTGCCGGCGATAGCATCGATCCCCGGGTCGAAGACGTTGATCGTGCCCGTGGTCCCGAGGATGAGGATCAGGGCCCCTTCCCAGGCCAGCAGGCCGGCGAGCGTGACGACGAACGACGGGATCTTGAAGCGGGTGAACCAGAAGCCCTGCAGGAACCCGATCAGGGTCCCGGTCAGCACGCCCAGCGCGACCGCCACGACCGCGGGCACGCCGTGCTTGACGTTGAGCACCGCCATGACGCCGGCGCCCAGGCCGCTCACCGACCCCACCGACAGGTCGATCTCGCCCAGCAGCAGCACCAGGACGATACCCACCGAGATGACCCCGATGTCGGCGATCTGCACCATCAGGTTGGTCAGGTTGCGGGGGCTGAGGAAGTTGGGGTTGAGGACCTGGAAGATGGTCCAGATCAGCACCAGGGCCACGATGACCGGCACCGACCCCACCTCTCCCTGGGTGATGCGGCGTCGGAAGCGCTCGAATCCGCCCGCCTGGTCGGCGGCGATCGCGGGAGGGACCACCGTCGTCGGCGGTGAGGTTTCGGTCGCCATCTAGCTCCCGGCCGCCGGCGCCGGCTGCTTGAGCCCCGTGATGGCCGCCACCACCTGCTCGCGGCTGGTGTCCTTTCGGATGAAGTCGCCCCCGTTCCGACCGAGGTAGAGGACGACCACGCGATCGGCCACCTCGAACACGTCGACCAGGTTGTGACTGATCACGATCACCGCATGACCCTGCTGCTTCAGCCGCAAGATGAGGTCCAGGACCTGCTTCGTCTGGGCGACTCCCAGCGCCGCCGTGGGTTCGTCCAGCATCACCAGCTTGGCCGACCACATCACCGACCGGGCGACCGCCACCGACTGGCGCTGCCCGCCCGACAGGGACGCCACCACCAGGCGCGGGCTCTGCAGGGTGGTCACGTTCAGGTCCTTGAGCACCTCCCGCG
>DAINSI010000123.1:1711-4495 GCA_036741395.1 Candidatus Dormiibacterota bacterium
CGTCCTCACGGCCCAGGTACAGGTTGGCCCCCACGTCGAGGTTGTCCGCCAACGCGAGGTCCTGGTAGACGGTGGAGATCCCCAGCGCGGCGGGGTCACGCGGGCCGGTGAAGTGGACCGGATGCCCCTCGAAAAGAATCTCGCCCTTGTCCGGGAGGTTGATCCCCGCGATGGTCTTGATCAGGGTGGACTTCCCGGCCCCGTTGTCGCCGACCAGCGCCATCACCTCACCCGGGTACACGCTCAGGTTGACGTCGGTCAGTGCCTGCACGGCGCCGAAGCGCTTCGTGATTCCCCTGAGTTCGAGCAAGGGCGTGCGCGCCGGCCGGGTTCGTTGCTCTTTTCGGTGCCCCGATCCAGCTCAGGGCCCTGGCTCACTGGATCCCGGCCGCCGTGCACGCTGCCGCGAAGTCGCTGGTGCAAATATCGGCCGCGGTCCAGAACTTGTCGGCGATGATGGTGTCCTTGACGTTGGTCTTGTTCACCGCGACCGGTGTCAGCAGGATCGACGGGATGTCGGCCGCCTTGTTGTTGGTGGTCTTCCCATTGGTCATCGAGCTCGGCACGCTCGTGCCGGTGGCCATGTCACAGGCCAGCTCGGCGGCCTTCTCAGCCTCGGGGACGATCGCCTTGTAGACCGTCATCGTCTGTGTGCCGGCGACGACGCGCTGTACCGCGGCCAGCTCCGCGTCCTGCCCGGTGATGGGGGGTAGCGGGTTGAGCCCGGCCGCCTTCATCGCGGCGATCGCGCCACCGGCGGTGCCGTCATTGGCGGCCAGGACGCCGTCAACCTTGTTGCTGAGCGCGGTCAGGGCCTGCGTCATCTCTTTCTGCGCGTTGTCGGGGCTCCACATCGGGGTGTCGTATTCCTTGACGATCTTGGTCGTGCTGTCGAGCACGCTGTGGGCGCCCTGCTTGAACAGCGTCGCGTTGTTGTCGGTCGGGTCACCATTGATCTCCACGACCTGGGCGTTCGACTTCCCGTTCAATGCCGTCAGCAGCGCGGTGCCCTGCAGCTTGCCGACGCCGGCGTTGTCGAAGGAGATGTAGTAATCGACCGGGGCGTTCAGGATCAAGCGGTCGTAGGAGATCACCGGCACCTTGGCCGCCTTCGCCTTGGTCGCGATCGCGGCGGCGGCCGCGCCGTCAACCGGGTCGAGCACCATCACGTTGGCGCCGTTGGTGATCGCCGCGTCGGCCTGGTTCTGCTGCGCGGAGGAATCCTGGTTGGCGTTGCTGTACAGGATCTGGGCGCCACACAGCTTGGCCACGTCGGCCACGAACAGGGGGCGGTCCTTGCTTTCGTACCGCGCGGTCTTGCTCTCCGGCAGGAGCAGCGCGATCTTCTTCGAGCTGCCTGAACCGCCCGAGGTGCCGGTGCTGCCCGTGCTCGATCCGCATGCGGTCAGCACCATCACCGCGGCACCGACGAGCGCCGTCGTTTTAACTGAAGTCCTCAATCCGTCTCCCCTCCTCTGTATACGCCGGGTTGTCTTTCGCGCCGAACCCGCCGCGTTCCGAGCATACCGGATAAGAGGTCCTAATAATTACGGATGAGATTGGTTTCACCTCTTCTTCCCCCTCTACTTCTCCCTCCCCCTTGTGGGGAGGGTTGGGGAGGGGGTCGGGTTGTGGCGCTGCCCTTTCAGGCAGCGATTTCGACACCCGACGCTAACCCGTTAGCTTTCTCTAATCCACACGATGGTCGGCTAGACGGGAGCGACGCCCTCGACAGAATTGGCCATCTCCCTCCCTCCTTGAACCCGAGGAGGGTCAGGGGTGGGGGGTCTCACAAGAGACGGAGGCCGCGCTCGCGAGGCCTCCGCCTCCGTTGACTTAGCCCTGGCTGCTGCGGGGGTCCGTGTCGAACGACGTGCCGGTCTCCAGCAGCGTCTTCAGCCCGCTGAGCACCCACGGCCAGCCGCCGCCGGCGCCCTGGTCTTCCATGCCGCCGGCCATCAGGACCGCGAGCTTTGGCGCGCCGGTGACGTCGTGCGTCACCGTCAGCTTCGTGACGTCGCCCTTGCCGGGATCGATCTCATAGGTCAGCCGGGTGAAGCCTTCCGCCGCCATTGCCTCGTCCATCGACATCCGAAACGTCTGGACCAGCCGCCGCGGTGGGTCCACCTCGATCACCTCGCCGTCAACGCCAACCTCGGGTGCGCCCATCGACCGCATCCCTTCACTGGTGAGCCCGCGATAGGCGCCGACTGGACGCAGGTCGTACTCGCCGCGCCCTCCGTACCCGTACCGTTCGGTCCACTCGGGCTTCGTGATCGCGTCCCAGATCCCCTGTGGCGTCGCCTTGATGTACACCCGGTAGACCTGCGTCGTCTTCGTTTCCGTCATGGTCGTCATGCCGTGTCCTCCTCTAATTGGTTCTTGAGATCCGCCAGCGCCGATACCTGCCGCTCCGTGTACTTGTCGATCCACCGGTTGTGGATCAGCCGGATCGGCACCGGGTTCAGGAAGTGCAGCTTCTCCCGGCCGGACCGCCGTGCGACCACCAGGCCCGCTTCTTCCAGAACGCGGAGGTGCTTCATGACGCCGAAGCGCGTCATTTTCAGCTCGGACTCCAGCTCGGTCAGCGTGCGGCCGTCACGCGTGAAGAGCTGGTCGAGTAGGAAGCGCCGCGTCGGGTCGGCGAGCGCCTTGAACACACGATCGTCGTCAGCCACGTCCCGAAGCATACGTGACCATATGGTCACCTGTCAAGGCGTGACTCCCTGCCCCTCGGGGCGAGGGTCGGGGCCTCGGTGCAGCATCTCCCTCCCCCTTTTGAGG
>DAINSI010000124.1:0-4268 GCA_036741395.1 Candidatus Dormiibacterota bacterium
AGGTCGTCGACCACGATGCCCACGTGCTCCATGCGTTGGATCGTCATGCGCTCGATGGTAGCGACACGACGGCCCCAGCTACAGACCGGAGGTGCCTGATGGCCATGTTGCGCTGCTCAGCCTAATGGGACATTCCAGCTCTTCATGACGCACAACCTAGCGCGACCCCCGCTACCGAAACCTGACGAGATCTACTACTGCTAGCGCCGCGCCGAAGCCCGCCACGATGGCTCCCTGGACTCGGCCAAGCCAGGGCAGGCGGTTTGCCCACCTCATCCATGGGATCCGGGCATTCGCGTCGGCCAAATCCTCGACCGTCTGGAACCATCCGAAGGCAAGAGGGAGACTGAAGCCAAGGCAGACCAAGGCGACGACCATGAACGTCCAGAACATCACGAATCCAGCTCAGGCGGGGTGTGGCGTCTAGATACATTCCGCCACCCTCGCGTGGCAAGCTGTTTGGCCTTGCGTATCATTCATTCTTGGCCTAAGCTTTACTGGTCATGACACGAGTAAAGCTCACGCGCCGCCGCGGCTTCACCCGACTGTCCACCAAAAGGCAGGTGACCCTGCCGCTGAGGGTGGTCGAGGAACTGAACCTACGGACCGGAGATGAGTTGAGAGTTGAATCGGACGAGGGGCGAGTGGTTTTGTCCAGGGAGCCGGGGCGCGCTGAGGGACGGCTTCGCGCCATCGGCGAAGTGGCCGGTAGCATGCCCAACGTCTGGAAGCCGGGGGACCTGGATCGGTTGCGCGACGAATGGCGCTGATCGTCTTCGACGCCAGTGCTGTGATCGCGTTACTCGACCCCGACGACGCACTCCACGCCGGCGCTCGGCGGGAGTTTGAACGCTACGCAAGCGACGACCTGGTCATTCCCACGACAGCCCTGGCAGAGACGCTCGTAGTCCCATCCCGAGTGGGCAGCCTAGAGGCAGCCCAGACGAGGATTCGGTCTCTGGACATCGTGGTGGCCCCGGTTGGAGAAGCTGTCGCCGTGGCGGCGGCTCACCTGCGAGGTCGGCACCGGGGCTTGCGCCTCCCAGACGCCCTGGTCCTGGCCGCGGGTGAGGTGTTTGGCGCGGACGCCGTCGTAACCGGCGATTCGAAATGGAAGCGACTGTCCCGGCGCGTGCGCGTAATCCGCTAGTCCGCCGCGCGTCCACTCGGCGGCTTGCCCAACATCCACCCGGTGTGTACCCACTCGCCTGCGTGACGGCTGGGCCCTCGTCAGCTTAACGTTTGCTGAGAATGGCAAGGGTCAAATTCACGGTCGCCACCAATCGATCCCCCGAGCTGGTTTGGCGGGCGCTCACCGAATTCGGCCCAGACCGCGAGAAGCTCTGGCCGGACCTATCGCCGGGGGCTTACGAGGTTTTGGAACGGGGCGAAAGCACGGCACTGGTGCGCGAAGGCACCACCATGTTTGGCATCTGGGCCGTCGAGCAGTACGACTGGTCGCAACCGAACGTGGTCACCGCGATCGTGCAGGACTCCAACGTTGTCCGCCCCGGTGGCCCGTGGCGCACCGAGATCGAGCCACGCCCGGGTGGGGGGACCCTGCTGACTATCAGTTTGGACCGCAGGTCGTTCGGCTGGCGCGGGAAACTCCTTCACGGTCTTATCCAGCTGAGTGGCGGCCGGATTCTGGCTGCCAGGCTGCGCAAGATGCTCTCTAGTCTGCCCGCATGAATGGACCGCTCGAGCCAAGCGGCAGGGATCCAGACCCGGGACGGGATCCACCCCGTCCTGGAGGGGGTGCGGACGTTCTACGTCGACGATCCTGACGGCAACGAGGTTGAGGTGATCGGCCCGGCGGAGGGCTAGGTGGTGGCAGGCGAGAGTGAGCCTTCACGGATCTTCACGCGTCTTCAGCGAAACCTAACAGCCCGGGTGCTAACTTGAGCGGGCTCCGGGACGCGGGCTCCCGTCACACCTGCGCGGCTGCGCTGTTGAGGGTTGTTTCATGAGGATGATCAGGAAGGCGGCGATGGCCGTGGCGGGCGGGCTGCTGGTCGTCGGCGGCCAGGCCGGTGGCGCCCTGGCGGCGCACGATATCAACCACCCGGGCACCGCCCACTACGCCGCCGTCAAGGCCAGCCGTCCTGGCGGCGGCGGCAGCAAGAACCTCTCTTACCACGGTGGCGTCGGCGCAGTCGGGGTGGAGACCGGGACGGACAGGGTCTACCTCGTCTACTGGGGCACCCAGTGGAACAACGGCGCTGCGGCGAACGATCCGGCGGGCGAGGCCGCCATCCAGCACGACTTCTTCACTGCCGTGGGCGGCAGCAGCTGGAACAATTCCGTGACGCAGTACTGCCAGGGGGTGGCCAGCGGGACCATCTTCTGCAACGAGGCGGGGACCCCGGCGACCAACCCGATCACCGGGGTGCTTGCCGGCACCTGGTATGACAACACCGCCGCGGCGCCCTCCAGTCCCACCCAGTCGCAGCTCGCGAGTGAGGCCGTGAAGGCCGCCAGCTATTTCCGCAACATCGACTCCAGCCTCTCGAACTCGCAGGCGCAGTTCGTGATCAACACCGCCACCGGCAACAACATGAGCGGCTTCGGAACGAAGTGGTGCGCCTGGCACAGCTCGACGAGCGACAGCTTCGGGAACATCGCCTACACGAACATGCCCTACATCACCGACGCCGGCGCGAGCTGCGGAGCCAACTTCAACGGGCTCGGCACTGACGCCGGCATCACCATCGTCGGCGGCCACGAGTTCGCCGAGACCGAGACCGACATCTTCCCCAACGGGGGCTGGCTCGACAGCAGGGGCGCGGAGAACGGCGACAAGTGCGCCTGGATCTCCAGCGGCCAGGGAGCCGCGGCTGACGTCCAGATAAAGGCGGCGAGCGCAACAAGCGGGCCTCTCTTCCCGGTGCAGTCGCTCTGGAGCAATGCCTTCAACGGCGGCGCCGGCGGGTGCGTGCTCTCGTACCCGTAATAACCCGATCCCACAGTCAGCCCAGGCTCAGAGGAGCCGCCCAGCGGGGCGGCTCCTTTGTTTTCCCGGGGGTCGCGCGCACTATCGTGGATGTGGTTCCGACCCTCCCGCCCCCGCGACCTGCTGCCGCTGCACTTCTCGCCCTTTTCTCGCTGGCGGCCTGCGGAGGTGGCAGCGGGCCGGGAGCCGCGGCCCCCGGTCCCACCCTCTCGCCGGTCCCCTGCGTGAGCCCGCCCCCGGACTCGGTGCCCCAGTCCAGCGGGACCCTGCAGGAGTCGGACCGCGGCGGCACGTTCTGCCTCCATGTCGGTGAGGAGCTGACCGCCTTCCTCAGGGTGCCCATCGCCAGCGCGGCGGACCGGTGGCGCCCCGTCGAGGCCGACGACCCGAACGTCCTCGCCGCCGTCCCCAGCGGGATCATGACGCTGCCGCGAGGCGTCACCGCGGCGATCTTCCGCGGCCTGAAACCCGGCCTGGCTCGGATCTCGTCCACCCGGCCGCCCTGTCTCGGCCGGGAGGGCTGCCCGCCCGACCAGGCCTGGGAGGCCACGATAGAGGTCCAGCCGTGACCGGGACCGCGTTAGGACCCTCCAGGCTAGCGGCCTACGTCAACGATCCTGACGGCAACGAGGTTACCCGAGCACCGTCGCGCGCATCGAGGCCCGCGAGCCCGGTCACGGCCAGGGCCACGGCGATCGCGGCGAGTTGTTGGATGGCGGCGATCTTGGATTGCGGGGAGAGCAGCTGGGCCAGGAGGGCGGGGGTGATCAGCAGGACGGTCACGATCCCGTGCGCCACGTCGAACGGCGCCTGGTTGGCGAGCCCGAGACCAGGAAAGATGCTGGGCAGGTCGAGAAGCCCGAGGCCTGGGATGAACAGCATCATGAAGCTGAAGAGGACCAGCAGGGCCCTGAAGACGGTTCGACTCATGATCCCCCCGAGACCGCCAGGGTGCCCGCTGCGCGGGGTTGCGCGCCTCCTTCACGCACCAACAGGTGCGCTCATCCGCACACTCGCTGACGCGGGTACCCGGGTGCTCACCCGTTTCCTTCGCCTCGACCGTCGATCAGCCGATCTCCAGCGTCCGGATCGGTGGATTCCGGCTTAGCCTTGCGGCTTGTGCCAATACGGGGACACCCTATCGCACCGCCTCCCCTTCGAGTGACGTTGCGACACAGTCGCATGGCCCAGTAGGCGAGCGCCCCGCTCGCCCGCCGGCTATAGGGGGCCGACGGGCGGCGACTGAGCTGGTGCCGGCTGCGTGTGACGCAGGTCCGCCGGATGCTGGATCCGAAAGAAGGTAATCGGTGGCGGC
>DAINSI010000125.1:0-2382 GCA_036741395.1 Candidatus Dormiibacterota bacterium
ACTACCCGGTCGCGCTGCTGGGCCGCGCGGGGTTCGGAATGTCCGATTCCCTGGTGTTCATCGGGATGATGCGCCTGGCCGTCGACAGCGGCGGCGGCGGGGCGTCCGAGATCGGCAAGGTCCAGGCCGTGGTGGGGGTGGCGTTCGCGGGCGCCGCCCTAGCGGGCCTGGGCCTCACTGGCACCACCTTCCCGATGGTGTTCGGGGCGCTGGCCCTGGTCCAGGCGGGAATGGCCTTCATCGTCGGGGCCCCACAGGCGGCCCACGGCACCCGCCGCGCCGCGGCGGCGGGGTGGCGCGAGATCGTGGAAATCGCCACCAGCCGCCAGTTCTGGGCAAGCGTGCTGGTGACCACCGGGTTGTTCGCCCCCTTCCTGGCGTGGAGCACGGCGTGGGCCCTGCCCTACCTGCAGTCGGTCGTCGGTCTCAGCGCCGACCAGGCGCGCCTGGTGATCGTGGGCAACAGCCTGGTGGTGGTGGCCAGCGCGATCCTGCTGGGCCGCCTCTCGGACCGCTTGCGCCGCCGCCGGGTAGTCATGCTCGCCGGCACCGCGATGATGATGGGCTCCTGGGCCGTGCTCTTCGCCATCCGCGCCCCGGTCCCCGCGGTCATCGCCATCGCGCTGACCTCCCTGGCGTGCGCCGCCTTCCCGGCGGCCAGTGCGTCTCTCGCCCTCGCCAAGGAGTCATTCCGGCAGGACCGCGCGGGCACCGTGCTGGGCCTGGCCAATGTGACCAGCTCGATCGGCGCGTCGCTGCTGGGCGCCGCGGTCGGGCTGGTGCTGGACTCGCAGTGGCACGGCGCGGTCGCGCAGGGGCTGAGGGTCTACCCGGTCTCCGCGTACATGCTGGTCCCGGCGGTGCTCTGCGCCGGCAGTGCCCTCGCGGTCATCGGCGTGCTGCTCGCCCGTGAGACCCACGCGGACCAGGTCCCCGCGCCCGCGCCCCCCTGATCCCCCCGTCCGCCGGTAGCCGTCAGCCGGCGGCGGTGGCCATGTCGACGAACGGCTGAAGCGACTCCGGGTTGGCGACCGCGCCGACGCTCAAGGCGCGGTCCACGGGCAGCCCGTTAAGGATGCGCTTTACCGGGACCTCGAGCTTCTTGCCGTTCAGCGTGCGCGGGACAGCGGCGGTCGCCAGGATTTCGTCGGGCACGTGACGTGGCGAGAGCTCCGTCCGGAGTAGCGTCTTCACCTTCTGGATCAGTGCCTCGTCGACCGTGAACCCCGTGGCCGGCACCAGGAACAGCAGCAGCCTGCCCTCGCGACCCAGCTCGCTGAGGTCGACCACCAGGCTGTCGGCGACCTCCGGCAGCTCCTCGACCACCCGGTAGAAGTCGCTCGTCCCCATTCGCACCCCGCCCCGGTTGAGGGTGGCATCCGAGCGCCCGTAGATGATCCCCGTCCCCCGTTCGGTCATCTCCAGCCAGTCGCCGTGGCGCCAGACCCCGGGGGACGTCTCGAAGTAGCTCTCGGGGTAGCGCCGCCCGTCGTCGTCGTTCCACAAGTAGAGCGGCATGGAAGGCATGGGCTGGGTGACCACGAGCTCGCCGACCTGCCCGGTCACGGCGCCGCCGGCTTCGTCGAAGGCGTGCAGGTCGACGCCGAGCGCCGCGCACTGCAGCTCACCGGCGTGCACCGGCAGCAGGGGAGAGGAGGAGAGGAAGCCGCCGCAGATGTCGGTGCCGCCACTTACGCTGCCCACCGGCACCGCCGGCCTAGCCTTCTCGCGCAGCCACTGGTAGGCCTCCGGAACCAATGGCGAGCCGGTCGAGCCGATCTGCCGGATGCGACTCAGGTCGAGCTCGGCGCCGGGGTTTATCCCCGCCTTCATGCAGGCCTGGACAAAGGCGGCATTGGTGCCGAAGTAGGTGACGCCGGTCTCCGCCGCGAAGCGCCAGAGCGCCAGCATGTCAGGGGTCGCGGGGCTACCGTCGTACAGCGCGATGGCAGACCCGGAGACCAGGCCGCCGACGAGGATGTTCCACATCACCCAGCCGGTGGTCGTGAACCAAAGGAAGCGGTCCTCGGGACCAAGGTCGAAGTGCAGCACGGTCTGCTTCATCGACTCGAGCAAGATGCCGCCATGGCCGTGGACCATCCCCTTGGGAAAGCCGGTGGTCCCCGACGAGTACACGACCCAAAGCGGATGGTCGAAGGGCAGCGGCAAGAACGTTGGCTCAGACGGCTGCTCCATGACCTCGGTCCAGGGGCGCCCGTGGCGCACGCGCGCCAGTGACGGCGCGGGCTCCAGGCGCGGCAGAACCAAGGTTGCTTTGAGCGTCGGCAGGCCGGCGGCGAGCTCCTCGACCTCGGTCATCCGCCCGAACTCGCGGCCGCCGAAACGGTGGCCGTCCGTCGCCAGCAGGACCGTGGGCTCCAC
>DAINSI010000125.1:2392-4087 GCA_036741395.1 Candidatus Dormiibacterota bacterium
GGATATGTCAGTAGACCCCCAAAAAGGCGATTGCCGTCTCGGGGATGTTGGGCATGTAGGAGACCACCCGGTCGCCACGCCGAACCCCGAGCTCAACGAGTCCGCGCTGCGCCGCGCCGACGCGCGCGCGCAGCGCCGCGGCGCTGATCGTCTCCGAGGGCTCCGACTCCGACCCGTGGATGATCGCCGGGAGGTCGTCGTCACGGCGGAGCAGGTGCTCGGCGAAATTCAGCTCCGCCCCCTCGAACCAGCGCGCCCCGGGCATCGTGGGTTGTGCTAGCACCCGCCGGTAGCCGGTGCTCGCGCGCACTTCGAAGTAATCCCAGATCGAAGCCCAGAAGGCCTCCAGCTCGTCCACTGACCACCGCCACAGGTCCGCGTAGCCGGCGAAGTCGAGGCCGCGCTCGCGCTGCAGCCACTCGATGTACGCCGCCACCCGGCTGCCCTGCAGCTCCCGCGCCGACGGTTCCCAGAACAGGGCTCCCTGCGCAACTCCTGGAGCCGGGAGCTGTCCTTGCATCGCTTGTAGAATACGCGGCCATGGAGCCCGGACAGGACCCCCAGTCCGGCGCCGGCGGGAGCCATGACTCCGGCCGCGTGGTGGCACCCGACGGGGTATCGATACGGTACTGGGTGAGTGGCTCCGGTTCCTCCCTCCTGCTGGTGCACGGTGGGCTGGTCAGCTCGCAGTCCTGGCAGGGACAGGTGGCCCGCCTCCGTGGTTCCCACCGGGTGGTGACCTTCGACCTCCGCGGGTTCGGGGCGTCGGGGCGAGCGCACGATGCCACCGGGTACGCGATTGCGCGCTCCGCCGCCGACGCCGCCGCAGTGCTGCGGACGGTGGGCGCGGCGCCGGCCCACGTCGTTGGGTTCTCGGTCGGCGGGATGGTTGCCCTGGCCCTCGCGGCGGCGCACCCCGAGCTTGTCCGATCGCTGGTGCTGGTGAGCACGACGGCGCGCCTGAGCCCGGAGCAGGCCGCGGTCTTCACCGCCCGGGCAACCCTGGCCGAGTCTTCGGGGATGGACGACGAAGTCGAAGTCCACGTGCGACGGGCATTCGCCCCCGCGTTCGTCGCGGCCAACCCCGCGGTGGTCTCCGACTACGCTGGGCGCGTCGCGGGCAACGACCCGGGAGCCTTCGCGGCAACGATGCGGGCGCTCGTGGAGACCGACCTGCGCGCGGCGCTGCCACGGCTTGCGATCGCCACGCTGGTGGTTGCGGGAGACGAGGACACGGGAATGCCCGCGAAGGTCCATGCCGCCGCGCTGCACGCCGGGATCGCGGGGTCTCGCCTCGAGGTGATGCCGGGCCTGGGCCACAGCGTTCACCTGGAGGACCCCGACGGTTTTGCCCGGCTTATGCTGAGTTTCCTTTCCGCCAGGACGTCGGGGGCAGAAGCATGAGCAACGACCCGGAGTACCAGATCTGGGAGCTGCAGGGGGTGCTGGTGCGCGAGGAGTACAAGCTGCCATGGGTGTCGCTGGGCGAGATGCCGGGTTTCGATGGCATCGACGTGGCCGGTGTGGACGCGAAGTACTTCGGCAAGGACGACCTCGGTCCCTTTGCCTACCTGATCCGGCTGGCGCCCGAGGCGACCCTCCCGGCCAGGACGCACCGCGCCGTCGCGATGAGGTTCATTCTCTCAGGCTCCTGGAGCGCCGGGAGCAGGCAGGCGGGCCCCGGGTGGTTCGAGT
>DAINSI010000126.1:0-3809 GCA_036741395.1 Candidatus Dormiibacterota bacterium
CGACCCCCGAGACCTACACCGCGGCGCCGGTATCGCCATATGGCGCCAGCAAGCTCTCGTTTGAGCATTACCTGCACGTCTACCGTGAGGTGCATGGGCTGAGCAGCGTGGCGTTGCGCTTCGCCAACGTCTACGGGCCTCGACAGGACCCACATGGTGAGGCCGGGGTGGTGGCGATCTTCTCGCGAGCGCTGCTCGCCGGCGGCAGGGCGGTGATCAACGGCGATGGCAAGCAGACCCGTGACTACGTCTACGTCGGGGACATTGCCGGCGCCATCGTGACCGCGCTCAAGAGTGACCTGACGGGCAGCTACAACGTCGGCACCGCGACCGAGACCGACGTCAACGACCTCTACAGCCTGGTCGCGGCCGCGGCCCAGAGCGCAGCCTCCCCGGAATACGGCCCGGCCCGTCCCGGGGAGCAGAAGCGCAGCTGCGTCGCGATCGAGAAGATCCGCGAGGACCTGGGCTGGGCGCCCAAAGTGTCACTGGCGGAGGGAGTACCACTCACCGTGGACTACTTCCGCAGGGAGGCGGCCGCCGCGCCCTGACCGGCGCGGCCCTCAGGACACCCGAATCACGTAGAGCCAGTACTTCCACGACGAGCCTTGTAGCTCTGAGTGCAGGACGAAACCCATGCGCTCGTACATCGCCCGGGCAACAGGCATCACCTCGGTCGTGTGCAGCGCCAATGCGGCAGCCCCTTCGGCGCGGGCCCGCGCGATCGACGCCTTCGTGAGCGCGTGTCCGACACCGCGCCCGCGGTATGTCGGAAGCACCGCCAGCGCCCGGAAGTAGGCCCAGTCCGGGGGAAGCCAGTCCGACCCGATCCGTCCCGGCCGAAAATGCGCGAGTGCCCCCACAAGGGCGCCCTCAACCTCGGCGACGAGGATCACGCCGTTGACCGCCCTTCCGTCGATGTCGGACAGGTCGGCCTCGTACTCTGCCCAGGCTTGGGCGGACATCCGGACGGCGTACTCGCGGTAGGCCTTGACGGTGATCCGGGCAACCTCCGCGCGCTCGGCGGGTGTGGCTTCACGGACCAGGACCTCTGTCGGCGCGGGTTTCTCCACCCTGGGATTGTCACCGCCACTGCCAGCCAGCTCCGCGCCGTGGTGCGCGAGCGCAATCGTTCTGGCCACTTAGGCTGCCCTGGGGATAGCGGCGTCACTGCCCAGCAGCATGATCCGGGGATTGTTGGCCAGGCCGAGGTAGTAGGCCGCACCCTCCGCAAGCCCCAGCGCGAACTCCGCCCGGGTGCGACTGACCAGCTCAACGGTTCGGCCGAGGCGGTCCCTCAATCCCTCCAGGCATGGCGCGAGGTCATGGAGCTCCGCGTCGCCGAGCACGAACACATCCAGGTCGCTGCTCTCGGAAGCCTCGAATAGGGCCATCGATCCATAGAGAAAGGCCTCCTCCACCATTCCCGGCCCCAGCTCCGCTTGCGCGCGCCGCAGCGCAGCGCCCACCCCTCCGAACCGCTGGCCGAGGATGAAGAGTTCGCGCCAAGAGGGGTCGTCCCGGCGCAAGCCGTAGAAGACCTGATTTCCGCGCCGCTGGCGAGATACCAGCCCTGCCGCCGCCAGGCGCTTCAGCGCCCGCTGAAGGCTCTCGCGGCTCGAGCTCACGCGACGGCTCAGCTCGCCGACCGAGAGTGCCCCGACTGGATCGGTGCTCAAGACGGCAAGTACCTCAGGCAGGGTGGGTGACCCGATATAGGCTCTTTAGATTAGTCGCCGGTCTCGGGGGCCTCGGACTCCTTGGGATCCGGGGCCTCGGGGGCCTCGGGGGCCTCGGGCTTCTCCGTGTCGACGGCGTCCTTCTCGCCCTGCGCGTTCTTGTCCTTGTCGTCGGAACCCTTGGGGCACTCGTGCGCGGCCTTGCTCACCGCGGCGCCGTGCGACATCTTGCCGTGCTTGTTGGGCGCCAGCGCCTTGGGATCATCCGCCACCTTGGACACGCAGTCACCGTGCGCGTCGCCGGAGCCGGCGGCCGGGGCGGGCGCGGGCACTGAACCTGGCTTCGGGGGGGTGCTGGCGTGGTCGCTGGGGTGCTCTGACGGTTTGTCAGTGGGCTTCGCCGCCGAACTGTTGGAGGGGTGGGGATGAGGGCTGTCGGACGGCTGGGTCCTGGGCAGGTTGGCCGCGAGGGTCGAGCTGGCGCCCAGGACGAGGGTCGCGGCGGCAACGATGCCTGCGGAGCGCAGACGTCCCCGGATCAGTCTGACTCTTGGCAGCGTGCGCATAGGGCCCTCCTTGGTGTTCTGCAATTGTGCCTGCGAGGGAGGGCGGCCCGCCACGTGTGTTGTTTGAACTGTGACGCCATCGGTACAGACGACGTCGGAATCCGACCCCGACCCTTGTAACAGTGCTGTCACAGAGTCGTGTGCCCGCCATGCAACAGGTCGTGGCGTTCGTCAAACGGAGCATGAGCAATTCAACTTCTTGGTACGTCGTCCGCGACAGCCTGGCCTTCGTGGCAGCGTCCACGCTGATGCTGGGCGCGCTGACGACCACGACCTCGCTGGCCAGTGACATCGGCAACGGGCCGACCAGCAGCCAGGCCAGCTGCTCATCGGGCAGTGGCCAGGGTCAGGTGAACGTGCACTGCTCGTCAAGCTCATCCCCCGGCTCCCAGGCGCCGGCACCTGGCCAGGCCGATCCCGCGATCCCAGGCGACCCCGCCACTGCGGGTGCCTATCAAGAAGGTGTGCTAGGAGCGTCGACGGCCCCGGTCTTCAGCATCGGCGCCACCGTTACCACCGCTGCTGCCCCGGGTCGGACCGCACGCCCGGCAGCGGTAGCCGGTCTCGCGTCGATGCTCGACCCGGGCAAGGGCATCCTCTTACTGGTTTGGCTGGCGCTCAACGCCGGCTTTGTACTCATTCGGAAGCGCCGCGGCGGTAAGGCCGCGGATGTGTTCCGTCCCATCACTCTCGGTGGCTGGACCTACGGGTCCCGCGCCGGTCTCGGGGCCTAAGGGCCCCAGGAGGAAAGCACTGAAATGAAGCGTATTCTGGCGATCGCCAATGGCGTCCTCGCCGCGGTGTTCCTCCTGGCGCCGGCGGCGGTCTTTGCCGCCCCGGGAAGCACTCCCGGAAACAACAACCGCGGCGATACCTGGCTGCAGACCGTCGGCCCGTGCGTCGACCACAACGCCGAGGTGCTTAACCACAAGCCCAGCGCGATGGGCGGCTGCAACATCCCCGCCGCCGACCCGGCCAGCTCCCCGGAGTTCCAGCCGCCGTACGAGCCTGTGAGCGAGAACCTCCAGGCCCACGAGATCGGGGTCAATGAGGACACCCTGCCGAACCACACCCCGCACCTGCCCTGCGCCAACATCGAGGTGATGGCCAAAGACCTCGCGTCGGCGAGCGGCAATTACCACATCGACCTCTGGCCGCCGACCGGCGACAAGGTGCCCGTGTACGGCACCGACGCCCACGGCCGCTCCGTTGTCAACAAGGCCATCGGCATGACAGACGCCGATAGTTTCTTCAAGAACGGCCATTACGGCTACGTCGCCCCCTCGGGGAACCCCAGCACGATCTACCAGGTCGTCGACATCATCGACGTTGACGTCCTCATCCACAACGCGGTCGTGGCCAACGCCCAGCCCCCGGTGGACGATCACATCCATCCCATCCAGGGCTACCACTTCAAGCTGGACTTCAACCAGGACGACGCCACCACCGACTTCGAGAACAAGGACATGACGGCCAACGGCGACCAGAAGCACAAGACCTTCTGGGTCCGCTGCCCCGCGCCGGCGACACCGCCGGTTGTCACGCCGCCTCCGCCAGCTAACAC
>DAINSI010000127.1:0-3806 GCA_036741395.1 Candidatus Dormiibacterota bacterium
GGACCCCGACTACCTGGTCCGCATGATCCACACCTATACGCCCAAGTACGACGAGACCGAGATGAAGGACACAGTGTTCGCCAACCTCTCGAGGTTCGCGGGGCGCAGCATCAAGTCAGAGCGCGAGATCCTGCACGTCCTCCGCGACCTCAAGGAGCCGGACCAGGAGATGGTGGGGAGCCGACCCCTCTAAGGCCCCTCCGCGGAGGGCCCTAAGGGCCCCCCGGCAATCTGTCCCCCGGGGCGCCCGCTCCGTGAGCCGCGCCCGTGCCGCGCTATTTTTTCTTTCTGTCGGGCGGTGGGGACATCGGCGGAAACGTGATCGGCGGGAGCTCAGCGCCGTCGGACGGCGGCGCGGCCGGTGGTGTTGCCGAGGCCGTCTCGGCGGCCGCCGAGGATCCCGCCTCGGGCTGAGCGGAGGGCGGCGTCGCCTCGGTGGGCGCCGGCGCAGCGAGTTCGGGGGTTGTGGTGTGCAGCTCGGCGGACTTGATGGCGCGCTCGTTGATGACACCCGGCGTGGGGCTGTAGACCTCCCGCTCGCCCGGCGCCGCGGGGTCCAGGTGGGTGAAGTCGTCGAGGCTGGTCGTCGGGTCCACCAGTGGCGGCGGAGCATACAGGCCGTCGTCCCCGTCGGGTTGTCCGTCACCGCCCGCTTCGGCCGGCGGGGTCGCCGGCGCCATTGGCGGGGGGGAGTACGGGGTCGATTGGGACTGGGTCAGCGGGGCGGGCGGAAATTCCGTGGCCAGGGGGGGCGGCGCAAAGTCTGTGCTCGCCGTCGGGTCGGTCGGACGTGCGCTGTGAATGGCCCCGGCGGTCACCGCGGCTGAAGCTGCCACTGCGGCTGCGGGTAGCACCGCGGGGGGCGATGCGGCAACCGGTGCGGGAGCTGGGGCCGGAGCGGGGGCGGGAGATGGGGCCGGCGCCGCGCCCGTCTGGCCGGCGAACGCGGCTGGCAGGCCCGTGTCGGCCACCGCCTCTGCCTGGTCGACGATCTGGATCACGTACGTACCCGCGAGGATGTCGTGCAGGCCTCGCTTGTTCTTGTTGAGCAGGACCATCAGGATGCTGAGCAGCGTTCCGACGCCGAAGAGGCTGTTGACGAAGACCAGCATCAGGTAGCGCCAGAGTGCGCGGAAGAAGCCGATCCCCGCCGCACCGGCATTGGTCACCCGCAGGTTCATCAGGAGCTGGCCCGGGGTGGCGCCGAGGATCGTCCAGGAGCCGGCAAAGTAGAAAACCTGGAGGACGAACAGGGCGAGGTAGAGGGAGCCGCGGCGCTGCAGGGACTCCATCGCCAGGTTGGTGTCCGGTTTGATCTCGAGAGGCGCCAGCTGAGCCACCCACAGCGCGTAGATCGGCAGCAGGACGACCAGCAGGATCATCGAGTCGATGATCAGTGCGATCAGGCGAGGCAGGAAGCCGCCGGGCTTGGCGATCTTGCTGGACACCGGGCGCTCGGCTTTGGCCGACAGGCTCTGGCCCGCCACCAGCATGCCGGGGCGCCCGCCCAGCGTTTGACCACACTTGGCGCAGCGCGTGAGAGCCCCGCTGTTGGCCCACCCACACCGCGGGCAGGGGATCTGCCAGGACTGTGCGTTACTCACAGGCGCCATTCTGCCCTACACGAGCGGCCAGGGGAAAGCCCATGAGCTTTCGGGCGTCGGATATACCCCCGCGGGGCTCAGGCTCTGCGCCCGTTCCCGAAGGCTGTCCACCTCGTTCCGGCTGAGCAGTCCGGAGAGGGCCCTGGCGATGTCGGAGGTTTCCGCCAGGGCACTGGCGAGGCGTGCCGCGCCCCGTCGCTCGGCCGCCGGGAGTCGTTCGCCGGCGAAGTCCCAGAGAACCGTTCGCAGCTTGGGCTCGGTGTGGAAGGTGAGGCCGTGGTCGATCGCCCAGACCCGGCCGGAGGCATCGAGCAGGCAGTGCCCGCCCTTGCGATCGGCATTATTGGCCAGCATGTCGAAGAAGGCCAGCCGCCTGAAGAACCGGCGGTGGTCGTCGAGCAGGCTGAAGTAATGCTCCTCGGGGTCGTGATCGACAAATGCCTGCAGCGAGCCGGCACCCAGGGGGCCGTCGCCGCGGGCAACTGTCGCCGGGACCAGGCCCCAACCCAGCCATTTGCTGAGCTCATAGCTGGCGACCTCGCGTCGGTAGAGGGTGTCGGTGGCGAAGTCCCCGAGCGGGCGTTCACCGGCGGCGGGCTTGTAGACCGCGAGCGATTCCCCGGGGCGTTGATCGTCACGTTCCACCCGGCAGCGGGCCAGGAATGTGCCGTTGCTGGCGTGGGCCAGGCGCCCGATGATCTCCAACTCGGCGGTGGCCAGGACCTCCGCCGTCGGAGGGGTCAGAAGACCGGGCTCTTTCCGTTCTTCCGAGGGCAAAGGTGGCCCGCCGGGTCCATGGGCAGGCCGCACATGGCGCAGAGCGGCCTGCCGGCGCTGGCCAACTCCAGGCTGCGCCGGCTCATCGCCGCGAGCTGCGCCAGCCGCAGCCAGATCCGCGCGGTTGCCAGGGATTCGGGGTCGGCGTCATCGTCGTCAGGGTCGGGGGCCTCCTGCGCCACCAGCAGGGCCAGGCGGCGGTCGGGGTCGAGGCCCAGGCCCAGCTGGCCTGCCCGCCAATCCGGGTGCACCGGCTCGATGAGGTCGTGGGGCTCCTCGACGGGCGTGGCATCCTCGTCCTCGAGCAGGCTGACCGCCCGCTCTGCGAGGGCCTGGACCTGGGTCTTCTCGACCAGCATGGTGAGGCTGCGGTAAGCGCCCCGTGCCTGGATGTAGAACGCCCGCTGGCCCTGCGGGCCCACGGTGCCGACGGCGATCTGGTCGGTAGGGTCGAGCTCGATCTCGTCTGCCATGCTTAATTCTTACCGCGCCTGGCCGGCGGCGGCCTGAGGTCGTCGAGGCTGCCGACGTCGTTGAGCCTGAGCAGGCCCGGCGGCCCACCCCCCAGGTGGAGGGCCGTCACCGAACCCGCGGAGACCACTATGCGCTGGTACAGGTCGAGGTGGATGCCGACGTAATGGGCCACCGCCAGCTTGATCATGTCACTGTGGCTGTACGCCGCCACGACCTCGCTGGGGTGCCGTCCTTGGAGCTCCTCGATCGCCGCAACGATCCTCGCCTGGGCTTCCCGGACGGACTCCCCGCCGGGGAACCGCGCGCTCGACGGTTGCTGTTGGACAACCTTCCAGAGAGCGGTCTTGCGCAGCACCTTGAACTCCTGCCCGGCCCATTCGCCATAGTCCACCTCGACCAGCCCCGGCATCTCGCGGATCGGCAACCCGAGGCGGTCAGCCAGCGGAGTCGCCGTCTGCACCGTGCGCTCCATCGGGCTGGAATAGATCGCCGCGACCGGCAGGGTTGCGACGCGGTCGGCGGCGCTGGTCGCCTGCCCCTGTCCCCGTGCGTTCAGGCTGACCCCAGGCAACCGCCCGATCAGGCGCGTCGTGGTGGGGTCGGTCAAGCCGTGCCGGACGAGCAGCAGGAGCACGGGAAGGAGGCTACCCACAGCGTCACACGGTCGTGACGAGCGTGACATTCCGACCCATGTACTAAGTGTTATCGTGGCCATCACCTTGGAAGGTACTGCAACCTAGCTGCACCAACCCGGGTGTGAACTACACCCCCACCACGACCGAGGAACCCCGATGGAAGAATCACTGAACGACTTCAAGGACCGCCACGCGCTGCTGCTGACCGAGATCAAGCGGCTCGAGGACGAGACCACCGACGATGGCATGCAGGCTCGCACGCGCGAGCTCAAGAGCATCCTCAAGGTGGTTGCCCGTAGCTTCCTGCGGGAGAACG
>DAINSI010000128.1:0-3779 GCA_036741395.1 Candidatus Dormiibacterota bacterium
TCATCCCGGGGTAGACCTTGACCAGGCCGCGATAGCTGGTGCGGCCGCCGCCCTTGGAGACCGACTTGGACACCACCGTGGAGGTGGTGTTGGGCGCGGCGTGGACCATCTTGGCGCCGGCGTCCTGGTGCTGGCCGGGACCGGCGAAGGCGATCGACAGGACGTCACCCTTGGCGCCCTCGCCCATCAGGTAGACCGCCGGGTACTTCATGGTGACCTTGGAGCCGAGGTTGCCGTCGACCCACTCGACGGTGGCGTTCTTCTCCGCGATGGCCCGCTTGGTGACCAGGTTGTAGACGTTGTTGGACCAGTTCTGGATCGTGGTGTAGCGGATGCGCGCGCCTTCCATGGCCTTCAGCTCGACCACCGCGGAGTGCAGTGAGTCACTGCTGTAGGTCGGCGCGGTGCAGCCCTCGATGTAGTGGACGAAGCTGCCCGGCTCGGCGATGATCAGGGTCCGCTCGAACTGGCCCATGTTCTCGGCGTTGATCCGGAAATAGGCCTGCAGCGGGATGTTCACCTTGACGCCCTTGGGCACCACCACGAAGGATCCGCCCGACCAGACCGCGCTGTTCAGCGCCGCGAACTTGTTGTCGTTGGGCGGGATGATGGTGCCGAAGTACTTGCGGAAGATCTCGGAATGCTCGCGCAGGCCGGTGTCGCAGTCGGTGAAGATGACGCCCTGCTTCTCGAGGTCCTCGCGGATCGAGTGGTAGACGACCTCGGACTCGTACTGCGCCGAGACCCCACCGAGGAACTTCTGCTCCGCCTCGGGGATGCCCAGCCGGTCGAAGGTGTTCTTGATATCGGTGGGGATGTCGTCCCAGCTCTTGCCCTGCTCGGCCTGGGGCTTGAGGTAGTAGAAGATGTTGTCGAAGTTGATCCCGCCCAGGTCCGCGCCCCAGTTGGGCATCGGCCGGGAGTTGAAGTGGCGCAGCGCCTTGAGCCGGAACTTGAGCATCCACTCCGGCTCGTCCTTCATGGCCGAGATCTGGCGCACGCCGTCCTCGCTGAGCCCGCGCTCCGACTTGAAGGCGGCCTTGAGCTCGTCGTGCCAGCCGAACTTGTAATCCTTGTTGAGGTCCTCCGCCTTGACGGGCGCGGGCGGTGCGGTCTTCTTGATCTCAATGGCCATCAGTTGTCCTCCATTGGGGGGGCGGGGGGCGATCCCCCCGGAGCGAGCGAGCCTGACTCGCGAGCGGACTCGGCCTGGTGCTGCTCGATGAAGGCGCGCTCGCCGGGGCTGAGCGTGGGGCCTGAGGGAGCCGCAGCGGCGAGCTCCTCTTCAACTGGGTCGCCGATTATCCAGTCATAGCCGCGGGTCTCGATCTCCTGGGCCAGGTCCGCGCCACCCGAGCGGATGATCCGGCCGCGATGCATGACGTGGACATGGTCCGGCTTGATGTAGTCGAGGATGCGCTGGTAGTGGGTGATCAGGAGGACCCCCAGTTCAGGGCCGCGCAGCGCCTCCACGCCCTCGGCGACGGTGCGCAGGGCGTCGATGTCGAGGCCGGAGTCGGTCTCGTCGAGGATCGCAATCTGCGGCTGCAGGACGCCCATCTGGAGGATCTCGGCGCGCTTCTTCTCGCCTCCCGAGAACCCATCGTTGACGTACCGGGTGGCGAAGGAGGGGTCCATCTTCAGCCGCTCCATCTGCTCGCTGACGACGCGGCGGAACTCGCGGGGGGGCAGCTCGTCGCCACGGACCGCCTTGGTCGCGGTGCGCAGGAAGTTGTGCATCGTCACGCCCGGGATGGCCGTGGGGTACTGGAAAGAGAGGAACAGTCCGGCCTTGGCCCGCTCGTCGGGGCGGAGGTCGAGGATGTCCTGCCCGCGGTACCTGATCGAGCCGGCCGTCACCTCATACCGCGGATGGCCCATCAGGGTGTAGGCCAGCGTGCTCTTGCCAGAGCCGTTGGGGCCCATCAGCGCGTGGACCTCTCCCTGGGCGAAGGTGAGGTCAAGACCCCGGAGGATCTCCTTACCCTCGACGCTGGCATGAAGCCCGCTGATCTCGAGGACCCCGGTATCGGTCTGCACGGCTGCGCTCACATCGGCCTCCCCTGGGCATCACCGGCGGCGACCGGCAGCAACTCCAGGTGATTTGTCTTCACGTCAAAGGGGCCGGCGGTGGAGCCGGCCGAAGATTGGCCGGCGATGGAGCCGGCCGAAAATTGCGGCATGCCCGGCGCGAAGCCGGGGTCGAACATCAGGTCGTCGAGGGTGGTCCCGTCCAGGATGGCCTCGACGGTCACCTTGATGCGTTGCCACAGGGAGCTGCTGAGGCACGCCGCCTCCCGGTCGCAGCTGCCGTGGACGTAGGCGTCGTTCGTGCAGTCGACCAGCGACACCGGGCCCTCGAGGACGCGCAGGATCTCCCCCACGGTCATCTCCCGGGCCGGCCGCGTGAGGCTGTAGCCGCCGTGGAGGCCACGGGTGCCCTCGACCAGGCCAGCCTTGCGCAGCGGGCCGACCAGCTGTTCCAGGTAGGGCAGCGGCAGTCCTTCCACGCGGGCGACCTCGCCCAGGGAGAGCGGGCCCTGCCCGTACGCGCCGGCCAACTCGGTCATCAACCTGAGGCCGTAGTGGCCCCTGCTGGAGACCTTCAGCACGCTCCTGCACCGAAAATCCGACTCATATGGTCATATTTTACGCCGAGGCGGCGGGTGGCGTCTCCGGAGGGGGCGATTCGGGGAAAGTTGTAACGGCCGCGTGATGGCGACCTTGACACGGTCGATCGTTGTAACCAACCCATAACGGTCCGCTGAGATTGGCCCCTGTCGGCGCCTGGGTCCGGTACATTGCGGCTCAACAGGAGTGCCAAGAAAATGATGAAGCACCGCAAGCAGAACCCCGTCAAGGTCACATCCCAGGTCCGTGAGCTGGGCAGCCGGCAGAGCTTCCTGGACGTCCTTCGCGACGCCTGCGCCCACGACGGGCGCTACACCCTGACCGCCGAGTCCGACGGCCAGATGTTCACCGTCCTGGTGGACCGCGGAGGCCCGTTCAACGCCATCGGGGGCGGCACCGCCGGCAGCCCGGCCCTGGTTGCCGCGGCCCAGCTGCGCACCGGGCGCTGCACCGTCAGCATCGGCTGGCCCGTGGACCAGCCCCTCTACCAGCCCGGACTCGACCGGACGCTGCGGGCGCTGGTCGACGGCGCGGTCGAGCCCAGCACGCTGCCGCAGCACCGGGGCGTCGACTCGTTGCGCAACGCCGAGTGGCGGGAGGTTGGCCGCGCCGACGTCCGGCCCGCGGCGTCCACGCCGGCGCCGGAATTCGCCGCGGCGCCCCCGTTGACCCCGGTGGGGTTCCAGCGCCCGTCAGCGCCAAGCGCCCCGCAGCCGCTCGCGGTTCCCGCCCCCCAGTTCCCGACCCGGCCGTGGGTGCACCCGGAATCCAACGCGGCCCCCGCGGTGTCAGCGCCCATCGACGAGGTGCACTCGGCCTCCGAGGGCGCGGTCGCCGTCGGCGTCAAAACCGCCAAGCACGTCGCCACCAACGCCCTGCTCTGGCTCTGCGAGGTGGATGAGCGGAAGGATTACACCTTCCAGGAGGCGGCGAGCCTGGCGCGCCAGAGCCTTGTCGAAGGCCTCGCCCAGACCCTCCACCCGTTCCACAGGGGGATGGACAGCCAGCTGCAGCGGATCAAGAAGGATTGGGCACAGAGCGGCCAGGTCGCCGCCAGGTCGACGCGGAAGCAGCGCGCCAGGCCCGCGGCGGCCAACCCGGACAGCGAGTTCCGTCTCCTCTAGTCGGCTCTGGCGCGGATCAACCGC
>DAINSI010000129.1:0-3774 GCA_036741395.1 Candidatus Dormiibacterota bacterium
ATGGCTCTGGACCTATTGCTCGTCGGGATCCTGGTGGCAGGGGTCATGTTCTGGAGGAAGACGGGCTCAGCTGCGGATGGACCTGGGCTGGAAGAGCCGTTGCTTCAGGCGCCACGGATGCCGGTCAGCCATCGGCCACGACCGCTGATTGGGGTCATCGGGCTTGAGCCCGGGGCGGGGGCATCGACTCTGGCTGTGAATCTCGCCTTTGCGGTTGCCATTGTGGATTCCGCTCCATTCCGGACACCCGTTCCGATTCATTCCGGACACCCGTTCCGATTCATTCCGGACACCTGTTCCGACGTTTTCGGACACCCCGGGTTGGGAGGGCAGAGGTAGCGACCGCGTGAGGTAACCGGGAGCGGCAAGCTCCCTCGAACAGTCACAGCACACGTTCGAGGTGAAACGCCGATGTCACGTCCCCGCACCATCATGCGCAAGATCAGAGAGGTTCTCCGGCTGACGTTCGCCGAGCACCTGAGTCGACGCCGCGTCGGGCAGGCGGTCGGGCTACCGCCGGCGACGGTGTTCGACTACGTCAAGCGGGCCACCGTGGCGGGCCTGGCAGCCTGGCCGCTGCCGCTCGAGCTCGACGACCGCGAGCTGGAGCGGCGGCTGTTCGTGTCCGCGGCTCCGCCGGCCATCACCCGGCCCGTGCCGAACTGGGAGCACGTCCACAAGGAGCTGCGACGCAAGGGCGTGACCCTGCAGCTGCTCCACCTGGAGTACCTGGAAGGGAGTCCGGGTGGGTATCAGTACAGCCAGTTCTGCCGCCTGTACCGTGGCTGGCAGCGCCACCTCGACGTGGTCATGCGCCAGGAGCATCGCGCCGGCGAGAAAGCCTTCATCGACTTCGCCGGTCAGACCGTGCCCATCTACGACCGCGAGACCCAGACCCAGGTCATGGACGCCCAGATCTTCGTCGCCGTGCTGGGTGCCAGCAGTTACACCTACGCCGAGGCGCTGCCCTCCCAGCAGCTGGCGCCCTGGGTGACGGCGCACGCGCACGCCTTCCAGTTCTACGGCGGCTGTCCGGAGATCGCCGTCCCGGACAACCTCCCGAGTGGGGTCACCAAGGCCCACCGCTACGAGCCCATCGTCAACGAGAGCTACCTCGACATGGCGGCTCACTTTGGGGTAGCCGTCATCCCGGCTCGGCCCCGGAAACCAAGGGATAAGGCGAAGGTCGAAAATGGAGTGCTCCTGGTCGAGCGCTGGATTCTCGCCCGCCTTCGCAACCGCCGCTTCTACTCCCTGGGCGAGCTCAACACCGCCATCCGGGAGCTGCTCGTGGTCGTCAACCGCAAGCCCTTCAAGAAGATGGCAGGCTCACGCCAGAGCCTGTTCGAAGAGATCGACCGGCCCGCGCTGCGGCCCCTCCCGCCTCGACCGTATGAGTTCGCGACCTTCCAGGGCGCCAAGGTCCACATCGACTACCACGTCCAGGTCGACAATCACTACTACTCGGTGCCCTACCAGCTGGTCGGCGAGAAGGTCGCCGTCCGGCTCACCGTGTCCACGGTGGAGATCTGTCTGCGCGGCCGCCGCGTCGCCAGCCATCTGCGCAGCTACCTGCGTGGCCGGCACACCACCGACCCCGCGCACAGGCCTGAATCCCATCGCCGCCATGGCGAGTGGCCACCACACCGCATCATCAACTGGGCGGCGGAAACCGGTCCGCAGACCGCCGCCCTGGTCAAGGGCGTGCTGGAGGGGAGGCCTCACCCCGAGCAGGGGTATCGCTCCTGCCTGGGCATCATCCATCTGGGCAAGCGCTACGGCCCCGTGCGCCTGGAAGCCGCCTGCCGGCGGGCGCTGACGGTCAGGGCGCTGAGCTACCGCAGCGTGGAATCCATCCTGAAGCACGGGCTCGACAGCCAACCCCTGCCGGACCCGGTCACCACCATCCCCAACCGCCGCCCGCACGACAACCTGCGCGGCCCCGACTACTACCAGTAAGGAGAAAACCATGCTCACCACCCCCACCCTCGACAAGCTGCACGACCTCAACCTCATGGGCATGGCCCGCGCCTTCCAGGAACAGCTGGAGCGCGCCGACTACCAGGGACTCACCTTCGAGGATCGGCTCGGCTTCATCGTCGACACCGAGGTCCAGGACCGCGAGAACCGTCGCCTCCAGCGCTACCTCAAGGGCGCCCGCCTCCGCGACAACGCCTGCATCGAGGACCTCGACTTCCATGCTCCCCGGGGACTCGACCGTGCCCGCATCCTGGAGCTGGCCGAGGCCCGCTGGGTCCAGGCCCACCAGAGCGTCCTTGTCGTCGGCGCCACCGGCGTCGGCAAGACCTTCGTCGCGTGCGCCCTGGCTCAGGCTGCCATCCGTCACGGCCACACCGCGCTGTACCTGCGCTTCCCGCGCATGGTCGACGAGCTCGCCGTCGCCCGGGTCGACGGACGCCTGGCCCGCCTGCTCACCTCCTGGGCCCGCGTCGAGGTCCTGCTGCTGGACGATTTCGCGATGCAGCCTCTCACCAACCAGCAGGCGGCCGACCTCCTCGAGGTCATCGAGGACCGGGCCCAGCGCCGCTCCACCATCGTTACCAGCCAGCTCCCGGTCAAGCAATGGCACGAGGCCCTTGGCGACGCCACCATCGCTGACGCGATCCTCGACAGGCTGGTGCACAACGCTCACCGCATCGAGCTCCGTGGCGAGTCCCTACGGCGGCCGCAGGCCTCCGCGACGGCCGCCCTCCCGGGTGCCGATGCGGCCGGAACGACCCCTCAAGCGGACAAAATCCGGGCCGGCGCCGAAAAGTGAGGCGCTGTAATGGCCGTAGAGGCTCGATCCGGCATCGCCACGACCCCCAGCACCTTGCTGCCCCCGGGCCGTTGCAGGATTATCCTCAAACCACCACTGAAAAGGAGGTGATCATCCGGGGATAACCCGCCCTTGCGTCGGCCGCTACGCGGCCTCCGACCGGGGGTGTCCGAAAACGTCGGAATGCGTGTCCGGATTCAGCGGAATCCGCATGCCATCGGTGGTCGGGTCCAGGACGGCGAGCGCCCGAGGCGCGCGCTTCCTGCCTGCCTGCTGTCTGAGGGCCCCGTCAACCAGGCCTTCGGTCTCTCATCCGATCCGCTCGCCGGTTACCTGCGCCGCCATCCGTCCGCTGTCTCGGAGGATCTGCTCGGCCATGCCGTCCGCCTTGGAGGCCTCGTCGATGGATTCTGCCTCCCACCAGATCAGATCGGGCGAGCAACGCTGCACCGGCTCTCATCGCTTCTGAGACGCCAATACGATGTCGCGGTCGTCGAATGCAGCTCCAGCGATAACTTCCTGGCGGCGGCGCTCGCCGACGAGGCGGATCTGCTCTTGGTGTGCTTGGCGAGCGATACCCAGCCCTGGCCGCCCGCGCTCGGCGCCGCCGCCAGCGCGATCCTCCTCGGGCGTGAGCACAAATGCGCTCTTGTGATCAACCGGGCACGCGCTGCCACGAGCAGTCATCTGCTGCCCGATTTCGCATATCGGGTTGAGCTTCCAGAGGACGTCTGGGTGGAGCGATGTGGCGCGGACGGGCGCCCGTTCGTCCTTTGGCGCGACTCTCCGGTGGGCCAAATGCTCCGCGATCTCATTCCGCCAATGGTGCCAGCACTATTCGGCAGCCCACTGCATGCGGCCCCGCCAACGCTGTGAGCTACAGCTAGCCCGGGTCGCAACCCAAGTCGACTCAATCTAGTCTAGGCGGGGAACCCGTACTCACTGGCAACCTGCTTCGCGCGCAGAGGCTGTCCCGTCTTCCGCAGAGCTTCAAC
>DAINSI010000130.1:0-3750 GCA_036741395.1 Candidatus Dormiibacterota bacterium
ACCTCGACGTCCTGGCTCGTCAGACGCCGGGTTTCAGCGGCGCCGACCTCAGCAACCTCATCAACGAGGCGGCCATCCTGGCGGCGCGCAACAACAAGAAGGCGATTGGCCAGTTCGAGCTCGAAGAGGCGATCGCGCGCGTGATCGCCGGCCCGGAGCGCAAGTCCCGCATGATCACCGAGTCCGAGAAGAACGTTATCGCGTACCACGAGATCGGGCACGCCCTGGTGGCGAAGTCGCTGCCCAACGCCGATCCGGTCCACAAGGTCTCGATCATCTCGCGCGGTATGGCGCTTGGCTGGACGATGCAGTTGCCCACCGAAGACCGCTACCTGGTGTCGCGCAGCGAGCTCAACGATGACATGGCGGTGATGTTAGGCGGCCGTGTCGCGGAGGAGATCACCTTCGGCGACATCACCTCAGGGGCCTCAGACGACATCGGCAAGGCGACCAAGCTGGCCCGCCGGATGGTGACCGAGTGGGGCATGTCCGACAAGCTCGGCCCCCTGACATTCGGCCACAAGGAGGAACTGGTCTTCCTCGGTCGCGACCTGGGCGAGCAACGCAACTACAGCGAAGAGGTTGCGGGCGAAATCGACCAGGAGGTGCACCGACTGGTTGACAGCGCCTATCAGCGTGCCAAGAAAATTCTGACCGAGCGGCGCGACCAGATGGTCCTGCTGGCCGAGTACCTCAAGCAAGAGGAGACGATCGAGGGCTGGCAGATGGACGCCGTCCTCAACTCGCCCGACGGCAAGGTGCCGGCCGTGCCCGAGCGGCCCAAGGCGGAAGCCCCGCGCCCGCCCCAGGCCCAGCCCAAGCCCGAGGATCGAGGTCCGGAGCTGCCGCCGGGACGGCTGGAGCCAACCCCGGCCTGACCGTAATACTTCTGCGCTAACATCAAGCCGTCAGCCGCTTGGATCCTTAGGACCGAGACGGAACGATGCAGATACCGACCATCGCCATCATCGGGCCCGGCCGTGCCGGGTCAGCCCTCGCGCGCGCCCTCCACAAGGCGGGCTACGGCATCACCGCAATTGGCGGGCGGAACCCCGAGAACGTCGGCAGTCTGGCGAAGGAGCTGGGCGCCCGTGCTTGCCAGACTCCGGCAACGGTGATCGACCTGGCCGATATCACGATCCTGGCCGTTCCGGATGACGTGATTGGCGGCCTCGCCGCCGAGATGGCGCTCTCGTTCTGTTCGGCCGCCGGGCGGGCTGCCGTCCACCTCAGCGGGGCGCAGGACCGGGTCCCGCTACGCCCCCTGGCCCAGGCGGGCCTTCGGACCGGGGTGTTCCATCCGCTGCAGACCTTCCAGCGCGGGCCGGAGGCGACCGAGAACGTCGCCGGCAGCTACGTCGGCATCGACGCCGAAACCCCGCTGCGCGAACAGCTGACCGCGCTCGCGACCGACATCGACGGCCATCCCTTCAACCTGGCCGGGGTCGACCGGGCTGCCTACCACGCCGCGGCCGTCTTTGCCGCCAACTACCCGGTCATGCTGCTCGCCGAAGCCGCGCGCCTCGCCGTCCGGGCGGGCCTGGATGAGGAAACGGCGCGGCAGGGGATGACGGCGCTGCTTGCCGGTGCGGTCGCCAATCTCAAGCGCACCGGCCCGGATCAAGCCCTGACGGGACCGGCCGCCCGCGGCGACCTGGGCACCATCGAGCGGCACCTCGAGGCCCTGCGGGATGACCCCGAGCTCCAGGCGATCTATCGAGCCCTCGCCGACCGGGCCATGAAGCTGGCAAGCAAGAACAAGGAGGCGGCGGCATGACGACCAACCTGCGGGACCTACGCAAGTGGAAGAGCGAGGGCGCGAAGTTCACCATGCTGACCTGCTACGACTACACCACCGCGCGCTGGCTGGATCGCGCCGGAATCCCGGTCCTGCTGGTGGGCGACAGCCTGGGCATGACCATGCTTGGCTATCCCGACACGCTCAGCGTCACCATGGATGACATGGTTCGGCACGCCGGCGCCGTCGTCCGGGGCGCGCCCAACGCCCTGGTGGTTGGCGATATGCCCTTCATGGCGTACCATGCCAGCCTAAAAGACACCATCCGGAACGCCGGCCGCTTTCTCCAGGAGGCCCGCGTGCAGGCCATCAAGATGGAGGGCGGCGGGCGGGTGATCGAGTACACCAGCAAGCTCAGCGCGATGGGCATACCGGTCATGGGTCACCTCGGCCTCACCCCGACCTTCGTCAACCAGTTCGGCGGCTACCGGGTCCAGGGGCGCAGCGATGAAGCGGCGGAGCGGATCCTGGCCGACGCTCGAGCCCTCCAGGAGGCGGGCGCCTTTGCGGTCGTGCTGGAAGGCATTCCCAGCCCGCTCGGCAATCGGGTCAGCGAGGCGCTCAGCGTCCCGACGATTGGGATCGGCGCCGGGCCCGCCTGCGACGGCCAGGTGCTGGTGATCCAGGATGTGCTGGGGCTCAATCCCGACCACGTGGCGAAATTTGTTCGCCAGTATGCCCAGCTGGGCGAGGCGGTGACGGCCGCCGCGCGCCAGTTCGCTGAGGATGTCCGGGGCGGCGCCTTCCCCACCGCTGAGCACGAGTACGCCGCCCGTTAGCCAGGTCGTCGAGTCGGCTGCGGAGATGCAGCAACAGGCGCTCGCTTGGCGCAAGGCGGGCGACGAGGTCGGCTTTGTCCCGACCATGGGCGCCCTTCACGCGGGACACGACAGCCTGGTCGAGCGGGCTAAGCGCGAAAACCAGCGGGTGGTGGCCAGCATCTTCGTCAACCCAAGGCAGTTCGCCCCGGGCGAGGACTTCCAGCGCTACCCGCGGCCCTTCGAGGCCGATCGCGCCCGGCTGCAGGCGCTTGGCGTCGATGCCATCTTCCACCCGCCCGTCGAGCAGATCTATCCCGCGGCCTTTCGGACGGCGATCGACCCGGGGCCGCTGGGGGCGGTGCTCGAAGGCGCCAGCCGGCCTGGCCATTTCGCCGGCGTGCTGACCGTGGTCCTGAAGCTGTTCGAGCTCACCCTCCCGACCCGCGCCTATTTCGGCCAGAAGGACTTCCAACAGGTTGTCCTGGTCCGCCAGCTGGTGCGCGACTTCTCCCTTCCGGTGCGGGTCGTCGCCTGTCCCACGATCCGCGATCCGGACGGGCTGGCCATGAGTTCGAGGAATGCCTACCTGAGCGCCGATCACCGGGCGGCGGCGCCCGTCATCCGTCGGGCGCTGCAGGAGGCAGTCGGGGCCTTTAACCGGGGGGTTTCGGACCCGGCAGAGCTTGAATCGGCCGCCCGGGCGGTGATCACCCAGGCGCCCGGCGCACAGGTCGATTACGTTTCAGTGGTCGACGAGGTAACGCTCGGTCGTCCGAATCTCGCCCAGACAGGCAATGTGCTGGCAGTCGCTGTTAAACTTGGGTCAACGAGATTGATCGACAACACCGTGCTGGGAGCCGAGCGCTTCTGAGCGTCAATGGGCGCGGGAAGCAGAAGGGGCGAGCAACAAGTCCAAAAGCCAAGGGAAAGCCGTCCGCTAAAGCGGCACGCCCGCGGCTGGTCGCGGCCCCGGTAAAGAAGGCCACCGCCGTCGCCCGGAAGCCGGCGGCACCGGTTCGAGCGCCCGCCAAGGCGTCCAGCCCGTCAAATACGCTGCCGGCGACCCCGGCTTTGCTGGGCGGCCCGGCGGTAGAGACCGCGCCAAGCGCGCCGGTCGCCCCCGCGCCGGCTCCGGTGCAGCCGCCGCTCCCGCCTGGGGTACCGACGATGCCCTTCCCCCGGCCGACCCTC
>DAINSI010000131.1:0-3694 GCA_036741395.1 Candidatus Dormiibacterota bacterium
GCCCAAGTCGCCACGGAACAGTGGTCCGGCGAGCGGTCTTAGGAGGTCTCCACCATGTCTATGCCAGGGCAGCCTGAGTTCGGATCGCCTTTTGCCCCCCTTCAGCTGGCGACTGTCATACCGTCGCGACCCAGTAGGCAGCACCGCGATGACAGGCAGCCATCGACCTGGTGGCGCAGTTTACGGGGAACCGCCCTGACGCAACCCCGCATCTGCGCCTTCGTTAGTCATAGCGCACAGCGCAGACGCAAGGTCTCGAGCCACATCATAGCGCAGATGCGAGTATCCTATGGCCGTGGCCGGGTTCAAGATCGGAGAGGCTGCGGAGCTGCTGGGCGTCAGTCCCGACACGGTGCGCCGCTGGGCTGATGCCGGGAAGATCGGCAGTGCCCGGGAGCCAGGGGGACGGCGCCTGATCGACGGGGAGGCCCTCGCGCGGTTCGCCGGGACCATGGGTGCCGCGCCTACGGCGCCGCCGGTGGCTTCGCAATCGGCACGAAACCGCTTCACGGGCATCGTGACCAGGGTCGTCAAGGACACGGTGATGGCCCAGGTGGAGGTCCAGGCAGGTCCCCACCGGATCGTGTCGCTGATCAGCCGCGAGGCCGCCGACGAACTCGGGCTCGCACCCGGGGTCCTGGTGGTCGCCGCGGTGAAGGCCACCAACGTCATCGTCGAGCGGCCGTCATCGCACTAACCCAACAGGTGCCCGGTCGGCAGCAGGCGCTCCGGGCCTTTGTCATCGCCTGTGTCCTGCTTTCGGCCTGCGGTGAGGCGGGGCCGGCGGCAACGCCTTCGACGAGGCTGTCGGGTTCCCTGATCGTCTTCGCGGCCGCCTCGCTCAGCGAAGCCCTCACCGACAACCGGACCCAGCTCGGCGTGGCCAACCCGGGGCTGGCCCTGACATTCAGCTTCGCCGGCTCTCAGCAGCTGGTCGCCCAGGTCCAGGCGGGTGCTCCGGCGGACGTCGTGGCGACCGCCGACGAGGCGGTCATGCAGAAGCTCGTGGCGGGCAACCTCGTCGAGCCGCCGCGGAATTTCGCCCGGAACCTCCTCGAGGTCGTGGTCGCCCCGGGCAACCCGAAGGCGGTCAGGAGCCTGCGTGATCTCTCGCGCCCGGACCTCAAGGTCGTCCTCGCCGCCCCGTCCGTCCCGGCCGGCAAGTACGCGCGCCAGGCCCTCGACAGGCAGGGGGTGCAGGTCCAGGAGGTCTCCCTTGAACTGGACGTGAAGTCGGAGCTCCAGAAGGTCGAGAGCGGGGAGGCCGATGCCGGGATCGTCTACGTCACCGACGTGAAATCGGCCGGCAGGATGGCCATGGGCGTGGAGATCCCGGTCGAGCAAAATGTCGTGGCCGCTTACCCGGTCGCCGTTGTGAAGGGCACGAAAAGCCATCAGTTGGCCGAGGCATTCGCCGACCAGCTGATCAGCGGCCCAGGCGCGGAAGCGCTTCGAGCGCGAGGCTTCCTGCCGCCGTGAGGTGGGGCCGGGTCCCGGTGGGCCTGTGGGTTCCGGCGGCCGGGGCGGTGGTCCTGGTGGCACTGCCGATCGCCGGGCTCCTGCTGCGGGCGCCGTGGTCGGACCTTGGCCCGGCGCTCGCCTCGCCTGATGTGCGCCAGGCCCTCCTGCTCTCGGCGGAGTGCTCTTTCGGGGCCCTCGGAGTCGCGCTGGTCCTGGGCGTGCCCCTGGCGTGGGTGCTGGCGCGCGTGAGATTTCCCGGGCGCGATTTGTTCCGTGCCCTGGTGACCCTGCCCATGGTGTTGCCGCCGGTAGTGGCCGGGGTCGCCCTGCTGTTCGCATTCGGCCGCACCGGTCTGGTCGGCCGGTACGCGGCCTGGCTGCCTGGCTTCCCGGCGCCCTTCACGACCGAGGCGGTGGTGCTGGCCGAGGCCTTCGTGGCCATGCCCTTCCTGGTGATCACGACGGAGGCCGGCCTGCGTCAGATGGATCAGCGATACGAGGAGGCGGCTGCCACGCTGGGCGCCGGCCCATGGCGGCGGTTCTGGACCGTGACCGTTCCCCTAGTGGCGCCTTCCCTGGCGGCCGGCGCCGCGCTGTGCTGGGCTCGAGCGCTGGGTGAATTTGGCGCGACGATCACGTTTGCCGGCAATCTCCCCGGCCGTACTCAGACGATGCCCACGGCGATCTATGTGCTCCTGGAGAGCCGGCCCGAGGACGCGATCGTAGTATCGCTGGTCCTCCTGGTGGTGTCCCTGCTGGTCCTGGTGACCCTGCGAGGTCGCTGGTTGGGCACTGGATGACACTCGAGGCCACAATCACCCTCGACCTCGGCACGCTGCACCTCGACGTCGACCTCCGGGCGGAGTCAACTGAGGTCATCGCCCTCGTCGGACCGAACGGTGCCGGCAAGACCACTCTCTTGCGGGCCCTGGCCGGGCTGTTGCCGCTCGCCACCGGCCGGGTCCAGGTTGACGACCATGTGCTCGAGGACACGGCCCTCCGGCTTCGCCTCAGTCCCGAGCGACGGCCGGTCGCGGTGGTCTTCCAGGACTACCTGCTGTTTCCGCACTTCAACGTGCTCGACAACGTGGCCTACGGCCTGCGGGCGCGTGGGGAGAATCGTCGGTTGGCGCTTCAGAAGGCGGAGGCCTGGCTAGTCAAGGTTGGCATGGCAGGGCATGCCCGGACTCGGACACCGCAGCTCTCGGCGGGCCAGGCACAGCGCGTTGCGCTGGCGCGCGCGCTGGCGACGGCCCCGGGGCTCCTGCTCCTTGACGAGCCGCTGGCGGCGATCGATGCGAGCTCGAAGGCCCCCCTGCGACGAGACCTACGCGCACTCCTCACCGCGACGCCCGGCGCCCGGATAGTGGTCACCCACGACCCCCTCGACGCCCTGGCCCTGGCCGATCGCCTGGTGGTCCTGGAAGCAGGGACCATCACCCAGGAGGGCCTCCTGATCGAAGTGGCAGCGCGGCCGCGCTCCGACTGGGTAGCCCGACTCTTAGGCGTGAACCTCTACCGGGGCACCGTCAGCGAGGGTTCGCTGGCCCTTCCCGGCGGGCGGCGGCTCGCCGTGGCTACTGCGCTCACCGGTGATGCATTCGGGCTGGTGCACCCGAGGTCGGTCGGCCTGCACCGGGTGAAGCCCGAGGGCAGCGCGCGCAACGCCTGGCCCGGGGAGGTTGGCGGAATCGATTTCGAGGGCGATCGAATCCGGGTTGAGATCCTCGGGCAGCCGGCAATCGTCGCCGAGGTGACCCCACAGGCGGCCGCCGAACTGGGCCTGACCGACGGCGGACAGGTCTGGGCCACGGTCAAGGCGACGGGGATCGAGGTGTATCCCGCCTGAGCTCCCGGCCAGATCGAGATGGTCCAACTTGGGAGGCTGATCGCCCGGGGTGTGGGGTGGCAAAACGAGAGTTAGAAGTGATTCGACGGGCGGGCCGATCCTTGGATCATGACGGGGAGGTCTCGGGGTGCCGGTCACGGTGCCCGGGTTCGATGGCCTGATCCGCAGATCGCGGGCCAGGCGGGGCAATAGGGGAGAGGAGGGCGCATCTGATGCGCCAGAGAGTACGGCTCCGGATCTGCTGGGATTACGCGACGATGCGCGGAACCTAGGGTGGTTCCGGTGCAGAAAGTCCGTCGAGCTCAATCCGGGGCTGTGGGCGGCAAAAGCCTGTGGGGTTTCAATAGTCCGATCGCGCGGCCTCATCACTGCTCGATCTTGCCT
>DAINSI010000132.1:0-1104 GCA_036741395.1 Candidatus Dormiibacterota bacterium
CTCCAGAGGATCCACGCCAGGGGCACCATCGCGATCGCGAACGCCGCCCACATCACGACTCGAGCCAGCTGGTTGCGCAGGGCGCGGCCGCGGGACCGGTGCTCGAAACCGGATCCTGACCCCGGAGCTCCGGCCCGCACACCGCCCAGGTTCGAGGCTGACGTCATACCGATCGCACTCATTCGCTGAACGCCTTCCTGCGTTCGATCACGACGCGCGCGATGGCGTTGACCACGAAAGTGAGCAGGAACAGCACGAGGCCGGCCGCCAGGAACGCACCGGCCTTCTGCGGGGAGTCGAACTCGGCGGCGTTGTTGGCGATCTTGGAGGCGAAGGTCTCGCCGCCGTTGAACATGGACCACGACCAGGTCGAGCCGTCGGCCAGCGCCGACAGGATGATCATCACCGCCACGGTCTCGCCGAGCGCCCGGCCGAGGCCCAGCATCGAGGCACTGATGACCCCCGGCTTGCCGAACGGCAGGACCGCGGTGCGGATCATCTCCCATCGGGTCGCGCCGAGGGCCAGGGCGGCGTCCTTGTGCGACGTGGGCGTCTGGGCGAAGACCTCCCTCGAGAGCGCCGTGACGATGGGCAGCACCATGATCGAGAGCACCACGGCCACCGTGAGGATGGTGCTGCCGGCATCGACCCCGGTGTCCTTGAACAGGGGGAACCACCCGAACAGCTTCAGCAGGATGGCTTGCAGGCCATGCATGTGCGGGCCGAGGACCTGCAGCCCCCACAAGCCATAGACGATCGAGGGCACGGCCGCGAGCAGGTCCACCAGTGTTGCCGCAGGCCGGCTCAGCCAGCGCGGCGCGTACTGCGTGATGAACAGAGCCACGCCGACGCCGAAGGGCACGGCAATGACCATGGCGATCACCGAGGAGAGCACGGTCACCCACAACAGGTTGGCGATGCCGAACTGCAGCGGGGTGCCGTCAACGTTCCATTGCGTGGAGGTCAGGAAGTTGACCTTGTTCCTGGCCAGGGCGGGTAGAGCCTGGGACATCAGGAAGACGGCGATCAGGGTCACCAGCGCGATGACCAACAGTCCTGCGCCTCTGGCTGCGCCGCCGAAGAGGCGGTCGCCGAGCCGACCCC
>DAINSI010000132.1:1114-3652 GCA_036741395.1 Candidatus Dormiibacterota bacterium
AAAGGGGGTGGTCCGCCACGAGGGGACTCCACCCTTTCGGGCCGGGGACCTCGTCGACGGCAGAGACGCCGGTCAGGGTCGGCACGTCAGTTCGAACCCATCTGTTGCAGGGTCAGGAGAGGGCGTCGATCGCGGCTGCGACCTTGGTCTGGACGCTCGCCGGAAGCGGAGCGTATCCGATCTCCTGCAGCTTGGTCTGCTCGGCGGGCGCAGCAAAGGACTTCAGGAACGCCTTGACCAGCTTGGCCTTGGCCGGGTCCTTGGCCTTGGAGCAGACGATCTCGTAGGTCACCAGCAGGATCGGGTATGCCCCGGCCTCCTTGGTCGCGTAGTCGAGCTTGAGCTTGATGTTGTTGCCGCTGTCAGCCTGGGTGGCGACGCCGACCGCCTTTGCGACGGCAGAACCGGTCAGCTCGACCGGGCCGGAGCCGTTGTCGATCTGGGCGATGCCGAGCTTGTTGTCCTTGGCGTACGACCACTCGGCGTAGGTGATGCCGCCCTCGGTGGACTTCACCGCGTTGGCGACACCGGCTGACTTCTCCTTGCCCTCGCCCTTGCCGGACCATTTCTTGGCAGGGGTCGCGGGCCAGTCCGTGGCGGCAGCGGTGTGAAGGTACTTGGTGAAGTTCTCGGTGGTGCCCGACTCGTCGGAGCGGAAGAAGACCTTGACGGCCTCCTTCGGAAGGGTGACGCCGGGGTTGATGGCGGCGATCGCCGGGTCGCTCCACGTAGTGATGGCCCCGCCGAAGATCTTGGCGGTCACGGCGGGGGTCAGGACCAGCTTGTTGACACCCTTGACGTTGAAGCCGACGGCGATGGGACCGGTCACCATCGGCAGGTTCCAGGCGGGGGATCCGCAGATCTTGTCAGCGGCGGTCTGCTCGATGGTGGTCGAGCCCGCCGCGGCAGCGTCCTTGAGTGCCGAGTCGGAGCCCGCGAAGTCGACCTGGCCGGCGATGAACTGCTTGATGCCTGCCCCCGAACCGGTCGGGTTGTAGTTGAGGGTCGCGCCGGGACACGAGGCCTGGAAGTCGGTGATGGCCTGCTCGATGGCGTTCTTCTGGGCCGATGAGCCCTCCGCGTTCAGCGTGCCGGTGGCGCAGCTCGCCGCGTTCGTCGCCGCGTTGCTCGCGCCAGGAGTGGCGGTCGCGTTGTTGTCCGAGCCGCAGGCGGACAGAGCAAGAGTGCCGACCAGGGCGATGCCCGTGACACTGGTGAGTCGCCGATGAGACTGGATCTTCACGGTTTGGAGCCTTTCCGCTGCAGGGGTCGATGCGGGCGGGCGCTGGTGCCCGTCGCCAGCAAGGCTAGGGAGGCTGGGTAACGGCGTGGACCGTGCCGGGTTAACAGAACATGAACGTCTTACGGCGCTCGAGGGCCAGCGAACGGAGGTTCAGGGCGCGGGGTAGCGCTCGACATCAACGACCCGGGCTCGGGCCCCCGTACCGACCACGTGGGCCACCAGCGCCTCACCTTTGTCGATGCCGTGCCGCGCGGCCTCGGCAAGGGTGATCTTGGAGGGGGACTCGCCTGAGTCAGCGATGCCCGCCAGCGCTTCGAGCAGCACCGGCAGGACCGGCCCATGGCTGCACAGAACCGCCGGTTCACCGCGTTCCAGCAGCCGCGCCAGGTAATGGGGCGCCCGCTCAGGTCGCTCGGCGAAACCCTCCTCGGACAGCCCGACCTTGAGTCGCGTCCCGTGTCCGGCTGCAACGGCATACGGCAGGACGGTGTCCAGGCAACGGATCGACGGAGAGGTGACCACGCGGGTCACACCGAAGGCAGCCAGGAACGGGACCAGGGCCTCGGCGCGCTCGCGACCCCGCGCGTCCAGCGGCCGCAACGGGTCGGCATCGGGCCACGTCGAGCGGGCCTCGGCCCTGGCGTGGCGGACCAGGACCAGCGGCCACGTGGCCAGCGCCCAGGCGTGGTCTGCACGCACCAGGGCGCGCAGCTGTTCGCGGTCCCGGGGGTAGCTGAGCCGGGCCGTGGCCGCCGCGACATCGAGCCAGGCGACCTCGTCGATCTCGTTGACCAGCGTCCCGTCCCCGCCCACGACCTCGGCCGCCCAGTAGCGCACGTTCTTGGTCGCAGGCTGGTCGGTCCGGTCCCGGAAAGGGAACTCCGCCGATGGGAGGGGTCGACCCAGCCGCACCTGGAACCCGGTCTCCTCCCAGACCTCGCGCGCCGCGGCGACCGGCCACTCCTCGCCCTGATCGAGCTTGCCCTTGGGCCAGGACCAGTCGTCGTAACGAGGCCGGTGGACCAGCGCGACCTCGAGCTGCGCGCTTCTGCGACGCCACGGCAGCGCTCCCGCGGCCATGATCGCGGGCTCGTCAACGCCGGGTATGACGGAGTCCCCACCAGCGCTGATCACCCTGCCCCCCCGCGTGGTCTCCCGGCCAGACCCGAGAACCTGGAGCTCACGCTGACTCCACCGACGGCGCGATCACCGGCGACCGGCCTTGCGCCGACGTCGGGCGTTGCTCTCGATCAGCGAGCTCTGCAGCTCGATCAGCTCGTTGCCCTGCGCGTCGA
>DAINSI010000133.1:0-3632 GCA_036741395.1 Candidatus Dormiibacterota bacterium
CCTGAGGTGAGTGTCGTCGACGTCGACCTTGAGGGCGAGCAAGGTCATGCCGCGGCCGAGGCGGTGGCCGCATGGGCCGCCCGGGCCGGCGTGTGGAGCCTTGTGCGCCCATCTGGCGGGGCCGACGGGCGCTGTCACGTGTTCGTCGCCCCGGAGGGCCACACAGACGCGTTGACGCATCTGGTCGAGGAGCTACGCGCCCGGTTCCGCACGTCGGCCCGCAGGATCGACCTCCGCCGCGACGTGCGGCCTCTGAGCGCACCCCACCGCAGCACCTCGCACACACCACGCCCCTACGGGCCTTTGACGCAGGCTCTAGCCGAGCTGCGCGCACGGCCGTGGGCAGCCAGCACACGCACGGCGATGTCGCCGGCGGGCCGCAGCTGGGGCGGCGAGGCGGCGCTGGCCCCTCGCCAGCGCCGGCGGACCAGTCTGCCGCCGGCGTGGGCTGACTACCTGCGCACCGGCGTTCATCCGCCCATCGGCGGCGGGGACCACTCCCGTTCGACCATCGAGGCGATCGCCACCGGCCACCTGCTGCGGGCCGGGCACACCGCCGACAGCGCCTGGGAGGCCATCACCGCGGCGCACCCGGACGCCATGACCAAGACCCGGGCAGGGCATCGGCGCTGGACGAGGTGGGTCTGGAACCGCGCCGTCGAAGACGACAACGCCCACTGCCCCACACCGCGGGTCGACCCCGTCGTCGCGGCCGCGGTCACGGCAGCACGCGCCCGCCTCCAGGACCTGCAATGGCACTACCCCGCCCGTCAACGCCCAGCTCTGCTACTGGTCGGCCACCACGTCCTAGACCGCATGGAGCGCACCAGCAGCCGCCGCGTCCCAGTCCCCGAGCGGAACCTCGTCCTGGACACCGGGCTCGTCGACCGCAAGACCATCAGGGCCGCTCTGCGCGCCCTGGACGGCGTGCTGGGCCGCCTGGATACCGATGTGTGGGACCCCGCAGACCGGTCCGCATCGTCGTTCGAATTCGAGATCCCAGAAGCCCCCGTAGAGGGGGTGCGGCAAATCCCTCCACCTAGCTTTCACACCCCCCTCCCCCGTGGCACCTGGGCCACGCTCCCCCGAACTTGCCACACACTCTGGCGTGCTCTGCAGAACACAGTCGAACCGCAGGCTTGCGCAGAACTGGCTCAAAGGGCAGGGATTACGAGCTCGCGGGAGGCGGAAGCCACACCTAGCCAGGTCAGGACTACGCGTAGAGCCCTGACCGCTCTCGCGCGAGCCGGCCTGGCCCACTGCACGACAAATGCCCAGTGGGTCGCGCGCGCCGCAACTGACGCCGACCATGCAGGCCGCGCCGCCACAGCACATGATGCGATCGCAGCGAGGATCACTGCGGAGCGAGCTGACTACCGGACCGGCCGTGCCAACCCGTGGAGCGTCGCACGCGCGGCCGCGCTCAAGGCGAACCGGGCCCGCGAGCAGGCATGGTGGCACGGCCTCGAGCGCGTCGGCCAGGCGTCCCGGCGCGCGACATGGACCGCGCGATACGACGCCATGCCAGTCTTTGGCCAGGAACAGCTCAAGGGGCGCCTGGCGGCGCGTCGGGTCGCTGCCGGCGTCGACGAGCCGGCACGTCACGACCACTGGCTCGATGCCCAGAGCATGGATGCCTACCTCGAGCGAAGCGTGCACCGCCAGGCGTGGTTCGAGGCACTCCCCCCGCCCCTGCAACAAGCCCATGCCGCTGCGTGGGCACGACACCGTGCCCGTTTCGGCATCAGCCGGGGCACCGTGCTCGCCCAGTCCCGGCGCGAGCACGCCGACCTGCTCCCCTCCGGCCGCGCAGTGCGCGACGAAGCCTTTACCCGTGCTCAGTCCACGCTGCCGGGACTTGACGCCGAGCGGGCCGGGTAAGCCGGGAGACCTGGGTGGCACGTCGTCCACCTGTGGACGGACTCGAGCGAGCACTGGGCTCGACCCGCCCACAGGTGGACGACGGACAGCATCCGCCGGCAAGTGACCCCCCGGTCGCCAGGGGAAAAAAGCAGCCCGGACGAGAGGGGAGGGAAATCGCGCGGCTGCCTTTCGCATCCCCCCAGGGGTGGGCCAAAATTCCAAGGCAGTTTTCAAGCAGCCTGGACAAAAAGCCCCAAACGAGCGCTGGATTCCCGAGATCGTCTGGGGCTCGCCCTGGGAGCGAGCGAGGCGCAGATCCACGCGTCCAAGTGAATAGAACGAACAGACCACCACCAGCACAAACACTCTGAAATGATCCACCCAAAGACTAGCAATCATTGAACAGAAAGACTATACTAAAGACATCAGCACAACGGTTACCACACCACCAAGGAGCACAACAGAATGAATAAGCCAGCAGCAACGAACGACGTTCTACGGTTGGACCCGCGCGAGTTGCTCGTGGACAGGAACATTCGTGAAGTCCGGCTTGATCCGGCCTTCGTCGGCTCCATCAAGGAGCGGGGTGTGCTGGTGCCGATTACGGCTGTGCGCACAGCCGACGGCAAAGTCCGGGTTCGACTTGGACACCGGCGCACTCTCGGGGCGATCCAGGCCGACCAAGCGACCGTCCCGGTCCAGATCGCCGGCAACGAAGCAGAAGACGATGCCGCCAGCATTGACCGGATCATCGACCAGCATGCCGAGAATGCGCACAGGGACGGGCTCACCATCGCCGAGAACGTCGGGGTGGCGGCCCAGCTGTCGCTCTTGGGTGTCTCGGCCGCCCAGATCGCCAAACGGACCCGGATGTCTCGCGAGAAGGTCAACGCCGCTCTTAACGTCGCTGGTTCCACGCTGGCGATGGCCGCCACGACCCGCTACGACCTCACCCTTGACCAAGCCGTCGTCGTCGCGGAGTTCTCTGGCGACCCTGAGACGGTCGATGCGCTGATCGCAGCAGCCCAGACCGGCCGGTTCGAGCACACCGCCCAGCGCGCCCGCGACGACCGCGAGGACGCCACGCGCAGGGAAGCGTTCGACCAGGCCCTGCGAGAGACCGGCATAACCGTCGTAGACGGCCCTCCGCTGGCCGACACAACCCACTCGCTGACCTCCCTGGTCGACGCCCAGGGAGACCGCCTCACCGCCGAAAATCACGCGGCCTGCCCCGGTCACGCGGTCTACGTCGGCACGACCTGGGGCTTCGTCGACCCCGCCACCGGCGCCCCGGCGCTCGAACAGGACGATGACGACACCGAGCAGGACGAGGACGACGACGAAGGACAGAGCCCGCAGCGGGAGTGGGGTCAGTGCCTCACTGCCGTGCCCGTCTGCACCGACTACGCCGCCAACGGCCACCAGATCCCCGAGAAGACTCATTATTACGGCGCGTCCGAGCGACCCAAGATGGCCGACCTGTCCCCTCAGAAGCAGGAAGCCGCCCGGGCGCAACGGCGCGACGTTATCGAGTCGAACAAAAGCTGGCGCGCGGCCGAGACCGTCCGACGTGACTGGCTGCGGACCTTCCTGACCCGCAAGACCGCCCCCAAGGGCACCGCCCAGTTCGTGGGTACGGCCCTGGCCCTGAACGCCGACACCATCGCGAGCATCGGCGGCAACCACCTGGCCGCCGACCTGCTTGGCTGCGGTCCGCAGGGGTACGGGCGTAGCACCGACCTGTCCGCCCTGATCGTCAAGGCATCCGA
>DAINSI010000134.1:0-3626 GCA_036741395.1 Candidatus Dormiibacterota bacterium
CGCGCGGACGGACATCTTTGTTCTCTCCTCATGTGTCACAGCAATCACATCAACACCATCAGCAGACAGTTTCCCCGCACGTCCCACCCCCTGCACCCGCTTTGGGTGAACTACAGATCTGTAATTCCTAGCTCCGGGGCATCCGCCGAAGGAGTGGCGAGGCCAGGCTGGCGCTGAACTGGGTGCTCATGTGGTCGTAGTCGAAGTAGACGGTCGCACCGCCGATCACGGCGTAGCAGCGTCTGGCGTCGCAGAAGTAGTCGCTGAGGTCGACCAGGTTGACCTGGTACCGCATGGATCGAGCCGCCCGCATCATGTCGTCGTCGACGAGGACCTGGGAGCGCGGGTTGGAGCAGGCCAGCTGCTTCCCGATGTTGACGGCCAGACACTGAGGACCGTTGCGGTTGCCCGTGGTCGGGATGTCGCGCAGGACCGTGACCTTGGTGAAACCCAGCCACTCGCGCCAGACCCGCTCGAACCCGCCAGGGCCCGAGCCCGGCGGGTCGAAGACGTTCTGCTGGGCGTATGCCGTGGTGATGATGTCGTCGGGGGCCATCGCCCTGAGCCTGGCTGTGGCCTTGGTCGTCCAGCTGGGGCACGTGTCGCCGTCCCTTGTCCGGCGCTCGAAGATCACGCTCCTGGCGTAGGTCGCCGGACACCCACCGGCGAACATCTCGATCAGCTTCCAGTTCTTGGCCTTGGCGATCTTGTGCAGCGCGCCCCGCCAGTGCTCTGCGTGGGAGTCGCCGACCAGCGCCACCACCCGGGCGGGTTTGCCCTTGCCCCAGTAGCAGGTCAGGACCGACGGGTCCGAGCCCTCGCCGCGGCATCCAGGCTCGGGGGCCCAGGGTGCATCCGTCTTGGTGATGGCCACGACCGGCGTCGCCGTGAGCGCCTGGGGGCACTTGGCGCGGTTCTCCATCGCCGGTGCGCCGAAGCAGGGAGTGCCCGAGACGTCGGCCAGCATCGCGGCGGTCTGCCGATCCTTAGCGTCCGCCGCATAGACCTGGGTCCCGGAGACCAGGGCAACGGCCAGCATGCCGACGAGCGCCGCCGAGAGGGTGGCCCGCGGGGTCCTGGTCAGCCTAGGCCAGAAGCCCATGGCGTCCTCGACGAAGCGCCTGCTCAAACCGGAGACGACCAGGCAGAGCAGCACCAGCGCCACCAGCTCTGGCGTCCTCAGGTTGTGGCCCAGGACGTAGGGGGCGAACACCACAAGGGGCCAGTGCCACAGGTAGATGGAGTACGAGACATCACCGACCCACTGGACCGGACGGCGCCGGAACAGGAAGCCGCTGGGATCGGCCCGGCCCGTGTCCCCCGCGATGATGACGGCGGCGGTCGCGATCACCGGCAGCGCCGCGGCATACCCGGGGAAGGCGGTCGCGTTCGAGAAGAGCCAGGCCGAGGCCAGCAAGGCGACCATGCCCAGCCATCGCAGCACCAGGGCCAGGGCCACGTGTGGCGCCCACTTGCGCATCAGCAGCACGACCAGGGCCCCAGCGCCGAACTCCCACGCCCGCGTGGGGGTGATGAAGTAGGCCGCGGCACGGTGCGTCTGGGTGGCCCACACCGAGATGGCGAACGAGCCGACCGTGACCAGGAGCAGGGTGAGGCCGATGTTCGTGGTGGTGTGGCCGCGCAGCCATTTGCGGGCGACGAGGCACGCCATGATGATCAGGCTCGGCCAGACGAAGTAGAACTGCTCCTCCGCCGAGAGCGACCAGTAGTGCTGGACCGGGGAGGCGATGTCGTTGGACGCGGAGTAGGTCACCGCTTTCGACGCGAGCCAGAGGTTCTGGACGTAGAAGCCGCTGGCGGTCAGCTCGTGGGCGGTGGACGCCCACAGGTCGGTGGGAAGCAGGAGGAGCGTCCCGAGGGCCACGAACAGCAGGACCAGGATGCTGGCCGGCAGGAGCCGCCTGGCCCGTCGTGCGTAGAACGCCCACAACCGCACGGTCCCCGTCCGGTCGACCTCGCGAAGCAGGTGCGAGGTGATCAGGTAGCCCGAGATGACGAAGAAGGCGTCGACGCCGACATATCCACCGGTGAGGAAATTTGGCCAGTAGTGGTAGATCACGACCAGCAGGACCGCCACCGCCCGCAACACCTGGATCTCAGGGAGGAACTGGCGTTTCGCCCGTTCGGCGACGCGGCGAGACAGGGCTGTCACCGAAGCTCTCCCGTCGTTGCTCGCCGCATGCTCAACACCCGTTCAGGTCCCTGCTGGCCCATCGGGGCGACCGCTGGTTCGAAGTGCCAACCTACCCAATGACCCTTCATACCCGGAAAAATCGGGCCAGCGGAGACCACGAGTGGCACCCCATGGCCTGAAGGCTAGAGTCCACGACATGGACAAAGTCGTCTCAAGCGCGGCCGAAGCGGTCGTCGGGATCGTCAACGGATCATCACTTTCGGTGGGTGGTTTTGGCCTCTGCGGTGTTCCCAGCGTGCTGATCGCCCAGATCCACGAGCTGGGGGTGACCGACCTCGAGGCGGTCTCCAACAACTGCGGGGTCGACGAGTGGGGGTTGGGGATCCTGTTGAAGGACAAGCGGATCCGTCGCATGGTCTCCTCCTACGTGGGTGAGAACAAGGAGTTCGAGCGGCAGTACCTCAGCGGTGAGCTGGAGGTGGAGCTCACCCCGCAGGGCACGCTGGCCGAGAAGCTGCGGGCCGGTGGGGCCGGCATACCCGCGTTCTTCACCGCGACAGGGGTCGGCACCCAGGTCGCCGAAGGCGGTATGCCGTGGCGCTACGCCCCGGACGGGTCGATCGCCAAGGCGTCGCCCCCCAAGGAGACCCGTGAGATGGACTGGCACGGGCAGAAGCTGACCTTCGTGCTGGAGAACGCGATCGCCACCGACTTCGGCCTGGTCCGGGCCTGGAAGGGCGACCGGCACGGCAACCTGGTGTTCCGCCAGTCGGCCCGCAACTTCAACCCGTTGGCGGCGATGGCCGGGCGGGTCACGATCGCCGAGGTCGAGCACCTGGTCGAGCCGGGCGAGATCGACGCCGACGCCGTGCACCTGCCCGGCATCTACGTCCAGCGGGTCCTTCCACTGACCCCCGAGCAGGCCGCCGACAAGCGGATCGAACGCCGCACCGTGCAGCCCAGACCCAAGAGTGCCGGCCCAGACGGAGGACTCCAGTAATGCCTTTGAACCGTGAGCAGATGGCCGCGCGCGCCGCCGCCGAGCTTTCCGACGGCGACTACGTCAACCTCGGCATCGGTCTGCCGACGATGGTCCCCAACTACGTCCCCGACGACGTCGAGCTGGTCCTGCAGTCCGAGAACGGCATCCTCGGCGTCGGCGCCTATCCCGTTGAAGGGCAAGAGGATCCGGACCTGATCAACGCCGGCAAGGAGACCGTCACCCTGCGCAAGGGCGCCTCCTTCTTCGACTCCGCGACCAGCTTCGGGATGATCCGCGGGGGCAAGGTCGACGCCGCGATCCTGGGCGCGATGCAGGTCTCCGCGGACGGCGACATCGCCAACTGGATGATCCCCGGCAAGATGGTCAAGGGCATGGGCGGGGCGATGGACCTGGTCCACGGCGCCAAGAAGGTCATCGTCCTGATGGAGCACGTCGCCAGGGACGGCACCCACAAGATCGTCCAGGAGT
>DAINSI010000135.1:0-3577 GCA_036741395.1 Candidatus Dormiibacterota bacterium
ACAGCCACCAAGACTAGGGGAGCCGCTGTCACCGGCAGGACGGCTACGGCCGGACCGGAGCCCCAGGGGGCAGGGGCGGGCAGGGGCGGATGCACGCTGAGCGTGCCGGGCGCAGGTACTGGTAGACGGTCTCGCGGCTGATATCGAACTCACGGGCCAGTGGCGCCTTCGCGTCCCCCGCGCCGGCCCGCTGGCGCAGCTCAGCCCCCGCTCGGCCGCCGAGCAGCGGCGCGCTGTTCGGGTTGAGCGGCGGGACGGGTCCTCGTCCCTCACGACGATCAGCTCATGGCCCCTTTTGCGCTTACCTTGGCCGCACCCCTATACAGGGCGACCCGGAAGACGAGCTGGTGCTTCGTGATGATCCGCGTCGTGAAGCAGGCTCGGCCGATTCCGGCGGTGTCTGCCCAGGTCATCGTCAGGCCGAGGAACCACAGGCCAGCTGCGAGCCAGCACCACGGCGCGATCGCCCTGGCCAGGGGTGTGCCCTGACGGCGAGCGAGGACGTTGGCGGCGCGCCACCGAGCACGCCAGTCGAGCCGCAGTTCTCGAGGCACAACCACGACGGGCGCTGAGTCCGCGACGCCGGCACCCTCCATCGGGGGTCTCCCTCCATCCTTCGATGCATCTATCTCACACAGCCACGCGTTCGGCGAGGGGGCCCCCGATCGCGTCGTCCTCCTCGGGACGCGGGGGAGACGGGGGATGCCCGCGGCGAACGCGCTGAGACCAAGACAGCCAGCGTGCGTGCGAGGGTCACGCGGCGACGTATTCGGTGAGGGTGTGTGCGGGGTCGTCGTCTTCGGGTGGCCACCAGTAGTCCTCGAGCGGGTCGTCCGGTCCGGTGGGGGAGTGGTGGTCGGGTTCGTGGCGGGCGAGGTGGGCGTGCCAGAGCTGGCGGTCGCGGGCGTAGCGGCGCAGCTGGGCGGTGACAGCGTCCATCGCGCCGACCAGCTCGGCGACCGCGCGCAGCCGTTCGGGGTGGGCGACCAGGCCGACGGGGGAGCGCTCGAGCAGCCCGTGCGCAAGGAGGGTGTCCGCGGCGGCCGCGACCGCGCTGCGGGACAGACCGGTGGCGGGTACCAGGGTGGTGATGGTGGTGGCTCGGTCGTTCTCCACGGCTTCGAACACGAACGCGGCGACGTGCCCTAGCTCGCGGAACGCCGGTCGCAGCGCGTAGGCGCGGCCCTTGTCCCATCGCAGGTCAGTAGCCATGTCGGCGAGGTCGTCGGGGATGGTGAGCTCGTACAGGTCGGCGCGCTCGCCTCGAGCCTGCTCGACCAGGTCCACCCACCCACCGGGCTCCGCAGCGAGCCGGCGCAGCACCGCCGCAACGGTGGAGTGGTCCACCCCGGTGGCCACCGCCAGGGACCTGGTCCCGAACGCGACGTACCGCGAGCTGGACTTGTGGGCTGCCTCTCCCAGTGCCCGAAGCAGGAACCGAGTCAGGTGGCCGGACCGGCCGGGGAACCGGTGCAGCTCGACCGCGCGGAGCAGAGTGCGCCAGGTGCGGATGTGGTCGTGCTCGGCTTGCGGCTCACCGGGCAGCAGGGCCCCCCGCTGTGACTGAGAGGGGCTTGTGTGGGATATACGGACATGCCCCTGACCGCCAATGTGGGCCTGTTCTTCTCGAGCGGTGTTCAGGTAGGTCTGGGCGGAGTGCCAGTCCTTGGCCAGGGCGGTGCGCCGGTGGGTGGGGGAGTACCGGGCGTACATACCCGCCAGGCCCGGCCAGCGGCCGTCCGCGAGGCGCACTGCGACGTCGGCCAGCACCCACCCGGCGGCCACGGCGCCGGCGATGACGCTCTGGCGGGCTTCGGAGGCGGACGGGTAGCGGCCTCGGTCGTAGTTCCCGGACTGGGCGATCACCCGCAACCGGGCACCCAACGCCCGCCCCGGGCGGTGCGCGGGCTGGTCCTCGCTCGGCGCGGGTTCCTCGGGAGGATCCTGCGTCAGGCGCCACGCGGTGATCTCGGTGTGCAGGTGGGTGCGGATCGCCTCCAGCACGGCGGGGGAGTTGGGGCGGCGCAGCACGTCGTACGCGCCCGCCAGCGGCATCGCGAGCTCCTGGTGCCCACCACCCTTGTGGGTCGCCCCGGGGGGGCGGATGCACCCCGTCCTCAGCGAGCGGTGCGGGCCCGCGTCCAGCGTCGGGTAGGAGGAGGCGAGAGCCTCCACGACCTCACGAGCTGTCTCATAGGGCACCCGCTCGGCGAACGGGACGTACACGTGGCGCCCACCGGTAGGGGAGTGGTCCGTCACGACCCGCGCACCTCGAGCGCCCAGCCACGCGGTCAACCGGTCGGCATCCGCGGCCACCGCGCCGGGCCCACCGCGGCCGATGTCCAGGTCGAGGCACAGGGCGGTGCAGCACCCGTCCGCCCCGTACACCCGCACCGCAGCCGGCGCCGCGGGCCGTACCGCCGTCAAGGGGCGCTCGTCGCGGGTGCGATACTCCAGCACGCCGCGCGCCGTGCGCACCCCGATTCGCACCCGGGCAGCACCAGCCAGGAGCGGCGCACACGCCGCCCAGGCTTCACGCGCCGTCGCAAGATTCACCGAACTATCCGGCGTGTCGCCAGTGCTCGATCGCGCTGCGTAGTCCTCGCGGGTTATGGTGGTTCCGATCGTTGAGACACACCAAAGGGTGTGTCAACCGGAGCGCTTCACTTCCCCGCCGCCAAGCACAGAGTGAAGAGCTTCTAGGTTCGGCCCGCCCTGCAAGGGGCGGGCCGGTTTTGTTTGTGCGGCTACGCAGGAATCTTGAAGGCCTCCTGCTGGGCGTGTGAACTCCGCTGTGGCTGCGGCGCGTACTGCGTCATGCCCTCGTGCGCTGCGAGCACCGCCGCGATGTAAGCGCTCAGGGACTCGAATCCCTCGCGCTCTGCACTTGCTCGAACCGCCTGGCCGAGAACAGCGGCCGGCCGCGTCACGAGCACGTCACGATCACCCTTGCTGGGTCGACCCTTCTTCGCTGCCATGGTGCGATCATCCCGCGGGAGCGTTTCAGAAACGCGGACCGGGCGCGGCGTGTCGCTACTGACCTGCGACGTAGTCGATCCATTCTCGAGCGAGCTCGCGGATCTGCTCACCGTTGACGGTCCATCGGACCGTCCGCCCTGCGCGCTGCCCATGTGGCTCATCCGCATCGACGAGTCCGGAAGCCTCAAGATGCAAGAGGTGGGCATGCGCACTCGCGCGCGACGCTCCGATGTGGTCGGCAAGTTCGGTCGTGGTGAGCGGCCCATGGCTTCCGAGCCGGCGAAGCAACTCAGTGCGGGCACGATTCCCGATGATCTCAATGGCGTCTGCCACCCTCCTGGGCATCTTGGGGGGCTGAGTGAGACGCGGCATGACGCCAATCGTGCCTGATTGCACTTGCCCCCGGTGCTAACTATCAATCTAAGCAAGATAGTAACGCACTGACTGGCCGCCAGGGTGGACCTGCAGGTCCTGGCCACTCCGGAGGGAACACACCGGGTACACCTAGCGGCCTTCGCGCCTCACGCCGTACTTGGACCGCTCTACAGGCCGTCCGCGATGGCCGCTGCGACCCGGAGCCAGGACGCCCGGCTGGCGG
>DAINSI010000136.1:0-3560 GCA_036741395.1 Candidatus Dormiibacterota bacterium
CAAGCCGGCCAAGCCGCTCGACAACACCGACCTGACGCACTTCTGGCGCAAGCGGATGGTCAGGGTCGTGGTCGAGCAGGCGCTGGCGGCCGCGGCCAGCCGGGGGACCGCCTAGGCAGCGCTCGCCGCAGGCACCGGCGCAGGACGCAGCGCCGCCGGGGCCCGGGCGTTGACCCGGTCGAGGATCGCGAGTGCGACCCAGAGGATCACGATCCCGGCGACCTGGAGGGACGTGATCGACTGCCTCGGCGTCACCAGGTAGAGGTTGACCAGTACGCCCGTGATCGGGAAGGCCAGCTCGGCCAGGGTGGCCATCGACGCGGGCGTGCTCGCGAGGCCTCGGTAGTAGAGGAGCATCCCCAGCAGCCCCGGCAGCAGGGCCACGCCCAGGTAGAGCGGCGCATCCGACGCCCGGTAGCCGGTGAAGGCGACGAACCCACCCTCGAGCCAGAGCACCATGGCGAGTGCCGGCAGGGCGGTGGTGAAGCGGAGGCCGGTCAAGGCGGTGAAGCTGACATCGGCGAGCGCGTAGCGGCCGAAGACGGTCGCGGCGCCCCAGAGCGCGGAGGCGCCGAGGGCGAAGAGGGCGGCGGCGACGTGGAAGTCGGCCCACGCGTCCTGCGGGCGCAGCGGATCAGGTATCGCGATCAGGTAGGCGCCGACGAGTGCGACAGGCACAAGGGCCCAGGCCAGCGGCGACAGCCGCTCCCGGAGCCAGATGCTGGCCAGCACGATCGCGATCAGGGGCTGGGTCTTCTGCAGCAGCAGGGTCTCGATGAAGTGGCCATAGCCGAAGGAGATCGTGAACAGCACCGTCGCCAGCCCAGAGGCGCCGACGCCGATCGCGATGATGGCGGCCCACTGGCGGCGATCGAGGCGCCGGATCTGGCGCCGGGCGAGCCAGATGAGGGGTACCGCGCAGACGGTCAGGATGACGTGCTCCATCAGCACCAGCTGGGTCGACTGGATGAGGCGATCGGGTGAGAGGTGGCGCAGGAGCGGCGCCCGGAAGAGGGCGTCGGTGCCCCAGAGCATCGCCCCCAGCGCAACCAGGACGACGGCGAAGCGGTCGGCCATCCGGCTCACGGAAGTCACAACCTGCTTCGGGCGGGCGTCGATTCCCAGGCCCTGGATGGCATCGCTCGCTTCATGACCTAGCTGACGGTACGACATCACGGGGCTACCGAGGCCCGCTCCTCACTGGGTTGGATTTGTCGGGGCGTCGCTCTAGCCTTCCCACCCGTGCGCTCAATCGCGTCGGCGATCGTCCTGCTGCTGCTCACCGGCGCCTGCGCAGGCAGTTCCACGCCGCCGACCGATGTCACCCTCAACCTGAAGAACCACCAGCTGGAGGTGTCGACCGACCAGCCGCTCACGCTCCGGTTCAGCCGTGCGGTCGACCCTGCGCAGGCTGCCACCCACTTCAGCCTCAGCCCGCCTGCCGAAGGAGAGCTTTCCCCGGCCCAGGATGCCCGGACATTCACCTTTGTCCCCAAGGCCTGGCTCGAGGCCACCGCGTACCAGGTCGCCGTCGGGGCCTTTAGGGACCTCAAGGGCAACGCGGTCAAGGCACGCGCCTGGACCTTCACCACGACCATCGTGCCGCGGGTGGTGAGCGCCAAGGACGACTCCGGACAGACCCTCGGCCCCGGGCTCCAGGTCGAGCAGGGGAGCAAGGTGAACCTCTTCTTCAACACGGCGATGTCCGAGAGCGACACCACCTTGACCGCCAACGGACAGCCGGCCAAGCTGACCTGGGCCGGGGATGGGCTTTCCGCCTCGCTGCCGACCGCGGGGCTGCCCGTCGGCTCCCTGGTGATCGCGTTGACGGCGGGCAGGGACCTCGCCCAGCATCTCGCCCAGCCCGGCTGGCAGCTGGAGCTGGACGTCGCCTACATCCTTCACATCTCGACCCGTCACCTACCCTTTCCCGCCCTCGTACAGATCCCCAACGACGGGTACGGCGCCCGTCCCCAGGTCGGGATCCAGGCCGCGGCGATGATCTTCGAGTACCAGACCGAGGGCAGCATCCAGCGCCTGACGGCCCTTTACACCGATGCGCCGGACGTGGTCGGCCCGACACGCAGCGGTCGCCGCATTTCCTTCCGGCTCGTCCGCCACTATCACGGCAACCTCTTCCTCAGCGGTTTGTCCGACGACGCGCGCCGGTTCCTCAACTCGGACCCGGTCCCCGCCTGGTTCGACAACCCGCCCGGCTTCTACCGTGAACCGACTCGCGTCGCGCCCAACAACCTGATGCTCCGGGGCGACTCCATCCTGGCCGACGAGCAGGCCTCCGGCACCGGAGCCTACGAACCTGTGAAGCACGGCAGGCCGGACCTCGGGACGGCCACCGAAGGGAGCTACTTCTCGGTCGACGAGCACCGGACGAGCTACACCTACGACCCGCTCACCGGGACCTACGGCAAGGTCGAGGACGGCGAGACCATGACCGATGCCTCCCTTAACAAGCCCGACCAGCTCTTCATGGTCCTGGTGATGCACGCCCGGGAATTCCTGGTGTCCGACATCGAGAGCGGCTGCTGCACCCACGGCCGCGACTTCGATCTCGACTCAGGCGGGCCGCTGGATATCTACTTCCGCGGCCAGCACGCCACCGGGTCCTGGGCCGCCGGCGACCGCTCGAGTCCTTTCGTCTTCAAGAACGCGGCGGGGGCGGAGCTGACACTCCCCCTGGGCTTGGTCTGGGTGGACGTGGTCGGAAACTAGGCGAGCTGGCGTCGCCGGGCCGACCACCGCAACCTGCTGACGCTGAGATGTCGGTTAGGTCTGAGAACCTTCGCGTTATTTCGTTCCAGAGGAGGTGAATCAACAAGAATGCGCAAAACCATGGCACGCCTAATCCGCGCCGGCCAGTCCGGCCAGGGTATGGTCGAATACGCCCTGATCCTGGTCCTGGTCTCGATCGTCGTCATCGTCATCCTTCTTACGATGGGCGGCCAGATCTCCAACGTCTTCTCCAACGTCGTGACCGCCCTGAACGCGTAGCCGTCGATATTCCAGCGTGGCCGGCGACGCGTCCGCCGCCGGCCACCAACCTCAGGTCTTCCGGCCAGCGCCCGCCACTCAGGGCGCTCCCTCCCGACACCGGCGGGACCTTCGGCTCTGTGCCCCCGACGAGCCGACGAGCACGCTCCTTGCCGGGCGCTGTCGCCCACCCCGTATTCGATTCACACAAGGAGTGAGGCGCCATGAAGGCACTCGTCTATCACGGACCCGGCCAGAAATCCTGGGACACGGTTCCCAACCCCACGATCCAGTTTCCGACCGACGCGATCGTCAAGATCGACACCGCGACGATCTGTGGAACCGACCTCCACATCCTCAAGGGCGATGTGCCGGCGGTCAAGGCGGGAACCATCCTCGGCCACGAGGCGGTGGGCACCATCGTCGAGACCGGTGCCTCGGTCACCAACTTCGTGATCGGCGACAAGGTACTCGTCTCCTGCATCACCTCGTGCGGCAAATGTCGCTTCTGCAAAGAAGCCCGCTACGGCCAGTGCTCAGGCGGCGGGGGCTGGATCTTCGGCCACCTGATC
>DAINSI010000137.1:0-3441 GCA_036741395.1 Candidatus Dormiibacterota bacterium
ACCGACGGCGGGACCGGGTGACGTGTCCCCGGGGCGTCAGGCCCCGCCGAGAGCCCTCCCTGTCGGGACATCTCGAAAGCGGTGCAACCTAACCGGCCTGGACCAGGTGCCCCCGGAAGATCAGGCGGTTGTAGTCCTGCCAGGGCGGGTCACAGGTGATCAGGGTCAGGTCATTCCCGTCCGTCTGGCGCAGCAGGGCGACGTTGCTGGGGTCGACGGTGCGGACGGCGTCGATGACATAGGTGTACACCTTGAGGTCCCGGCTCTGGAGTTGCACCTGGTCGCCGGCCCTGAGCTGGTTGATGTCCATCCAGTGCGTCTCACGGTGGAAGGCGACGAGGACATTGCCCTTGGCCCCTGGCGCGGGAGAGTCGTGGTAATGGACCATGCTGGCGTCGTGGAGGCTGTTCCAATCCCCATCGACCGCGACCCCCTCCTTGTTGCTGAGCCGGGGCACGGTGAGCTTGAGGTAGATGTTGCCGGCGGTGGGCGGAACCGCGGCGGCGGCCGCCGTGTCCTGGCCCTGGACGGCCTTGGTGAACTGCTGCCAGGCCTTGTCCTGCCCGCTATCGGCGCTCTGCTGGTGGAGCATCTGCAACCCCAGGCGACCGGCGATCACCAGCCCCGTGATCAGCATCGCCACGCCGATGGCGGATACGAGGAAGCGCCGCGGATCCCTGGTCATCATTCCGTCAGGGGTAGATGCCGCGGACCTCGGTGGCCTGGGCCACCTTGTCCACGGCCAGGACGTAGGCGGCGGTGCGCATCGTGATCTTGCGCTCGTCGCTGATGCGTTTGACCTCGCGGAAAGCCCGGCTCATGATCTGGTGCAGGCGCTGGTTGATCTCGGTCTCCTCCCAGAAGAACTCCTGGAGATCCTGGACCCACTCGAAGTAGGAGACGGTGACCCCGCCGGCATTGGCCAGGATGTCGGGGATAACCAGGACCCCGCGGTCGCTGAGGATGTCATCGGCCGCGATGGTGGTGGGACCGTTGGCCCCCTCGGCCACGATCCGCGCCTTGACCCGGGGGGCATTGTCGAGGTCGATCACACCCTCGAGCGCCGCCGGCACCAGCACGGTGCAGTCCAACTCCAGCAGCTCCTTCTGCGTGATGCCGTCGCAGCCCGGGCAGCCCGCGAAGCTGCCGTGGTCGGCCTTGTAGGCGGCGACCTCCTCGACGTCGAGACCGTGGCCGTTGTAGATGGCCGACGTGGAGTCGCTGACGGCGAGGATGCTCATCCCCGCCTCGCGCGCCAGCAGTCGCGCCGCCGTGGCCCCGACATTGCCGAAGCCCTGGACCACCGCGGTCGACCCCGCGCTCTGCAGGCCCATGTGGCCCATGGCGTCGAGGACGCAGAACTGGATCCCGCGACCGGTGGCCTCGGGACGTCCCTCGGATCCCCCCACCGAGAGCGGCTTGCCGGTGACCGTGGCGGGGACGGAGTAGCCACGGTGCATGGAGATGGTGTCCATGAACCAGGCCATGTGCTGCGCGTTGGTACCCACGTCGGGGGCGGGGATGTCGGACTCCGGGCCGACCAGGATGGAGATCTCGGTGGCGAACCGGCGCACCAGGCGCTGCTGCTCGGTCAGGCTCAGCTTCTTGGGATCGCAGATCACAGCGCCCTTGGCGCCGCCGAAGGGAAGCCCGACGAGGGCGCATTTCCAGGTCATCCACATCGCCAGGGCCTTGACCTCGTCGAGCGAGGTGTCGGGATGGAAGCGCAGGCCGCCCTTGGCGGGCCCGCGGGTCAGGTTGTGCTGCACCCGGTAGCCGGTGAAGACCTCGATCGATCGGTCATCGAGGAGCACCGGGAAGTGGACCGTGAGCTCCCGCTTGACCTCGCGGAGGACCTTGCGCATGCCGTCGTCGAGGTCGAGCACATCGGCGGCGCGGTCGAACTGCCCCTGCGCGATCGAGTAGGCGCTGGTGGGGCCGGGCGGCATACCAATATCATCCCCTACCCATGAGCCTTGCGGAACCCAGGCCGGCGCGCGCCCGCGTCGCCACCATCGTCGTGGTCACGTTCCTGATGGCAGCCGCGGTCACGGCCCAGCTCAAGGCCTCAATCACGCCGACCTCCAACCAGGTTGCGCGGGAGCAGGCCCTGGTGCGCTCGGCCCAGGCCCTGGACACCGACAACCAGGCCCTCCGCACCGAGCTCGCGGGGCTCAACCAGCAGGTCCGTGACCTCAACAACCGGCTGGCTAAACGCTCCACCCAGGCCGGGTCGGCCGCCGCTGCCCTCAGGGACCAGAAGAACCTCTCCGGCCTCACCGCGGTGAGCGGGCCGGGTATCGCGGTGCAGTTGAACAACGGCAACGACCCCCATGTTGCCGGTGACACCAAACGCGACTACGAGGTCAAGTACGTCGACATCCAGGACGTCGTCAACCTGCTCTGGTCCGGGGGCGCCGAGGCTGTCAGCGTCAACCGGCAGCGGGTCGTCCCGGGCAGCAGCTTCTATGTCGCGGGCGAAGACCTGCTCCTCAACGGGGTGCACCTCACCGCGCCCTACGAGGTCGACGGCATCGGCGACGGGTCTCGGTTCAACAGCACACTCTCTGACGGCAACAACCTGCCGGATCTCAAGAATCGCAGCGAGCTCTACCAGCTCAAGTTGACGTGGCGAACGCAGCGCAACCTCCAGCTCCCGGCCTTCGACGGCGCGCTGGTCGTGAGGTACGCAGTTGCTGGACCGTAGGCTCCGCTTCCCCCCCGTCCAGGTGGCATCCCTGTTGCTGATCGTGCTCGTGCTGGGCTTCCTGTTCGCGGTCCAGGTTCGCTCCCAGGCCACCGCCGAGCGTTACCTCACGGGCCAGGACAACGTCAGCCTGGGGCTGCTCATCACCGGGCTCTCACAGTCCAACCAGCGGCTCGCCGACGCCCGCGGGCAGGTCCAGCAGCAGGTTCAGCAGCTCAATGCCGAGGCGGCCTCGGGTGGCAACCCCGCGCCCACGCTGCAACGTGAGCTGACCAACCTGGAGATCATCGACGGCACCGTCCCGGTGCACGGCCCGGGCCTGGTCATGACGGTCTCGTTCGCCCTCCACGACTACGAGGTCGAGGATCTCGCCAACGCCCTGCGGCAGTCGGGGGCCGAGGCCATCGAGATCAACGGGCACCGCCTCACCGCCAGGTCGGTCATCGGCGAGAAGGGCGGACACGCCTCGGTTGACGGCCAGCAGACGGGTGCCCCCTACCGCATCAGCGCGGTGGGCGACCCCGCGAAACTGGCGGCAGGTGCGGAGAGCATCGCGGCGTCGTTGAAGGCCCGCGGCGGGGTGACCGTCGACCAGCAGGCGGACATCCGGGTCACGGCGACCGTGGCCGAGCGCCCCGTCATCTACAGCACCTTCGGGAATTAATCTGCTGGGCTAGCTTGTACAGATCGCGAGATATGCCGACAGCGGGATCGTGGATAGCCGGGGCCCGACG
>DAINSI010000138.1:0-3431 GCA_036741395.1 Candidatus Dormiibacterota bacterium
CCTCGCGGAGACGCTCTCGGCGCCTATGGGACAGCGCCGTGTTGATTGCGATCCGATACACCCATGCTTCGGCTGGAGCTGTCCGGTTCCAGTTCTTCCAGTCCTTGAACGCCTTCACAAAAGCTTCCTGGGTGCAGTCCTCCGCGGCGGCAGGGCTCCCGGTCAGCGCCACCAGGGACCGGAAAATGCGCTGGTACGTGGCCTGGTAGAGGCGATCGAAGTCAGGCTTCGACCCGGGTTGATAGTCACCGTCGCATAGCTCGGCCAGTCTACCGACCTGAATGCCGACGCCCTCAGGTCAACATGAGGGTAGTTTGTGGACCAAGCTTTCCAGAAGTCGAACACCCCTGCGCTCGTTCGCGGACCCAAGATCGTGTTGGAGACCCGGTTCCGCAACGGAGTCAAGGTCACTCTTCAAAATGGGCTGTCGCCGATCTAACTGGCGCGGGCGGAGCGCGGGTCGCGCCACAACACAATCCTGACGGCGCGAGCGGCCCAGGCGCTTTCGTGACTCTAGAGGCGAGCTGCGCGCCGACTCTTCTCGGTCACGATAGCCGGGGAAACCTATAATCGGCCGGGGATGGGCGCCGCACCGCGAACCTGGTTGGTCATGCTCAGGGATCTGTCGGATGGCGTCCGAGTCGTGGGGATGGACCGCATCAGCGCCAGCCTGATCCTCGACATGGACACCGGCCTGGCTCTCGGTCATGGCATCGGAGGAGCCCCTGAGGAGGCGCTGGCCACGGCGGTCCAGACGGCTTTGACGCAGGCGGCTGGCCCTCTCCCACCGGAGCCCCCAGCGCGCGTACTCTGCGGGCCGGCGATCGCCCAGCAGGTGAGCCGCCACCTTGCCGAGGTCTCCCGTAAGCGCGGCTTCCCCGGGCCCGGGGTGATCGAGGTGGACCCAGTCCCCGAGGGCGAGGACATCTTCGATTCGCTGGTGGGCCACATGTCGGGCAGGCAGCAGCCGGCCGAGCCTCCCACCCCAGCCGACTGGAAGCTCCTCCTCGCCCAGGCTCATCGCTTTGCCGAGGCGTCGCCCTGGAACCGCTGGGCCGATTCGGTCGAGCTGGCCATCGAGGTTGCGGTCGGGGGCAAGAGCACCCGATACAGCGCCGTCGTCCTCGGCAACGCCGCCATCCAGCATGGGCTGGTCCTGTATCCCGGGCCCGACCTCCCCGAGGGGCTTCTCGACTGGGAGGAGGGCGACGAGCTGCCCATGCCGGCAGGCACCCTGATGTTCCACCTGGACCCCGCTGAGAAGCTGCCCAGTGAGCTCGTCGCCAAGGCCCAGCGGTACGGGTGGCCCGGCGATGCGGACCTGGTGCCGGTGTTTCTGAGCGTGGCGGGCAGTGAGGCGTCAGATCCGGGACGGGTCGAGGCGCAGCGGGTGAGCCTGGCCATAGAGGCCTTGCTGCAACACGATCGGCGAGGGCCGGTGATGGCTGGGGCGGAGACCGCCGGCGCCCTGCCGCTGGCGGAAGGTGTTGCGGGCAAGTTCCGGATCCGCCAGGTCCCGGATGCCCCTCCTCAGGAGGAACCAGGCACGGCGCATCTGATGGTCCATCAGGTCGGGTACGACCTCATGCCGCCCGCCTCGCCGGTGTCCATGGGTTCGCTTCACTCCTCGGCCCTTCCCGAGCTGCGACGCAAGTCGCAGATCCATCGCCCCGGCCCCAGGCCGGGGCCCGACGTCGACCGGGACCTGCCGGTCATCGTTCTGATTCCCGCGGCGGGCACAGGTACGGGCCTGGCGGCGCGCATCGCGGAGGACGACCCTTTCGCGGTCACGATCGTCGAGCACGAGGGCAAGGCGCTGGTTACACTCGCGTGCGCCCGGGCGGTGCACGCCCTGATGGAGCTTCCGGTCGACGCGGCTGCGCTGGCCCTCTTCAGGACGCGGATGGAGCGGAGCAGCGGCCACCACGTCGTGCTGGTCGCGGATGAGGCCTCATCGCAGGGCGGCGGCGAAGTCTACGGCCTGTTCGAGTGCTTCGCCCCGGTCGGGCCGCCGCCGAGGGTTTCGGGGCCGAAAGCTCGGCCCGTGACCCACATGTCCAAGCGGGGCTCGAAGCGAAGGCGCTGAGCTTGCTGGTCGCGGACATGACCCACTACGACGGCGTTCTGTCGCTCGATCCAGCGCAGAACCGCCCGCTCCTACGCCTGGTGGAGCACCTTGGCGCGATCACCAGGGCTGGGACACTGGCACTCGCAGGTGAGACGGTCCACACCGCCATCGCCTGCCAGCGCCGGCCGGCGCACCGGCCGTGCGCGGGATTCATCGACCTCCGCCGGGACGAGGTGCCTCCGGCGATCTCGTGGGGCTGCCAGAGGTGCGGCGACGAGGGTCTGATTCACAACTTCCGCGGCACGCTCTGGGATCTGACCCCGTCGTCAAAGGCAGGCGCAGCAATCGGCCGAATGCTGGAGGTTGTAGTGTCGCCGGCCGAGTACGGGACGCTGCGAACGCTGCTCCTGGCGGACCCGGACTGCGAGCGAACGATCTACGCCGCACGCCGCGTCAGGACGCGCGCCGTGATCTCAGGCGACGAGGACGAGCTCGAGCATCTCGCTGGGTTCATCGCCGCCGAGGCCAATCACGAGCGCAGCCGCCGGCGCCAGGCGGCGCTCGACGCGGTCTTCGATCGGCTCCAGCGGGCGCTCCTGCCCAACGGCTGAGACCTGCCGGCTCCAGGCCGCAAGGGCGCCGGGGATCGCAGTGGTCACCGGCGACGCCGCAGCGCATCGTGGGCACGCCGCTGCTGGGTGCGCTCCAATCGCGCCAGATGAGCCACCGCTCGCTGGATCGCGGTCTCCATGTCGGCGAAGACGGCGTTCGTTGAGAGATCGGCGTGGCTGGCCGCGCCGACCAGCTTCGAGGCGCAGCGCTGCAGCGAACGAGCCTCCCGGAGCAGGGCGGACATCTGCTTGGCCGCAGCCGAAGCCTCCAGGGGATCGTCAAGCGGGGTCATCGTCGCCTCGTCCCTCCCCCTCACTGGATTCGATCCGTTGGGATGGCCGTCGCCACACGCGTCATGGGCCAAGCTGTCTAGCGCGGGGACGAGCATCTCGGCCAGAGCCGACACCGCGTCGCGCCAGTCCGTCTCAGAGATGGGGACCAGTGTGGGCGGCTTTAGCTGGATCTGGGCGCCAGGGCGAATCCTTCCGGAGGACGCCGGGATGACTGGTTTGAGGTTTGAGGTGTTCGACATCTGTAATTGGAACCGGCCTGATCCGAATATGGAGTGGACCCGGCCATAGAGAACTCGAACACTTCCCCGATCGTCACCGGGTCGCCGATCAGCCTCGTGGCTGCGGAGAGGCACTGCGCGTGCGGGGAGCCCATTGTCCAGGGAGGGCCGCCACGAACCCGAGCTCATTGTTCCCGTGCCTGCCGACAGCGCGCCTATCGGTTGCGCCACGCTGAGGCG
>DAINSI010000139.1:0-3411 GCA_036741395.1 Candidatus Dormiibacterota bacterium
CGCTCGCACATGATGTCGAAGGCGCGGCGCGACTGCCCCAGCCAGCGCATGCAGTGGTGGATCCGGCCCGGGCCGAGCCGGGCCTGGGCGATCATGAAGCCCGCTCCCTCGGACCCCAGCAGGTTGGACAGAGGAACCCGGACGTCCCGGTAGAAGACCTCGCTGTGCCCGAAGCCGAAGGGCGCGTGCTCACTGGCCATGGTGGGGATGTTCCGGGCCACGTCCACGCCCGCCGTGTCGACCGGGACGATGATCATCGACGCGCGCGAATGCTGGTTCTGGTTGGCGGGATCTGTCGTCACCATGACGATCAGGAAGTCGGCCACAACCGCGTTGGTGGTGAACCACTTGTGCCCGTTGATCACCCAGCTGTCGCCGTCTCTGACCGCGGTCGTCTGCAGCATCGTGGGGTCGGCGCCCGCGCCGGGTGCGGGCTCGGTCATCGAGAAGGCCGAGCGGACCCGCCCGTCCAAGAGGGGATGGAGCCAGCGCTGCTTCTGCTCCTCTGAGCCGAACATCGCGAGGATCTCGGCGTTGCCCGAGTCGGGGGCCTGGTTGCCGAAGACGATGGGGGCCCACATGGAGGTGCCCTCGATCTCATGCATCAAGCCGAGCTTGACCTGGCCGTAGCCCTGGCCACCCAGGTCGGCGGGGAGGTGGGTCGCCCACAGGTCATGCGCCTTGACCTGCTCCTGCAACGGCTTCAGGAGCCGCGCGAACCCGGCGGCGTCAGCGTCGATGACCTCCAGCGGCCACACTTCCTCACGTACGAAGTGACGCATCCACTGAAGCTTCCCTTCGAACTCCGGGTCGGTCTCGAAATCCCAACTCATGGACGCAGTCGGCTTAGGCAGAACACTCGCCCTCTCCTCGCTCGACAAGGAAGGGCGCCGTGCGGCCCCAATCCTGGTAGTAGCCGACGGTCTCAGGCCCAAGAGCATGCGGCTCCGCGAGATCCGCCAGCAGTTTCTCGAAAGCGCCCACGCCAGTGCGAGCCACAAATGCCGCGAAGCTTTCGTCGGGCTCCCTCGCGGCCATATGGTGGAGCAGGATGCGTCGTACTGCCTGGGGCGTGTTCTTGGCCGGGACGGTGATTCTGGGCCTCTGTCCGAAGCTGGTGTCCGCGCCACCCCCCGTGGTTGGGCCGCCCGCGTAGCTGCCACCCCACCCAGATAGAGGTGGTAGCAGGGAACCCAGCCTTCGCCTCGCCTGGTGGCCGCGCCCTCCAGGCCGATATCGGCCACGTGGTGCTGGCCGCATCCGTTCGGGCACCCGCTGACCTTGACATGGACCGCGTCGAGAAGCTCATCGATGCCCTCGAGGTCAGCCAGGCTGCGGGAGAGGGCCTCGGCAAACGCCATGGAGGCGGTGATGGCGAGCTTGCAGCTGTCCGCCCCCGGGCAGGAGGTGACGTCGGTGAGCGTGTTGGCAGCGCCCCCGAGACCCATCCCCAGCAGCGCCACATGCATTGGGGTCCCATTCCCCGGCTCTGAAGCGTCCGACCTCGGTCTCAAAGGTGGCAATCTCCTCGGGCAACGTATGGAGGATCCCCTTCCGCTGCTCAGGCATAGCTCACGCTGCTCATTGCCGCATGTCCCGGGGGTCTCGAGCGAGGGCCGATCGGCCCCTCCCGGCCGGGACCTTTGGCACTTGGTCTGCCCCTGGGGGGTGACGCAGCGTGGAGACATCGCCTGACCGGGCCCCTCGGCCCACCCCACCCATGCGGGACCGGGGCATGTCAGCGGGACACACCGATCAAAGAGGGATTTACAGAATCATGAATGAGTCATCGACATCCACGGAAGCGAAGGCAATCTCACGGCGCACGATCCTGCTGGCCGGGGCCCTGGGCGGGGCCAGCACCCTGCTCGCCGGGTGCGGGATTGGCGCCGACGCCGCGGCGGCGGGCGGCAAGCGCTCGGCCAGCCTCTACCTGACCATCGCGACCCCCGCCATGCTGGGGACGGATGACATGCCGGCCTACCTCCCCGCCTACCCACACGTCCCCGCCAACGCCACCGTCCACGTCGAGATCATGAACTTCGACGACGCCACCGCGCTGACCGGGGGCCTGGTCCAGTTCGCGAAGGTCAAGGGCACCGTCGGCGGCACCGTCCGCGTGGAGGCGTTGAACCTCAAGGATCCGAATGCGGCGGCCACCGCCCAGGTTCTCTCGGAGCTCGACCCGCAGAACGTCTCCCACACTTTCACCATCGCCAAGCTCGGCGTCAACGTCCCGGTCTCCCCCAAGGCGCGCACCAGCTTCGTCATCCAGACCGGCGCTCCCGGGGTCTTCCCCTGGCGCTGCAACGATCCCTGCGGGACCGGCGCGAGCGGCTGGGGTGGGGCCATGGCAGCGGACAGGTTCATGATGGGGAAGCTCACCGTCGAGTGAGGCGCCCAGCGCCTCGGCACGGAGCCCGGAATCGCCTACGGCATGGTCTCCAACCAGGGTCGAAGGTCCCGGAAATACACTGCCATTCGGCCGTAGCCCGGGGCCGACCTCGAGGCGAGGATCGGCGTATGTTTATTCGCTACTTCGAAGAGATTCCGCTCCCCTATGAGGCGGCCGAGCAGGCGTTCACGCACCAACCCGAGACCCTCCTCCGCAGGCTCGCCGGCGAGGCCGACCACAACGGGGAACAGCTCGAAGTCGAGGTAGGCTTCAGGACTCCCGGCGGGCGGGTCAGGCGGACTGTCGAGTTGATCGTCGGGGAGCCGATGCAGGTCTCAGGGCGGCTCCTCGTCCCGATCGAGTGGAAGCCGCTTCACGGCCATCACCTTCTCCCTGGCCTGGAGGGCGACCTCGAACTGGGCGGCCTGGGGCCGCAGCGTACCCAGATCGCGCTCAGCGCCCGCTACCAGCCGCCGCTCGGGGCCCTCGGAAGCGCCGCCGACCGGGCGCTGCTGCACAGGGTCGCCGAGGCCACCATTCGGGACTTCGTCCAGCGGCTGGCGCAGGCGATTCTGGTCGAGGCCGGCGCGGCCGAAGGGGCCGCGGCTCCCAGCCGATCGACAGCCCTTCGCCCATTAAGCGTCAAGGTGGGGGTACCGCAGAGCTTGGCCCCGCCGCGGCGACTGAGTTGAGAGCAAGCGCCGGGGAGCCAGCGGTGGCGACAAGGAGCGTCGCCACTCCGAGCCGTCAGCCGACCTGCAGCCTTGATCGCGGGCTTGCTGGTAGGTCCTCGACTCGCGACGGGCGGTGGAGCCCGTAGCCCTGACCCAGCCCGACCCCGAGCTTGATCACCAGATCCACGTTCTCCTCGGCCTCCAGGCCCTCGGCGATGACCTCCGCCGACGTGGCGTCGGCAAAGGTGACCGCCGCCCGTACCGCCGCCTGCGGCCCGGGGTAGTCGCCCACACGGCCGAATCGCCCTGCGATCTTGATGAACTCGGGTACGCAGGCCGCCA
>DAINSI010000140.1:0-3333 GCA_036741395.1 Candidatus Dormiibacterota bacterium
CCCGCCACCAGGGTAAGGACGGCTGAACCGGCGCCCACCCGGGGCGCGATGACCGTAAAGCCCTCCCCAGCTCTACGAAGGCCTGGTCGGGGTCGCGCCCGAGATGACGGTGCTCCACGTGCGTGACGACACCTCGATACCCGCCTTCGAGGACCAGCCGCATCATGCGCGCCAGGGTGAAGCCGGCGCTCATGTCGCGGTGCTCGGGATCGGCGTTCCGACGCGCGGGACCGCGGCGCGCGGTTCTACAGCGAGTTCACGGATCCGCGCTCGTGGCGCAGCGCGACCTGCGCGAGGCGAGGTCAGGAGATCAGCAGCACCGGACGCCGGCAGCGCTGCCCCACCTCGTGGCTAACGCTGCCCAGCAGTAACTCCCTGACGCCGCCCACGCCGCGGCGACCCAGGACGACGACGTCGGCATCCTCAGACTCCGCCAGGTCGCTGATCACGGTCGCAGGGCGGCCGTCCTCGAGGACCATGCGGTGAGGCAGGCCGGACTCCCGCAGCGGGGCGCACCAGTCGGACTCGAAGGTCTTTCTCATGGCGGCGCGCCACTCGGGGTCGGCCTGGGGTGGGACCCAGGGTCCGGCGAAGCCGAGAGACAGGTCCGGGAAGGGTGGGATCGCGTAGACGGCGACCACCTCAGCCCCCATCCCGCGCGCCATCGCGACGGCCCACCGCAGAGCGTGGGCCGCCGGCTCAGACCCGTCGACGGCGACGAGGATGCGGCGGATGGGATGTAGCGACTCGCTCAATCCAATCTTCCCGGGAAGGGCGGCGCGGGGCGTCTCGAGCCGGCCCTGGCCCTCAGGATCGGGATCGCCCCGGCAATGTCCCGCGGTGAAACGATGCCGGCGAGGCGGTCTCCGTCGAACACCAGCACCCTCCCCTCTCCCGCCGGGCCCATGTGGCTCAAGACTTCGGTGACCGGATCCGAGGGCCGCGCGGTGGCTACATTCGACAGCGGGTCGACGATGTCGGACAGGACCGTCTCCCGACGGGCAGCCTCCGGCACCTGGAGGAGCCGACGCAGGCTCACCAGCCCGACCACGTTCCCGTCGGCGGATGTGACCGGGAACGTGGTGAAGCGGTGTTGTGATGGCCCGGTCCAGAGGAACTCCTGCACCGAGATGGACCCGGGCAGCACCACTGGGTTGGGGGTCATCAGGTCCGCCACCCGCACCCCGGAGAGCGCCTGCGTCTTCATCACCTGGGTCTCCTCGGCGCCCGCGGCGCTGCGCAGGAACCAGCCGAGGAAGACCAGCCACAGGCCCCCGATGAGGTCGGAGCTGACGAAGAACTCGAGCAGTCCCAACGCGGCCAGCGCGAACCCGAAGAAACGCCCCACCGCCGCGGCCTGTGAGGTTGCGCGAACGCGGTCCCCCCGCCACCGCCAGAGCAGCGCTCGGAGCAGCCGGCCGCCGTCCAGGGGAAAGCCGGGAACCAGGTTGAAGAGGCCGAGTGCCACGTTGATTCCCGCCAGCCAGTAGAGGCCCGCCACCAGGATCGCCGGGGCGCCCGCCGCCCCGACCGCCAAGCCGACGAGGGCTACCACGACCGCGACACTGAGGCTGGTCAGCGGACCGACGATCGCGACGGTGGCCTCGATCGCCGGGGTACCGGCGTCACCGCCGAGCTTGGATACCCCGCCGAAAAGCCAGAGCGTGATCTCGGAGACGTGCTGCCCGGATCGCCGGGCGACGATCGCATGGGCCAGCTCGTGAGTGACGATCGAGGCGAAGAACAGCAGCGCGATCACCAGGCCGACCGCCCAGTACAACACGCCGGGCTGGCCTCTGACCTCCGCTGGCAGCACGCCCGCGGCGAGGCTCCAGGTGATCAGCGCGAAGATCAGCAGCAGGCTCCAGTTCATCCCGACCGGGATCCCGGCGATGCGCCCGAGCCGGATATCAGTGTCCAACCGGCGTACCAACAGGGGGGCCGGCATGGCGCCGGCCGCCAGTCGACCGCGCGTGCCTTCGCCGGGCCACGGCCTTCCGCGCCTCCGCCGCCCCGACCAGGACGAAGGGCGTGGCGATCACCAGGGACCAGTTGATCGGGGTGATCGGGGACTGGCCGAGGGCACCGGCGAGCGGGGGCAGGTGGATGAAGGCTGGCCGGGCACCCATCTCAGCGCAGATTGCACCAAGCAGCAGGCGGTTGGAGAACAGGCCCACCGTGGCCAAGGAGCGGATCGGGCTTCGACACTCGAGCGCGTTCGCCATCTGGAGCAGCACGATGGACGCGAAGATCCGATGTTCCAGGGGAAGGAGCTGGAGCACTGAGATCAATCTTGGAGACGCGCCCTCCCGAGAGGGCCCAGATGACGAAGGGCGCCAGTTCGGCGACGTTGTCTGTCAGGTGGCAGGTCATGAAGCACCCGATGTTCGGCGCCTAGTCGACGCCGCTCGCGCGAGGCCAAATCTCCAAGGCCAGGAGGTCACGCGCGGACACCATGCCTACAACCACGCCGCTTCGGACCACTGGGAGGTGGCGAACGCCCAGGTCCAGCATCCGCTCGACGACGGCAGTAGCGCTCTCGTCGGGGTCGGCGGTAACCGGGTGCGGGGTCATATAAGCAGCGATGCGCGCATCCGAAGTCGCTCTCTCAGCCACGGCCGTCACGACGTCGCGTTCGGTGATGATGCCGACCAGCTGGCCGTCATCGATGACGGCCAACGAGCTGACGTCGTTTTCGCGCATCCGGGTGGCGACATCGGACAGCGTTTCGCTAGGGTCGGCGTCAATGACCAGCGGCCGATAGATGTTCTGGAGTCTCACGTCTTCTCTCCCTTCAGAGAGGGCGTTCAAACCCGCTTGCGTACTGGCGCTTGAGGCGGGATAGAGCCCGGTCTTGCTCTTCTCAGTCATGTCTTCTCTCCCTGCGTGTCCACTGATCATCGAAGTGTCGCCGGGAGCGGTCGGCCGCGATAGGGCTGAAAGCCCCCTGGATGGGGGGCCCCCCAGCTGACAGTCGGCACTCGGGCTTCGGGCGGCCCAGGCGAACTCGAGCACGGGGGCCTCGGGGGAAGGTGACAAAAGTCCTGGTCTGGTCGAGTCGAACGCTGGCCCTCTTGGTCACGGGCAGTGAAGAGCCTCACGGCCGCAGTCAGACGCGCTCGCCCGGGTGTCTACATCGAAGTTCTCGCGAGCGATCGCGAGTCTAGGACCGAACAGGCCGGGGTCAGAAGGCCGACCACCCGTTGGGCGGCCGGCCCAAGAACCGATCAGGCGTTTACCGCGACAGCGGCCTTGGCAGTCCGCTCCGTGGCCGAACTATCCGACTGGAGGACGACCTTCAAGGCCTTGGTGTTGGCCGCGTCGGCGAACACG
>DAINSI010000141.1:0-3312 GCA_036741395.1 Candidatus Dormiibacterota bacterium
CTGTGGAGCCAGGGTAAGCCCCGGTCGAACCCAGAGGGCCATCCGGTCCTCCGCGTCAGGCCGGGCACAGGCTGTGAAGCAGGAACCGAGCGCTGCCGGCTTGCCGGTGGATCAGTCTCGGACTTAAACCATCGGGGTGGGGTACGAACTTACGCCGATGGCCACTAGGTTGGCGATGCCCGCCGCGAAGGCGACGAGCATCAGGGCCCAGCAGCACCCGAGGCAGAAGGCGCCGTGGCGGAGCCCTGTCAGCAGGGCCGGGCCCAGCCCGCGGCGGTAGTGGCGCAGCATGAACGCGCCCGGGTTGCGGCACTGGCGCAGGCAGGCGTCCTTCAGCGGCGAGAACTGGAACGCACCGGCCAGGACGAGGCTGCCACCGCTGATCACGTAAGCGTGCAGGTAGAGCCACGGCGTCTGGTTGACGACGAAATGCACGCCCAGGTCGAACGCCATCGCCCCCGCGCCGAAACCGGTCCAGGCTAGCCGTCGTGCGCAAACGTTGCTGGGGCCACCGCCAGAGCGGTGGCCCCTCCCTTCGCCGTCTTGATCATTGGGTTACGGTGACCACCTGCACCATCCCCTGCTTGAAGTGGCTGGGAATGTTGCAGATAAAGAGGTACCTGCCCGGTTTGGTGAGGTCGAGGGTGCGGAGCTGGGAGCCTCCGGCAGCGATATTGTCACCGTCGCTGACCTTGGTGATGCCCGCCCCGTCTTCCTTGATGTTTCCGTCGCTGTCGAGGGGGTACCGGGCAGGCTCAAGATCGCTCTTGAAGACCAGCAATTCATGCTCGACCTGCCCGCCGTTGGAGATCTTCACGGCCACCTGGCCAGCCTTCAGGCTGGCCGGCGCATCCACCTTCCACTCGGTGAGCGACACCTGCTGCGCTCCGCTCGCATCGGCGGTCGCAGCCGGTGGGGAGCTCGATGAGGTCGGCGCGGTCGACCCGCAGCCCGCGAGAAGTGCCAGCGCGGAAAGAGCGGGTAGACCGATGCGCCTGATCCGCAGAGGCGGGGCCGTCCACCTGGGCGCTCTGTGAGTCGTGATTTCGAGCTTCTCCCCTGGGTAGCTGTTCATATCGTCTTGCCTCCTTTCGTTGTCATTGTCTGGTCATTTGGGTGCTCCCATCGTCCCCGGGATCTGTCGCTCGATTCAGGACCAAAGGGCCCGACTCCGGCGGGACCGATAGGGACCTGATGGGACCGCGAGCCCTGGGACAGGCCACAATGAGCGCGCGCATCCCAACGACCACGACCATGGCTAGCATGACCAGGCCGCCCAACCAGTAGGCGGCGGCCATCAGGTGGATGAACCGGATCAACCCGAAGTCGGCGCCGAGACCGGTGTATCCGTCCGGAGGTTCCGCCTCCCCGCCGCAACGAGCAGGCCTGCCAGAGCCGCCAGGCCTGCCCAACCGAGAACACCCGAGAGGGCTGCAAGGATGGTGAAGGCGTAGCCGCCCGCCAGCGCCGCGGCAACTCGGGCTGCGGTTGCCCCCCACAGCAGTGGCCAGACAGATCGCTCCAGCAGACCTGGGGGGCCGCCCTCGATGCGGGCGCGCGCGAAGACCGGCGCAACCATCTGGACCATGCCCGCGATGAGCATGGTAATAACGCCCGTGCCGAAGGCGTGCAGGGCGGCGTCAGTGAAGTTGTGCCGGGGCGTTGCCCTGTAGATCAGCGGGCCGGCGAACGCCCCGATCCACATCAGGCCGGCGACGACGGCCCATCGGTCAGCTGAGACCACAAAGTGGGCGAGGGGCCGGGACGCCGCGCGAAGGCGATGCGGAACCCCGGTGACCGCACCGGTGCCAGCCGCGAGCCAGATTGCGCCAACGCCGATGAGGCCGAGCCCGGCATCCGCGATTGACCCGTGGGGCCCGACGCCCTGGCCTGCCGCGGTGACGATCAGCGTCACAAGGATCAGGAGGAGTCCGAGGTTGTAGAGGGCCCAGGGACCGGCGAGAGCACCTACGGTGGGCTGCTTGCGGCCGAAGAAGATCGGCACCATCCTGCTCTGGACGGCCCAGATGAAGCTGCCGATGGCTCCCAGCGTTACGACCAATACCGCCGGCTCGTCGAACCATTCGGGGACCAGGCCTCCATGCGATGCGCCCATCACGCCGTCCGACACCTCGAGGATCGCCCACACTCCCCACCAGGCACAGCCGGACCAGGCGAAGATCACCCAGCCCGCCATCGGGCTGCGCCGCTTTCGCAGGGTGGCTGCCAGCACGCCCGCCACCCCGATGATCCCGGCCGCGGACAACAGCGAACCAGCCAGGGCGACGGTGCCGCCAGGAGCATTCCCCATCACCTGGCCCACAGCCCGCAGGACGGCGCCGCCAGCGAGAAGCCCAAGTAGCGGCAGCGCCGCCGACCGCACCGGTGGACGCCCAGCCAGCCTCGGCACCAGGCGCTGGGTCATCCCGGCCACGAACAGGCCACCCCATCCCAGGAGCTGCAGGGAGCCGTGCGCCTGCACCAGCACGGCCAGGTGGCTGAACCGCACTCCAGAACGTGCGAGATACATCAGCACCCCGATTGCGGGGCCTCCGATTAACTCGACAATCAGTGCGGTGGCGACGTACCACACGTAGGTGGTGTCGTCGGCACCCACCGGTGGCAGTGCCGACCGCCCGGGCCAGGATCTCGCCGGGAGGAACTCAACTGCAACGGGTTCACTCACGAATGTGAGGTTAGTGCGACGTAAGGCGTTTGAGGAGCTCCCGAGCGGAGACCTGACCCTGATCGAAGCCCTCCTCAGTGAAGACGTCCTGTGGCTGGCCGACGACTCAACGGGGGGTCCCCCATCCAGGTGCCATGGCCGCCTTGAGGCGATGGCGATGATCAGGGCCAACCTGGGCGTACTCGCCGACCTCGAACTGGGCGAGGTCAGGCAAGCGCGTGATGGGATCGTGGTGGAATTCAAGTCCAAGAGCCTTCCCTCCGGGCACACGTTCCGCTTGTTGACCGTGGCGGACGGCAGTGTCGTGCAGATGCGAGTCTTCCTTGGCGAGGAGGCTGCCCTCCGGGAAGCCCATGAGTCGGACCCCGACGAACGCTCAGCCCATGTCGGACTGGGGTCATCTGGTTGGGACGACGCAGGAGCTACTGATGCGGCAGCCAGAGCGGTGACTCGGCCCTGTTCAAATCCTTCTCCCCGGCATCAGTGGTGGTGGCCGCCGGGCATGGCGGCGAGGCCAGCGAGCAGCGCCGCCGCCTCGCGCCCCGAGAGGCGCTCCAGGAGGGGCAGGTAGACCTCGGTCTCCTTGCTGAAATGCAGGCGCAGGATTGCCTCCAGGGAGTAGAGCA
>DAINSI010000142.1:0-3270 GCA_036741395.1 Candidatus Dormiibacterota bacterium
CTTGTAGGCATTCGACGGTGCGGTGAGCCTTCGCCCCATCGCCACCGCGGAAATCTCCTCGGGCGTCGGCTGGGCCCAGGTCCGCAAGCACATCTGGCCCACGACGCGGCGGCCGTCGACCTCGCGCTCGCCCCAGTCCTGGTACGACCAGACCGAGGCCCCCATGTCCCTGGCCGCGCCCGGCTGGCGCAGCTCCAGCGTGAATTCGCGCCCGGCGCTGTCGGGGATGGCGTCGAACGTCCAGGCGGTCCAACCGTCCTCGGCGATGGCCACCGGGTCGATGGCGCCCTCGCGGACAACCGTGCCCCGGCTGTCGAGGAGCCTGAAGAAGAGCGGGACTTCACGCTTCTTGCGGTAGGCGGTGGTTTTCACGTCAATGCGGCAGAGGCGGGGATAGAGCGGATCCAGCTTGGCCCCCAGCACCCGGTCCATGCCCAGCCGCTGGGTGGGATATTCGGCCTCCAGGAAGAATTGATCGACGTACAGCTCGGGCGCCTCGGCCTCGAGCGCGGTGGGCGCCGGGGACTCGTACGGCCCCTCGTCCGGAAGCTCGGTGGGGTGGCGCCTGGCGCCGGCGGCCACGATGCGTGGCCACGTCTCGGCCCAGCGCCGCGCGTCCATCCACGGCCCATGGTCCCGGTACACGGCCCTGCGTGCCGCCCGTCCCAGGCGTCGCCGCAGCTCGGGCGACTCCAACAGGGTCGCGATCTTGGCCTCCCACTCGCCCGGCTCCGCCAGCAACCCGGTCACGCCGTCCTCGATCACCTCTTTGAAGGGACCGGTCGGGGAGGCCACGACCGGGATGCCGAGGGCTGAGGCCTCGATCCACTTGACCGCCGACTTCGCCTCTGAGAACTCGAGGTCGGGCTCCAGCGGGGCGAGGACGATGTCGAGCTCGGCCTGCAGCCGGGGCAGCTCCTGGAAGGGCCTGAAGGCGACGACACGAATGCGCGGGTGCTGGTCCACACGGGTCCTGGTCCGCAGCGGACCCATCAGCCACAGCTCGGCCTTGGGGTAGCGCTCCAGCACCGCGAGCACGGCAGGCTCAACCATCGCCCAGTCGTGGTCATGGGTCGTCGAGCCGCTCAGGTATCCGATCCGGCAGACCCCCTCCGCCTCGCGGCGGGCGCGGTCCTCGCGGCTGGCGTGGATCGCCGCCTGCGACAGCGAGGCGATCTCGCGTCCCAGGCTGTTGGGGTGCAGGAATGCATCCAGGCCCTGTTTCTCCGCGGCCGCCATCAGCGTGGGGGTGCTGGCGATGAACAGACCACAGGCCAGGGCCATGTTCTGGTAGCGGTGCACGCCCTCCATCCACAGCTCGCTCTCGGCCGGCGCCAGGATCTTCAGCGCCGGGATGCGGTGGCGCAGGCTGGGGTCGAAGATGAGGTCGTCAACCGAGAAGACGATGGTGGCCCCGGCGGTACGGGCGACTGCCAGGCAGGCCGCCAACTGCGTCGACCAGGGCACTCTGTAGAACACCACCAGGCCACCCTTGCTCAGCTCTTTGAACGCGCGCTGGTCGCGATAGTGCATCACCGTCGCCCTGCCGCCCAGGGCGCGGTGGGAGTGGAGCAGGTGGTAGCCGCGGTAGCGCAGCGGCGCGCCCTCGATGCCGACCAGCATCACCATGTCGGGCGGTGCGGGCCGGCCCGCGCTAAAGAGGACGGGCCGGCCGCCGGGCTTTCTGGCGGACTGCTGGAATACCTCCTCGAGGTCGCCGACCTGGTCCTCGACGCTGACCTGGTCGCGGCTCCGCGCCGCGCCCGCGCGCAGCCGCCCGCGAAGCTCGCTGTCGGCCGCCCAGCGCTGCAGCCCCAGCGCCCAGGCGGCAGGGCTGTCCGACTCCAGCACCAGGCCGTTCTCGCCGTCGCGCACCAGTTCCTCGGGACCGCCGCTGTCCGAGCAGATGACGGGCACCCCTCGGGCCAGCGCCTCGGCAGTGACCAGCGAGAACGACTCCCGCATCAGGGACGGCACCGCCAGCGCGTCAAGGCCGGCCATCACCGCGTCGGTCTGGTCCGGAGAGTAGGCCGGGAGGACCTCTACGCCGGGCGGCAGGTCGCGGTTGTCCGCCGACTCGACCGCGCCCCAGCAGGTGAGGTGGAAGGGGATGGGTTCTGCCGGCAGCCGCCGTCGCGCCTCGACGAGGAGCGGGAAGCCCTTGAAGTCGTGGGCTCCGCCCACGAATCCCAGCAGCGGCGCCGTTCCCGTGGGTGCCACCACCTCGGCTGAGGGCGCCACCCCATTCTGGTTGACCTCCACCCGCTCCGGGTCGTAGCCGTTGATGACCAGAGACTGCCGCAGCGCCTCCGACGGGACCAGGACCCGAGTCGCGTGCGACAGCTGCGTAGCCAGCCATGCCCGCCGCGCCTGGTTGAACTCGACCCCCCCGGCGCACTCGCAGCGGTCGAACTGCAGCAGTGGCCCGTCGACCGTCATTTCCTCGGTGACCAGGAACTGGCGGGCGCAGATCCACCACCAGTCGTGCATCGTCACCACCACCGGCGCCAAACGCGCCGCCGCTTCGAGCCACGCCGCCCCGAGCCCCTGGATCGAGTGTGCGTGGATGACGTCGGGGGCAAAGGCCTCAAGCCAGCCCAGCACCGGCTTCACCGCCTTGGGGTTGTCGTAATTCAGCGGGTCGGTGAAGCCGAAGTAGGGCTCGGTATTGAGCGAGGTGATCGTCACGCCGTCGACGGTGTCGGTCTGGGAGGAGAACACCTTCTCGATGGGACGGCGGCCGCCGCTGAGCACCGCGACATCGTGGCCACGCCGGCTTAGGCCGAGCGCGAGGCGATGGACCTGGAGGGTGGCGCCGCTGACAAACCGCGGGAGGGACAGGGTGGTGATGACGGCTACGCGCACTTCTCAGATTCCCCTAGTGTGGACGCCGTCGCGGCAGGTGATTATATTCGCCATGACGAACCCGGGGGTTGAGGTGGGGGTCGTGGTGGTCAATTTCGAAGACCGGGACCGCCTCCTCGGCTGCCTGGCCTGCTGCCGGCGCCATGCCGCGGACGCCTTCCTGCTGGTCGTTGACAACGCCTCCGGCGACGGCTCGGCGGGTGCCGTCAGGGAGCATTTTCCCGGCGTACACCTGGTCGCCCAGGCGCAGAACCTCGGCTTCGCCGCCGGGGCCAACGCCGGCATCCGCGTCTGCCTGGAGCGTGGTCTGGCCTACATCCTGGTCCTGAACTCCGACATCGAGCTCTCGGCGGGCGCGGTCGCCTCCCTGGCGGCGTTCATGGACGGGACCCCGCACGCGGGGGC
>DAINSI010000143.1:0-3134 GCA_036741395.1 Candidatus Dormiibacterota bacterium
ACCGCCGCCGCAGCCGGCTGGTCGAGATCGTCTCCATGATCGCGCCCGGCCTGGTCGCCGCCCCCGATGCGCGTGCTGACTCCCGCGGCCAAGAGGTGACGGAGGCCGTCCGCCGGCTCCCGACGAAGTTAGCCGCCGCGGTCGTGCTCCGCTACTACCACGGGTACTCCAACCGGGAGATTGCACGGATCCTGGGCGTCGCCGAACGAACCGTCGGCTGGCGGTTGAGAGAGGCAATGGCGCGGTTGAGAAAAGAGCTGGACGCCGGACTTGCCGACTTCGGGGAGCCCGAGCGTCTCTCTTTGCGGAACGGACAGCATGAAGCCATCTGACCCCGATTTCGAAGCCTGGCTCGCCAGTCACCTCACGCAGGAGCTCGATCGCCTGCCGGTGACAACCCCCGAGCGGCAGGGCCAGATCCAATGGCAATTTCCGTTCAGGAGGAACTCGATGTCTCTAATGCCCTTGCTGGCGGCGATCAAGTCGCAGGGCGTCGTCATCGCTGCCACCCTGGTGGTGGGAGTCTGCGCGATCGGAATGGCCACCACCGGTAGCCCCAACCCGACCGTCTGGGGGTCCCGCCTCGCGGGCAGCATCCAGGCCGGGGGCAACGGCGGCTCGGCCCCCACGATAACCACCGCGACCCCCGAACCCACCCCCTCGCCGGACGAGACCAACGCGTCGGGCACGCCGCTGGGGATTGCGCTCACGCCGGAGCCCACGGACACGCCGGAGGCGGTTGCCAGTCCGGAGCCCAAGGAAAGCCCGGAGGCGGTTGTCAGCCCGGAGCCGAAGGAAACCCCGGAGCCCGCCGTCAACCCGGAGCCCAAGGACTCAGAGGGCTCTGGCGACGACTGAACCACGTTCGACCACCGCTCCCGCCGCGGCCAAGGAGGAGAGGCTCGCGCGCCTCAAGAACAGGCTGCTGGCGGGAGCCATCCTCTCCTTCGGGGGCTTCTGGGCCCTGGTGCTCGGGCACCCGGTCGGGTCACTCGTGCAGCCGCCCGCGTCCGTCCGGGCGGCTGCCGTCTCGCTCTCCGGGCAGGCGCCGGCGACCCCGGCCGCCGCCCGGGACCAACTCTCGCCGGTGGCGCAACCGCCGGCTCCAAGGCCGACCAGTGCAACCGCCCCAAACCCGGTCCTCAGCTCGTCCGGCTCCTGACCTCAAGACCCCCGCCGGCCTGGTGCGTCTCGAGTTCCAGGCCATGGGGACCGGGGTCACCGTCCTGGTCCCGGCTGCCGATCGGCGCCTGGGTGACTGGGTCGAGGACCTCTTCCGCGCCTGGGAGGTCTGCCTCAGTCGCTTCCGAGAAGACAGCGAGCTGTCGCGCCTGAACGCCCGCGCCGGCCAACCGGTAACGGTCAGTCGGCTGCTGTTCGACGCCGTAGAAGCCGCGCTTGGGGCGGCTCAGGCAACCGGGGGACTCTTCGACCCGACGATGCTCCACCAGATCCGCGGGCTCGGCTACGACCGGACGTTCAGCGCCATCGACCCGACCAGCACGCGCCATTACCGACCGGCACCGGGCGGGGCCTGGCGGGAGGTCCGGCTGGATCCCGGCCGCCGGACAGTCCAGCTCCCCGACGGGGCAGGGCTGGACCTCGGCGGTATAGCCAAGGGGATGGCGGTGGACGCGGCTCTGGCCGGTCTGCGGGAGGCGGGCGCTGCCTGCGCCGCGGTCAATGCCGGCGGGGACCTGGCTGTGACCGACCCGCCTGATGGCTACACGTCATGGCCGATCGAGATCGAGACCAACCGCGAGCCGTGCCTCGTAAGCCTGGCCGGGGGCGCATTGGCGACCTCCAGCGTCGGGCGCCGGCGATGGCGGGAGGGAATGGTGGAACGCCACCATCTCCTCGATCCGGCCAGCGGGCTGCCGGTCGACAACGAGGTCTGGTCGGCGACGGCCGCCGCCCGGAGCTGCCGCGACGCCGAGGTCGCGGCCAAGGCCGCCCTGATGCTGGGCGAGGACGGTGGCGCCCGTTTCCTCGAGCGCCACCAGATGCCAGGTTTGCTCGTCCTCAAGGACGGCCGCCAGGTACTCATCGGGTCGTGGGCTCCGATCCAGGCGCGGGGATGACACAGCCGGTCAGCCAACTGACCTGGGAGTTGGCGCGGGCCACCGGGTTCGTGGCCTACCTGTTGCTGCTCCTCGCCGTCGGTCTCGGCCTGGTGCTGAGCCTGCAGTGGCGCGCCGAACGCTGGCCCCGCTTCATCAGCTCCGAGCTCCACGAGTTCCTGAGCCTCCTGACGTTGCTGGCGGTCGGCGCCCACGCTTTGGCGATCGCTCTGGATCCCTTCATGCGCTTCACGGCGGCCGAGATCATCGTGCCCCTGGCCAGCCACTACCGCCCGGTCTGGCTGGCCTGGGGCATCGTTGCCACTTACCTGATGCTCGCGATCTGGTTCAGCAAGCGGATTCGCACCAAGATCGGTTACCAGTGGTGGCTCCGCCTCCACCACCTCACCCTCGGGGCTTACCTGCTGGCCACGTTGCATGGGCTCGGCATGGGCAGCGACACCCGCACCACCTGGGCCGGCCTGCTCTATACCGCCGGCTTCCTGCTCATTATCAGCCTGCTGGCCGCTCGCCTGCTGACACCCCCTACCCCGCAGCGTCCCCATCCGTACCTCGCCCTGATAGCCGGTGTCGTGGCGGTCTGGTCCCTCTCTTGGGCGGTCTCGGGACCGCTCGCGGCGGGCTGGGGCCAGGTCGCCGGGGGCCAACGCGCCAACACCGCGGGAGTGCCGCCGCCAGCCCTCCCGGGTCGCCCGGCGAGGCCCTGAGGACGCCCCGAAAAGCGGCTCAGCCTGATCCAATCGCCTGCGGTTCTGGAGGGTCTGCACCATGCCTGCCGGTGAGCCGCTTGAACTGGACGGACTATTGCCGTCCTGCGGCACCTACGCCCGCCTCGTGCTGGCCAGCCCATCGCCTGGACAGGCGGGTACGTGACTGGTTAGAGTCGACAGGTCGATTCGGGCCAGACCCTATCCGTCGCGTTCCAAACTGTTCGGGTCTGATGCCGAACTGTTGGTTTTCGGCCGATCGAGGCTGGATTCCGAATTCAAGCAGCCATTGAGCGTCTTCAAAACTGTCTGTGGGGCGGTGCATAGCCGTCCCAGGTGGGTTCGA
>DAINSI010000144.1:0-2576 GCA_036741395.1 Candidatus Dormiibacterota bacterium
GATCAGGGGCGAGCGCGAACCAGACCCTTGCTGCGGCGCAGCTGCGCGTGGCGAGAACCCAGAGCGCAGTCACGGCAGACCTGCGCCGGGCGACTGCCGTCCTGGCGCAGTGTGCGCCGTTCTTCCCCTCCGAGCCATCATCTTCGGCCCCCACCAACGCGCCAACCCCTGGTCCGTCCGGGGGCGCCACCGCGACGGGCACACGCGGCGATGCTCTAACCACAGCTCCCACAACGGCCGCGCCCACTCCCTCGACGCCGACGAGCGTGCCGACCGACGCCGAGATGACGGCTTGCCTTGGCGCGCTGCGTACCGCCCCGACCCAGCAACAGATCCAGAAGGATCAGCAGGCACTCACCACCAGCCAGTCGGACCTCACCAAGGCGTTCACCCTGGCCATCACGACCGCAGGCAACACCACCACGACGTCCACGACGCCCAGTGCCTCCGGGTCGACCGGCCAGTCCTCGACCAGCGCGTCCGGGTCGACCGGGCAGTCCGGGGGCGGTCAGAGCGGCGGAACGGGCCAGTCCTCTGCGACCCGTGTCGTCTCTGACGAGGCCGCCGTCACCAACGCCCAAGCCTCCCTGAGCAGCGCCCAGACGGACCGAGCCGCAGCCACCCTCAAGTCCTCCATCGCAGGCACCGTTGGCTCGGTCAGCATGGTGAGCGGCAGCTCAAGCCAAAGCACGAGCATCGTCATCGTGGGAGCCGGCGCCGCTGAGGTCACGGTCAACGTCCCGCTCATGTCGATGGCCAGCGTTCATGTTGGTCAGAAGGCGAACGTGACACCACAGGGCGCCACCGGCTCGGTGCCGGGTTCGGTGACCTCCATCAGCCTGCTCCCGTCCGCTGCGGCGACGGGGTCAGGATCGGGAACAGGGACGGCGCAGGCAACGGCGGCGCCGAGCACCCCGACATACCCCGTGGTGGTTCTTGTTCCTGACGCCCTCCCTGCGCTCGCGTCGGGCTCTCGCGCAGAGGCCAGCCTAATGATCGGCGCCGTTGCAGACGTTCTTACCGTTCCGAACTCGGCGCTGACACCTCTCGGCAACGGGCAGGCCCTGGCCCTGACCTTCAAGGGCGGTGTCGTGACCCGGGCCCTGGTCACGACCGGGTATGCCGGGATGCTCACCACCCAGATCACCTCCGGTCTGAGCGCAGGTCAGCAGGTGGTCCTGGCGGACCTCAGCACCGCCCTCCCGACCAACACCACCAATGCCCGACGATTCGGCGTGGGAGCAGGCGCGGCAGGCGGAATTGGCGGCGCAGGACTAGGCGGCGCAGGACTAGGTGGCGCAGGACTTGGTGGCGCGGGGGTCGGCGGCGGCACGTTCAGCGGCCGGTCAGGCTTCACCCCGGGCGGGTAGAAGGTCACCGTAGAGGCGGCGTCCTTGAATCGCGACCAGCGACGAGGCGATACTGCCCATATGAGCCGGATCCGGTCCGTGCCCTCGAGGCCGTGGCAGTTGGCGTCCAGCGCCTATGCCGTTGCGGCCTCCCTGGGGCTCGCCTTCATCCCGTTGGGCAGCTCGCAGACCTCGTCGGCCGACTCCGAAGGGAGCTTCCACGTGAGCCCCATCGTGCACACGACCCTGCTTCATGAGCAGGGAAGCCGCATTCTCGTCCTGTTGGCCGTGCCCGTGGCTCTGACCCTGATCGGTTTGCTGTCACCAGCGCGCGTACGGCTTGTCGCCAGTGTGATCACCACAGCGCTGTTGTGGGTGGGTGTCCTTGCGGGGATGCTGAGCATCGGTCTGTTCTTTATCCCGGCGGTGCTCTGTTCGATGGTGGCGATCGCCAGAGGCAAGCGCTCCTGGCCGCCCCCAGCTCGCCCTGTGGACACCGTCACCGCCTAGTGCTAACCCACCGAGGGGCACCCGCCAACCCCCTGCCAGAATGGGCAGCCGTGTCGGGTTTCTCCGTGGTTCGCGACGCGCCCCGCCCTCGTAGCTCAGGGGATAGAGCGACCGCCTCCTAAGCGGTAGGTCGCAGGTTCAAATCCTGCCGGGGGCACTATCCACACGCCCGCCGGTGTCCCTGATCGGCTCACCAAGCGATCTGGCCCCCCATCGCCGGAGCGGTGAGGGGCCAGAGGCTGAACGGCGGGTATGCCGCTTATGTCGCAGAGGTAGCTGTTGCCGAGCGCCGATCAGGGCTGGCCGTAGGTCGCGCCGGCGAAGATCGAGCGCAGGGCCACCGACATGCCGGTGTGCGGGGAGTCCCACATCATGCCGTTGCCGGCGTAGATGCCCACGTGGTAGGCGGGGGAGCCGAAGAACACCAGGTCGCCCACCCGCGGGGTGGACACGGGGGTCGAGGCCTGACGCTGCTCCTCGGCCGTGCGGGGCAGGCTGATCCCGGCCTGGCCGAAGACGTACTGCGTGTAGCCGGAGCAGTCGAAGCCGGAGGTAGTAGTGCCGCCGTAGACGTAGGGGATGCCAGCCAGGCTGGCGGCTATACCGAGCAGGCCGGCCGAGCGGGGCGCCGGGAGGGGGGCCGACTGGGCCACCGGTAGGCGCGCTGCCGAGCGGCTGGCGCTGATGGTCGCTCGCGAGAGCTGATCGGGGGCCGCG
>DAINSI010000144.1:2586-3128 GCA_036741395.1 Candidatus Dormiibacterota bacterium
GGCTTGGGCTTCGCAACGCCGGCGAACCCGATGTCCCCGAAGGACGGCGGGGCCAAGGGCGCTTGCGTGGCCGACGGAGCTGCGGCCGGCAGGACCACGGTCGCAGCGGGTGCCTTGGGCTTGGCAACGGGGGTGGTGTACGTGGCCGCGGACGCCGGGAGGGCGAACGAGGCAACCATGCCGCCGGAGACGGCGAACACGGCGGACGCCTTGGCTGCGGGCTTCGCGGAGCGCGAGATCGCTGCTGAAAGGGATAGAGCGGGGTTCAGCCGAATGGGGACGCGATGACGTCCCGACACGTGGTTCGACACAGTGAGTAAACCTCTCCAAACGCCTACGAGGTCAGCTGTCGGGTTCGGGTGGGAGATATCACCCGGCCATCACGTACGGCGAGTCGACCGAGGCCGACCACCTCCGAGAGGGCTTCACCCCAAGGAGCGTCTCTCGACGCCCCAAAAGTGGGTCCCCCGCTCCTGCCAAGCGGATGTTGAAAGTCTCGACGCGGTGACAGGACTAGGCGAACCGCATCAAGTACCTCACCC
>DAINSI010000145.1:0-3093 GCA_036741395.1 Candidatus Dormiibacterota bacterium
GGCACCGGTGGGCGAGCGGACACGACTGTTATGGGACCTCTGGTCAGGCTCCTATCAGGTCACGCTCGTTCCATCGGCGCCTTTCTGCTCTCGGGAGAGGGCTGACAGATCTCCATGAAGGCACGCCCCGGCCAGCGGGAGGGTGAGGGAAGACTGACAGCGGGAGACGAGGCTCGAACTCGCGACCCTTACCTTGGCAAAGTACCGCCTTAAATCTGTATTCGGGAGGGGTCGAAAGTGGCCTGTAAACGACTACTTACCCCCAATTTCCGGGGGGTCCACGCTGATCACACGGGAAGCTACGAGCAGTTCCTGCACGACTTTCCGGGACGGGCGACGCTGCTCATCGACACCTACGACACGGTGGAGGCGGTCGACCTCGCCGTCGCCGCCGCACGTGCGCATCCTCGCCTCCGGCGACCTCGACGAGTACCGCATCGCCGAGCTGCTGCGGCGCGGAGCGCCCGTCGACGCCTTCGGAGTGGGCACCATGCTCGGCACGTCCTATGACGCCCCCGCGCTCGGCGGCGTCTTCAGGCTGGTGGCGCAGGACCACGACGGGAGCATCGAGCCGGTGATGAAGCGCAGCACCGACAAGGTCACCGAGCCGGGCATGCACATGGTCTTTCGCGGCCCCGACGGCGACATGGTCGCCCTGTACGACGAGAGACCGGACGGACGTGCGTTGCTGGAGCCCGTGATGCAGCACGGACGCGCTGCGGATGTGCCGGCCCTCGACGAGGTGCGCCGCCCGGGCACAGGTCGGGACGCTGCGCCCGGACATCCGCCGCCTTGAGGACCCCGCGCCCTGGCCGGTGCGCCGCAGCCCGGCGCTGGAGGCCTTGCGGACACGCCTGGGGGCTGGGCGGTGAACGCTGGCCGTCGGGACGGCGTGATGAACGTGCGCGCACAGCGCTTTTGGCTATGAGCGTCACCGCGCTTATCGCGGTCGGCGTCCAGGCCGACTTCCTGCCCGGCGGCTCGCTGGCAGCGCCCAGCGGCGTCCAGGTGGTGGCGCCCCTACAGGCGTTGGCCCAGCGCTTTCCCCTGGTGGTGGCCACGCGCGACCTTCACCCCGCGCACCACGCCAGCTTCCAGGCGCAGGGCAGGCCCTGGCCACCCCACTGCGTGATCGGCACCGCCGGCGCACGCCTGCACCCTGCCATCGACGCCCTGGCCTGGTTGGTGATCACCAAGGGCACCGACCCCGCTGTCGACGCGTACTCCGGCTTTGACGGGACCGGGCTGGCGCAGATGCTACGCGCGGTCGGCGTGGAGCGGCTGGTGATCGGCGGTCTGGCCACGGACTACTGCGTGCGCGCCACCGCGCTGGCGGCGCAGGAGGAGGGCTTCGAGACCGCGGTGGTCGTAGACGCGGTGCGCGCCGTCGACGTCCACGCCGGTGACGGCGAGCAGGCGCTGGAGGAGATGCGCTCGGCGGGGGTCAGCCTGCAGACTCTTGCTGAGACGGCAGCGGAGGACACGAGATGACCGAGCTTGCGGAGCAGCGCTGCGAGGCGTGCACGGGCGACACCCCCACCCTCACCACCGACGAGGTCGCGCAGCTCAAGGGTGAGATATCGCCGGAATGGCAGGTGCAGGAGGGGAAAACCCTGGTGCGCCACCAGCGCTTCAAGGACTTCGCCGGAGCGTTCGAGCGCGCGACGACGGTCGCCGCCATCGCCGAGGAGGAGGGCCACCACCCCGAGCTCACCGTGGGGTGGGGGCACTTGGACATCGCCACCACCACGCACGCCGTGGGCGGTCTCACCCGCAACGACTTCATCCTCGCCGCCAAGATCGACGCGCTGGGCTGATGATCGAGCGCATCGAGCCGGAGCCCGATCCGGAACGGGCGCTGCGCGAGGCCGGGCTGGATCCGCGCCCCTGGTCGGCGGGGCCGGGCATGCACTGCTTTCCTGGGAGAAGTCCTTGGGCACCTTCACCTGGCTGGCGACATAGCTGACCGCCGCCGCCGGAACCGCCTGAGTGCCGCGGGAACCTGGCCTCGAGCTCGAAGAACTTGAGAAGAAGCGCGAAGCCCAATCGGGTCGCCCCCCGCTTGTTGGCCACGAGCTTCCAGTCCACGTCGACCAGGGTCCAGCAGGCGATCAGGTCTTCCGGCTCCCACTCCCTCCGCATCCTGAGGATTGTCGCTACCTCAGAGCTGACCCCGCGCTAGTTTGCGGCTGGGGACACGTTCCGTAGCTCCGGGCCTACAGGTCAGCTGCTCGTAGGGTCCCCCGCGGGGTCCTCGGTGGGAGCCTGTGGCGGCGTCACCTCGGGGTCGCCGCTCGGGGAGACGGCCTCGGGCTCGGCAGCGGGCGGCGTCTCCGCCGGCACCGTCTCCGGTGCCTCACCGGGTACGGCGGGGGGCGGCACCTCCGGCACGGTCGAGGGCGCGGGCTGATCCTGCACGGCGACGACCGGCGCGGTCGCACCCTCCGTCGAGCTGTGCGAGCGCTCGGCAGCCCGCTCCGCGACGGCGAGCGCGGCGCCGGCCTCGGCGCCCTCGCCACCGGCAAGCGAGCGCGCGACGTACACGGCGACGTCATCGACCTGCAGGCGATCGCCCAGCTGCTTGCTGGCGATCCCCTCGTCGAACATCGATAGGCAGAAGGGGCACGCCGTGGCCACCTTGGTCGCCGCGGTCTCCGCCGCCTGCTCCACCCGCTTGTGGTTGACGCGCGGCTGATCCTCCTCCATCCACATCCGCCCGCCGCCGGCTCCACAGCACATGCCCTCGTTGCGGTTGCGCGCCATCTCCACGACCTTGAGGCCGGGGATCTGCTCGAGGATGTCGCGGGGCGGCGCGAAGATGTCGTTCCAGCGTCCCAGGTAGCAGGAGTCGTGGTAGGTGATCGTCTCCTCCTGCCGCTTCGTTTCGTCGAGTGTGATGCGACCGTCCTTGAGGAGCCGCTCGATCATCTGGGTGTGGTGCACCACCTCGTAGTCACCACCGAAAGCACCGTACTCATTGGCGAACGTGTTGAAGCAATGCGGGCACGAGGCGATGATCTTGCGCACGTGGTACTTGCCCAGCACCGCGACGTTCTCCTTGGCGCGCTCCTGGAAGAGGTATTCGTTGCCGAT
>DAINSI010000146.1:0-723 GCA_036741395.1 Candidatus Dormiibacterota bacterium
GTCCTGGGCGGCGTTGGGAATGCTGGGTGCGGTTCTCGACCGCGAGCAACGGGGCCTCTGGCTGCGGGCCACCGCAACAGTCGTCGGCGCCCACGGCCTGAGCATCGTGGTCAAGCGGTTGGTGCGTCGCCACCGTCCCAGCGACCCGCGGATACAGGTTCTCGTCTCAACGCCCAGCGACTGGAGCTTCCCCTCTTCACACGCGACGTCGACGACGGCAGCCGCCGTGGTCTACTCCGGGCTGCTGCGGCGGCGGTGGCCGCTGTTCTCGATCCCGGTGATGATGACCAGCCGGGTCATCCTGGGAGTCCACTACCCCAGCGACGTCCTGGGCGGCGCCCTCATCGGCGCGGCGATTGCACGCTGGGTCGCCCCGGCGAGGCGGGTGTCGAGCTGATGAGCAGGTTGCGCGTGTCACGCCCCTCGTTGCCGGTTCTCGTTCGGGCGTGCCGCCCCCGCCAGTGGGTCAAGAACGTCCTGGTCCTCACCGCACCGATCGCCGCCGGTGTCGTCACTCAGCCACGGGCTCTCCTGCAGATGCTCCTCGCGGTCATCGCCTTCAGCGTGGCCTCGTCCGGGATCTACCTGGTCAACGACGCCATCGACGTCGAGGCCGACCGGGCGCATGCCACGAAACGCCTGCGCCCAGTGGCATCCGGGGAGCTGTCGGTTCGCGAGGCCTGGGTTGCGGCCCTCGTCCTGCTGCCAGCCGCACTGGTCATC
>DAINSI010000146.1:733-3032 GCA_036741395.1 Candidatus Dormiibacterota bacterium
CTACGAGGCCGTCCAGCTCTGGTACTGCCTCGGCATGAAACACGAACCGGTCATCGAGCTCACCAGCGTCGCGTCCGGGTTTCTGCTGCGCGCCATCGCCGGCGGCGTCGCCACCCACGTCCAGCTCTCGCAGTGGTTCCTGATCGCGGCCGGCTTCGGGTCGCTGTTCATGGCCGCCGGCAAGAGGTACGCCGAGATTCGCCTGACCCAGGACACCGGCGTGGCCATCCGCCCGGTGCTGAAGCGCTACACCCCCTCCTATCTGCGGTTCGTCTGGACCATGTCGGCCGCGGTGCTGGTCACCACCTACGCGCTATGGGCCTTCACGATGGGCGCGGCGGCGTCGAACCAGTGGAGCGTGGTGTCCATCGTCCCGTTCGTCGTGGCCCTGCTGCGGTACTCCGTGGACGTCGACAGCGGCGCCGCGGGCGAGCCGGAGGAGATCGTCCTTCACGACCGGATGCTGATGGTGCTCGGTGTCATCTGGGCTGTATGCCTGATCGGCTCGGTGTACTTCTGAACCCTGCCGGGGTCGTTCTCAGATCGGCAGGCGGCTGAACACCGGATGTGGGAGGTGCCGCAGGGCCGACATGACCCACCGCATCGCAGGTGGCGCCCAGACCGTGCGCCGTCCCGCCCGCAGGCCCGCCACGATCAGGTCGGCGACCTGTTCCGGGGTCTGGGCCAGCGGTGCCGCCTTGAGCCCCTCCGTCATCTTCGACCGGACGAATCCAGGGCGAACAACCATGACCTGTATGCCATCTGCCGCGAGCGCGTCGCCCAGGCCGGTGTAGAAGGAGTCCAGCCCGGCCTTGGTGGAGCCGTAGACGAAGTTGGACTTCCGGGGGCGCTCACCAGCCACCGATGACATGGCAACGATCGCCCCGTGACCCTGCGCGCGAAGCCTCTCGCCAACGAGGACCCCGCACGCCACCGCCGCCGTGTAGTTGACCTGGACCAGGTCCAGCGCCGCGTCGACATCGCGCCACGCGCGCGCCTGGTCGCCAAGGAGCCCGAACGCCACCATGACGACGTCGATGTCCCCTCCGTCGTCGAACGCGAGGGTCACTGCCTTCTCGTACGACGACCGGTCGGTGGCATCGAAGTCCACCTCGGTGACCTGTAGGCCGAGCGACTCCAGCTCTGCGGTGGCGGCGGAACGGCGCTCTCCGGGACGGGCGGCCAGCGTGACCTGGACGTCGCGTCGCTGCTCGGTCAGCTTGGTGACCGTGGCGAGGGCGATGTCCGAGGTCCCCCCCAGAACCAGCACCCGCTGCACGTTACCGATTGCGTCCTTCACAGTCCCAGCCTCCTGGCTAGATCAGAGGTGAAGACCCCGTCGGGGTCCACGGCCTTTCTGATGCCGCGCCACTCATCGAGGCGAGGATACATAGGCGCGATCTCCGAGGCCGACAGACGTGAGTCCTTGGCGAGGTACTCACGGCCACCCGCGGCAATCACCTCCGCGTCCAGGCGGTCGAGCAGGCCGCCCAGGATCGGTGCGCCCAGCGGAATGTCCAGGGCCAGGGTCCAGCCTGGCGTGGGGAAGGACAGATGGCCTTCGCCTTGTGCCCCGAAGCGCTTGAGCACCGCCAGGAACGAGGCCTGCCCGGCGTCGCTGAGCATCTCGATGCACCGGCGCAGGGTGTCCTCGGCGCCGAACGGCACCACGAACTGGTACTGCAGGAACCCCTTGGGACCGTAGATCCGGTTCCAGCTCGACACAGCGTCAAGGGGGTGGAAGAAGGCCGCGATGCTCTGAACCTCGCCCCGGCGCTCGCGAGGAGCCTTGCGAAACCACACCTCGTTGAAGGCGGCGACGGTGGCCCGGTTCAGCATGCCGCTGGGAAAGACGGGGGGTGCGACGGCGACCTGTTTGGGACGGAACTCCAGGGCGTGATCGCGCAGCTTGCGGGGCAGCTGCTCGAGGGTCGCCGGCCATCCGCGGGTCAGCACGGAACGACCCAGGGAGGCACCGCTGGCCAGGCAGTCGATCCAGGCCACCGAGTACGTGAACCTGTGGTCGCCCTCGGCCATTCGAGCCATCAGGTCGTCGAGGTTCGCGCATCGCTCGGTGTCCACCAGGCAGTACGCCGACTCAACCTTCTTCATTCGCAGGGTTGCTCGCAACACGAGGCCGGTCAGTCCCATGCCTCCCACCGTGGCCCAGAAGAGCTCGGACTCCGGGGTGAGTGTGCGGATCGTGCCATCGGCACAGAGCAGGTCCATGGAGACGACGTGGCGCCCGAAGCTGCCGTCCACGTGATGGTTCTTCCCGTGGATGTCGGCCGCGATCGCC
>DAINSI010000147.1:0-3028 GCA_036741395.1 Candidatus Dormiibacterota bacterium
TGATCGTCTCCACGATCGCCGGGTGGCAGTGGCCGAGGGCGTTGACGGCGATGCCCGCCATCATGTCCAGGTACTGGCGCCCCTCCACGTCGTAGAGGTGGACGCCCTCGCCGCGGACGACCCGCAGCGGTTGGTGCTTGCCGGTCTGCATGACGTACTTCTGCTCGACCTCCTGGAAGTCGGCGAAGCTGAGGTGGTCCGTGGCGTCGTCGCTCAAGGCATCACCATGAGGTTGCGGTCGGCGTCTGGAGATTTGGCGATCCAGGCGCCCCGATCTCTGGGCGGCGCGGAGCACCGGAAGGAGCGCACCGGTAGGTGCGCGAGTGAGGAGCACAGAAGCCAGCGACGAGAGCGGGCCGCATGGGCGTCAAAGCTCCGACAATCGACCCGCAACTTCATGGTGTAACCATGGTTCCGATTCCTGCCTCCGTGAAGAGCTCGAGAAGGACAGCGTGGGGCACGCGTCCGTCGATGATGTGGGCCTGCGGCACTGCGTCGACCGCCCGCAGGCAGGCCTTCAGCTTGGGGATCATGCCACCGCTGACGGCACCGCTGCTGATCAATTGCTCGGCGTCGGCCCGGCGAAGCTCGCTCACAACCTTGCCACCGCCATCAAGCACCCCCGGCACGTCGGTCAGCAGCAGCACCTTGCTCGCGCCCAGCCCGACTGCGATCTCGGCCGCCACCGTGTCGGCGTTGATGTTGTAGGAGTTGCCGTCGTAGCCGAGGCCGATGGAGGCGATGACCGGGATGTAGCCCCGGCCCAAAAGCGCGTCGATGGGCTCCGGGTTGACCTGGGTTACCCGACCGACGAAGCCGAGCGATTGGTTCTCCGGCTCGGCGATGATGCTGGGGCCATCCTCGCCGCTCATGCCCACGGCCTGGCCCCCGAGCCGGTTGATGGTGGCCACCAGGTCGGGGCTGATCTTCCCGGTGAGGACCATCTTCACGATCTCCATGGTCGCCGCGTCGGTGACCCGGAGCCCGTCCTTGAACTCCGACCGGATGCCGAGGCGGTCGCTCATGGCCGTGATCTCAGGTCCCCCGCCGTGAACGAGCACCGGGAGCAGGCCGACGTAGCGCAGGAGCACGATGTCGAGCAGCGTCTCGTCCTTGCGCTCCATGGCGTGGCCGCCGAGCTTGATGACGACCTTCTGGCCGTGGAAGCGCTTGATGTAGGGCAGGGCTTCAACGAGCACCCGCGCCCTTTCAGCGGCGTCGATCGTCATTCGTTCACCGTCCTTTCAAAAACTGGCACGTCGGGCCTGGCTTGCCGGGCCCGGTTGGGTTGTCTTGCCCGTCGACCAGCGTCGCGCCGAGGGGGGGATTCCGGAAAGGGGCTTGGATTGGGGGCCCCGCATGGCGGGGAATGCGGCTGCCCCCCTTTGCCTGGGTTCATGTCGTGTAGTCGGCGTTGATGCGGACGTATTCCTCGCTCAGGTCGCAGCCCCACGCTTCGGCGGCGCCATCGCCGAGGCCCAGCTCGGCGTGGATCATGATCTCGGGCTGCTCGAAGGCGGCCCTTACCGCCTCCAGGTCGACCTGCTGGCCGGCGCCTCGGGTGAACACCGTCAGTCCCGCGATGCTGAGGTCGAGGCGATCGATGGCGAGGTCGGCGCCGCTGTAGCCGAGGGCGCATACGATCCGGCCCCAGTTCGGGTCTCCACCGTGGACGGCAGACTTCACGAGGCTCGAGGAGGCGACCGAGCGGGCGGCCAGGCGCGCGTCCTCGAAGGTCGCCGCGCCGGTGACGCTGACGGTGATGAGCCGGGTTGCGCCCTCGCCGTCGCGGGCGATCTGGCGGGCGAGGTCGCGCGCGACCGCCAGCAGCGCCGCCTCCAGCTGCTCCGCCTCCGGCGTCCCACTGGCGACCGGCGGGTTGCCGGCGGCGCCGTTGGCGAGGACCAGGAAGCTGTCGTTGGTGGAGCTGTCGCCGTCCACGGTCACCTGATTGAAGGAGTTGTCGGCAACCCGCTTCACGATCGTGCCCAGGAAGCCCGGTTCGACGGCGGCGTCGGTGGTCAGGTAGGCGAGCATCGTGGCCATGTTCGGGTGGATCATCCCCGAGCCCTTGCACATGCCCCCGATCCGGACCAGGATGCCGCCGATCTCGACCTGGCTGGAAGCCTCCTTAGAGACCGTATCGGTCGTCATGATCGCCCGCGCCGCCGCACCCCCGCCGTCCGCGGAGATGCCGCCGCAGGCATCGGCGATGCCCCTCTTGACCGCGTCCATTGGCAGGCTGCGGCCGATGACGCCGGTCGAGCTGACGATCACCTGGGGCGGGTCGAGGTCGAGCCGATCGGCGGTCAGCTTGGCCATCTGGAGCGTGTCCTTGTAGCCCTGGGCGCCGGTGCAGGCGTTGGCGTTGCCGGAGTTGACGACCACCGCCTGGACCCGGTTCTGGCGGAGGTGAAGCTGGCCGATCACGATCGTCGCCGACTTCACCTTGTTGGTGGTGAAGACGCCCGCGGCGTCGCACGGCCGGTCGCTGTAGATCACCGCCAGGTCGTCCTTCTGGCCGCTCGGTATGGCCGAGGCGCCGGCGCTGAAGGCCTTGATGCCGCAGGCCGCGCTGCCCGCCTGCCAGCCGCGGGGGAAGGTCACGGCCACTGGATCGGCTCCTCCAGCCCGCTCGCACGGTCGAATCCAAAGGCGATGTTGAAGGCCTCGACCCCCTGCCCGCTGGCGCCCTTGATCAGGTTGTCGAGCGCGCTCGTGATCACGGCCTTCTCGCCCTGGGCCGAAACATTTACCAGGCAGAGGTTGGTGTGGCTGGCGAGCTTGGTCGTCGGGCTCACGGGGACCACCCGGGTGAAGGGCTGGGCGGCGTAGAACTCCGCGTACGCCTCCCGCAGCTGCGCCAGTGAGCCATTGAGGTCGAAGTAGCAGGTCGCCAGGATGCCGCGCGTCATGGGGACCAGGTGGGGAACGAAGGTGATCCGCGGCGCCCTGCCGTCGGGCGCCACCCCGGCCAGCTCCTGGACCAGCTCCGGGAAGTGGCGGTGGCCCGCGATCGCGTAGGCGC
>DAINSI010000148.1:0-422 GCA_036741395.1 Candidatus Dormiibacterota bacterium
CCTTGCTGAAATGCAGGCGCAGGATTGCCTCCAGGGAGTAGAGCAGCCGGCGGGCACCTTCGCGGTCGACGCCTCCGGCGCGCGCCTGGGCCGCGGCCAGCTCCTCGACCAGGCGGCCGATCTCCCGATGGTCCCTCGTCATGGTCGCAGTGGCCCCGCCGACGGCGCGCAGCAGGCTGTCGATCTCTGGGTAGAGCGCCTTCTCCTCGGTCTCGGCGTGCGGGAGGATGCCATCCCGGAGGAAGCCGAGGATCTCGTCCAGGGCGCTCCGGAGCGCCGGCTCATCGATCTCGTCGACGCGCGCGGCGAGCTGGCGCAGGTGGTCGAGATGAGGGAGGAGCTCGGCGTGCTCGGCGTCGATCACGGCCCCGGGATCTGCCGCCACTTCGGTCGCCGGCCAGGCCGCTCCCGCGGCCACCGCG
>DAINSI010000148.1:432-3002 GCA_036741395.1 Candidatus Dormiibacterota bacterium
CCAGGCGCCCGCCGCGGGCCCGCAAGCCTCGCGACTGTCCCGCCGGGATCACGGCCACGTCTCCGGCCCTGAGGTCGTACACCGCGTCGCCGGCGAACAGCTCTCCAGTGCCCTCCAGCACCGCCACCGCCAGGTCGACCGCGGGGGCGTGGATAGGGATCTCCTGGTCCGGCTCAAAAGCCGCCAGGATCACTCGAAAGCCCTCGGTGTCGAAGAGAACCCTGCGACCAAAGCCCTCGGCCGTGAACTCAGCCAGCTCACTGGAGTGGCCGACCAGCGGATTGCCGCGATTGGTCAGCTGCGGGGTTGCCTCCACGTCATGTCGGGTGCTGATGGTGCTCATCTCAGGCTCCTTGATTCGTCGTGGGGATCGATCACCCGGGTGCCGCGATCACGATCACAAAGCTGGCGTCGGTGACAGCCTCGACCTGATGCGCGACGTTATCGGCCAGGGTGATAAGCCCCATGGCGTGCAGGTCGATACTCTTATCCGGAAGCTCCAAGCGGATCGTGCCGGAGATCACCTGGATCAGCGCCGGCCCCGAGGCCTGGTGACGCCGGACAACCGTCCCCTGGCGAAGGGCGGTCAGCACGGTGTTCATGCCCGGGTGCTTGGCGAGGGTCTTGGCCGCCCTTCCGTCACTCGCCGACCGCGCCTCGGCGATGAGAGTGACCGACTCCTCACCGAGCTTGTAGCTCAGCTCTGTCTCCGCGAGGTGCTGCTTCGGTCGCCTGGCGGTTCCGGTGGTCTCGCCCTCTTCGCGGGGCTGGGTGTCATTGGTCTTCATGTCTTGCTCCTCCTTTAGCCGATCGTGTGTTCCCTTTCCCCTCGACCACCTGAAATGCCTCCTCCTGTTCCTGACGTTGCCCAGACTGGAACCGCTTCTCCAGCGCGCGGTCGGCGCTGGCCACATCGCTGAGCCGGGTGGCACGCAGCTTGAGGCGCAGCGTCTCCGCGGCGCCCATCCAAACGTTGTGGACCGCGCAGACGTCGTCCCATCGGCATGGCCCTCCGCGCAGTGTGCACCTGCCCAGCAGGAGGTCGCCCTCGCCGGCCTCCACCACGTCCAGCATGGTGATGTCCTGCGGGGAGCGGCTCAGGCGGTAGCCCCCGTCGCGACCGGCGCGCGCGGTGGCGAGGCCGGCGCGGGCAAGCAGCCCGAGGATCTGTGGTGTGTAGCTGGCCGGCAGGGCCATCTCCTCAGTGATCTCGCGGATCTTGCGATACCCGTCGCTCTCCCAGGCCCGGGCCAGCCCCAGGGCCGCACGGACCACGTAGTCGCCCCGCAGGGAGAGCGTCATGTCCATCGCGAGCTACCTTGACTGGGTGACTGCACGTTTAGTAATATACTAAACATTACCAATAGAGGCAAGGCCCAGCTCGGCCGATGTACGGCGGGGCGCTGCCAACAGGAGTCGAGCAAATGTCAATAGAGACGACCACCGTCCACGGCTCTGAGCGCCGGCTAAGTCCGAGCAGCCTCCTGGGGTACCTCATGTTCGTGGTGCTTCTGCTTGCCCTCACTGGCGTCGGCGCCGGCACCTGGGCGATCGCCACCAGGGGCAGCAGCGGTGCAGCGGTCACCACCAAGCCCGCGTCCTCGGATGCCAGGTCGAACCTGCAGACCGTGAGCAGCGACGCGAAGCTCAACTTCAGTGCTCAGCCCCCCACCGGCTGGACGCCCCGCGACCCCTCCCTGCCCCCGGCTGCCGCCGCCGCGGTGCACGACGTCACCCTCGAGATCGTGGAGAAGGACATCGAGGTGGCGCCCGGCGTCACCCAGCGGATGTGGACGTTCAACGGGACCGTTCCGGCTGCCGTCCTCCGCGGGCGGGTCGGGGACACCTTTAACATCACGCTGGTCAATCACGGCAGCCTCGGACACTCCATCGACTTCCACGCCAGCGAGGTCGCGCCCAACCTCCTGATGAAGACCATCCTGCCCGGCCAGACCCTGGTCTACAGCTTCGTCGCCCACCACTCCGGGATCTTCATGTACCACTGCGGCACCGCGCCGGCACTGCAGCACATCGCCGAGGGGATGTACGGCGCGGTGGTGATTGATCCGCCCGGCCTGCCCGCGGTCGACCACGAGTACTTCATGCTGCAGTCGGAGTTCTACTTCGGCCGCCCCGGCAAGGCAGGCGACTACACCAAGATGACGGACTTCGCCCCTGACGCCGTGGTCTTCAACGGCTACTACGACCAGTACGTCTACAGCCCGATCAAGGTGCAGCACGGACAGCGGGTCCGCATCTGGGTCATGGACGAGGGCCCGTCGGAGAACTCCTCGTTCCACGTCGTGGGCGGGATCTGGGACACCGTCTTCAAGGAGGGCTCGTACCTGCTCCAGCCCGGTCCCTCGGCGGGCGGTTCTCAGGCGCTGGACCTGCAGCCGGCCCAGGGGGGATTTGTCGAGTTCGTCCCGGCCCAGGCGGGCCAGTACACCTTCGTGACCCACAAGTTCTCCAACGTTGTGAAAGGAGCCGCGGGTTTCATCCAGGCCAGCTGATCCGCCCAGGCGGCCCTGGCCCAGAACGACATCGAGCGAGCCGACGGCCTGGCTCGC
>DAINSI010000149.1:0-2974 GCA_036741395.1 Candidatus Dormiibacterota bacterium
GTGCCGGTCAGATCATCTGTGCTTGGTCCCACCGTGGGCGTGTCCGCTCCGAGGCCCGCTGTGGTCAGGACCACCCGGCGCCGGACCGTCCTGGGGGCGGCAGGACCTTCGCCTCTGGCCGCCCGGAGTCCAGGGCGCGAGGATCGTGAGCGGGAGTCAAGAGCATGAGCAAAGCCACCGCCCACGTGCAGCGCCAGTCCGTTCACGTCCCGAGCCGCGAGGTGACGTTGGAGGCCGACCTGGTCATCCCGGACGGCGCTCATGGCATCGTCGCCTTCGCCCATGGCAGTGGCAGCAGCCGCCACAGCCGCCGCAACCGCTGCGTGGCGGAGGTCCTTCAGGGCGGCGGTCTCGCCACCCTGCTGCTCGACCTGCTGACGCCGGACGAGGAGGCGATCGACGTCGAGACCATGGAGCTGCGCTTCGACATCGACCTGCTGGCCGAGCGGGTCGCCGGGACCGTCGACTTGCTGGCCACCAACCCCGGGACCGACCGGCTCCGGATCGGGCTCTTCGGCGCCAGTACCGGGGCGGCGGCGGCGCTGGTGGCGGCGGCGGCGCGACCCGACCTGGTCCACGCGGTGGTTTCCCGTGGCGGCAGGCCTGACCTGGCCGCCGGCGCCCTGGCCAGGGTGGGCGCGGCCACTCTTCTGATCGTCGGGGGCCACGACCACGAGGTCCTGGGCCTCAACCGCGCGGCCTTTGCCCAGATGACAGCCGAGCGGAAGCTCGAGGTGGTGCCCGGCGCCACGCACCTCTTCGAGGAGCCAGGCACCCTGGAGGAGGTGGCCCGACTGGCGGCGAACTGGTTCGTCAAGCACCTTCGCCCTCCCATCCGGCTCGGTTGACGATCGCCGGCATCCGGCTCCAGGCTCGATGAAGCTGGCCCTGGCCGGCGACGTGATGCTGGGCCGGCTCGTCGATGCCGCGCTCGAGCACAGGCCCGCTGACTATCCCTGGGGTGACACCCTTCCCCGATTCCTGAAGGCCGACTGGAGGGCCTGCAACCTCGAATGCGTCGTCTCCGACGGGAGGCCGGCCGTGCTGCCCGCGAAGGAGTTCCACTTCCGTTCCGCAGCCCGCAACGTCGCGGTGCTGGAGGCAGCCCACATCGACGCCGTCTCGATCGCCAACAACCACGTCCTCGATTTCGGGCCCGAGGCCCTCCTGGACATGCTCGCCATCCTTGACCGGGCGGGCATCGCCCATGCCGGCGCCGGGCGCGACCTGGAAGAGGCTCGCCGCCCCGCGATCACCATGGCCGCCGACGGCAGCCTCATCGGCCTGGTCGCATGCACCGACAACGAGCCCGGCTGGGAGGCGGGTGACCGTCGGCCGGGGGTCTTTCACATCGAGACCGACCTGGCCGACCAGGCCGCGCTCGCGCTCCTCAGGATCATCCGCGACACGCGACCGGGGGTCGACCTGCTGGTCGTCTCCCTGCACTGGGGTCCGAACTGGGGCTACCGGCCACCGCGCGGTCATTGTCGGCTGGCGCGGGCGCTGATCGAAGCCGGCGCGGACGTGGTCCTCGGCCACTCCGGTCACGTGTTTCGCGGCATCGAGACCCACCGGGGGCGACCCATCATCTATTGCGCCGGGGACTTCATCGACGACTACGCCGTGGACCCGGTCGAGCGGAACGACCAGTCCTTTATCTTCACGGTCGACGTAGAGGGACGGAGGCTGAGGCGGGTGCTCCTGCAGCCCACGATGATCGAGGATTGCCAGGCTCGGCTCGCCTCCGGCGGCGAGGCCGCCCGGATCCTGGCCAAGATGAACCAGCTCTGCGCACAGCTCGGCACACCGCTTCGGTGCGAGGGCGGCACCGGCGAGATCGAGATTCCCGAGTAGAGTCCCGCCTCCCAGGGGCCTTTCGGCACTTCCCGGGCCGTCAAAGCAGGCGCACGGTGCGGTTATGAGTGCACGAGAGAGGCAATTGTTCCCGCAGCCTTCGAGAACGGCGCCCATGCCGAGTGGCGCACGGCGAAAGGGGCGTCAGGAGGTGGTACGAATGGCGACCGAGGTCACGACTCCATACACGGCGACCGGCCATACCAGGGTCCGGGAGGTAATGGCGAAGACCATCTGCACGGCCAGCAAGAGCGACACCGTGGAGAGGGTGGCGCGGATGATGAAGGACGAGGACTGCGGCTTCGTTCCCGTTACCGACGACGGCAGGGTGATCGGGGCGATCACCGATCGCGACATCGTCATGCGCTGCGTCAGCGCAGGCCACACCGACACCATGAAGACCACCGCAGGCGAGGTGATGAGCACCCACGTGATCAGCATCGACGTCAACGACACCCTGGATCGGACCGGCGAGCTGATGGCCAGCCACCAGGTGCGCCGGCTGCCGGTGGTCGAGAACGGCAGGATCGTGGGCGTGCTGAGCCACGGCAACCTGGTGCAGGCGCTGCATGGCGGCGGCGCCGCGCAGAGGGCCACCGTGGCGGTCACCCAGGGCGCCTGAGAGGGCGCCCGAGGTTCGCCCATAACCAAGATCCAGAATCGGCTCTTGCTTCTCGTTCAGATTGCGGGTGGAGTCGCAGCGTTGAGCTTGGTGATGTCCGCCATCTACACCGAAGATCAATTCGCTCAGCACCAGTTCTGGTCGCGGATGATCAACGCGGGCTTCGCCACAGCTCTGTTCGCTGCCCCCTTTGCATTCGCCGACCAGGGCATCACTCGGCAGCACTGATCGCGGTCGTGGCAACCGGCTACTGCTCAATCGTGGCCTCGTTGATTTTTAGCGGAGCCCACTGGCTCGAATGGCCTTCGGTAGCCATGATCCTCATCTTCGTTTGCCTTCTCGGAAATATGAACCGCCCCGGGAAAACTGGAGGCTTCTTTCCTTGAGAGGATGGAGCAATGGCAAGACCAAGCAGGTGCCAACGAGATTCTCAAGAGCGCGTCGGCGAGTTCAACCGGTGAGCGCAACGCTGCATGATTCGGTGTTGTTCTCGGAGGT
>DAINSI010000150.1:0-2931 GCA_036741395.1 Candidatus Dormiibacterota bacterium
CAACCCGGACAGCGAGTTCCGTCTCCTCTAGTCGGCTCTGGCGCGGATCAACCGCCGCTCCCCCCCGGGGGCGGCGGTTGTGTTTAACCCCGAGCCCTACGCGATGGCGATCATGCGCTCGACGGCGCGGCGGGCGCGGTCGGCGATCGGCGCCGGGACATCGACCTCGTATTGGTCATCGTGGAGCGCGGCGTGCAGCTTCTCCAGGGTGATCATCTTCATGTATCGGCAGATCGCGCCCGGGCTCGCCGGGAAGAACTCCTTGCCCGGGACCTCCTTCGAAAGGCGATGGAGGATCCCGTTCTCCGTGGCCACGATGAACTGCGACGCCTGGGACTCCCTGGCACGGCGGATGATGCCCTCGGTGCTCAGGACCCTGACCCGGCCGCTGTCGCCGAACCGGTACAGGGTGCTGGTGGTACAGCCGCACTCGGGGTGCACCAGGAGCTCGGCACCAGGGTGCGCGCGCTCGGCCTCATCGATGTCCTCGGGTTCAATGCCGGCATGCACGTGGCACTCGCCCATCCAGACGTGCATCCGGCGGCCGGTGACGCGCTCCAGGTGAGCCCCCAGGAACATGTCCGGGAGGAAGAGGATCTCGCGGTCCTCGGGGATGGCCCGGATGACCTTCTCGGCGTTGCCGCTGGTGCAGCAGTAGTCGGACTCCGCCTTGACCTCGGCGGTGCAGTTCACGTAGCTCACGACCACGGCGCCCGGGTACTGCAGCTTCCAGGCTCGCAGCTGGTCGGCGGTGATGGTGTCGCTGAGGCTGCAGCCGGCATCGAGGTCGGGGATCAGGACGCGCCTCCCGGGATTCAGGATCTTCGCCGTCTCCGCCATGAAGTGCACTCCGCAGAACACGATCACGTCGGCCTCGGTGCGCGCGGCCTCCTGGGAGAGCCCGAGGGAGTCGCCGACGGAGTCCGCCACGTCCTGGACCTCGGCGACCTGGTAGTTGTGGGCCAGGATGACAGCGTTGCGGGCCCGCGCCATCTCGCGGATCTCGCCTGACAGCCGGTTGATCGTCGCGGTTGACAGGCTCAGCATCGGCAGCGTTTCTATGGCCATGGTTCGCCCCTCAGGCCAGCCGGGGGCGGATGATCGCCCGCTCCAGCCAGAACGCGTTGCCCCGCCGGTAGAGGTCCGGCGGGCGTCCGCCGGGACCACCCTTCGCCCGGGGCGCTTCACGACCCAGCGGCTGGACGAAGCCCTCATTGTCGAGGACCTTCTTGCGGAAGTTGGAGTGGTCCAGCTGGACGCCCCAGACCGCCTCGTAGACCCGGCGCAGGTCGGCCGAGGTGAACGGCTCCTGGACGAACGCCAGGGCAACCGTGGTGTACTCGAGCTTGGCGCGCGCACGCTCGACACCGTCGCGCAGGATCTCGGCATGGTCGAAGGCCAGGACCGGCGCATCGTCGCTGGCCAGGTCCTCGATGGGCCAGAAGCGCGCCTGGGCGGCGTCATCCCCACCCTTCACGGACGGCAGGTCGGGGACCAGGGCGAGGTAGGCGACCGACACCGTCCGGCCCCGGGGGTCGCGGCCGGGGCGCCCGTAGGTGCGCAGCTGCTCGAGGTGGATTCCCTCCGGGAGGTGCTCCAGGGCGGTCTCCTCGGCCAGCTCACGCATCGCGGCGTGCTCGGTCTCCTCATTGGGGTCGACAAATCCCCCCGGGAGGGCCCAGTCGCCGCGGTAGGGCTCACCGCCCCGCTCCACCAGCAGAACGCTGAGACGACCCTGGCGGACGGTGATCAGGACGATGTCCACGGTGAGCGCAAAATGCAGCCGCAGGGCGGTCTCCGCCACGTCCATATCGGGTTTAGGTGCCACTGACTCTTACCCTACTCACGTCGATGGTTTTTGTCAACTGAACCAAAAGCCCCGCCGGGAAAGTAATGTTGGGCAGCTTGCGGGTTCTCTTTGACAGCTCCGTGACCGACTTCGACCGCGGCGGCACAAGCCGGTACGTCGCCTCCCTGCTGCCCAGGCTGCACCGGCTCGGCGCCACCGTCGACGAGGTTTCGATGCGAGCCGCGTGGCCGTGGTCGGCGCGGCTGCCGCGACACGCACGGATTCTCCTGCACGACCTTGCCTGGATCCCCCGGGGGTCGGTGGTCCTGGGTCGCGCCCGGCACGCCGACCTCTACCACGGCGCCGGCTTCAAGGTCGCTCCCCGGGCGCCATTTCGGACCTCGGTGACGATCCACGACGACACGCCGTGGGACGATCCCCCGACGGCGCGACTCTACAACCGCTTCTACATGCGGCGGGTGCTGGAGGCCGCGGCGCCGAACCTGGCCGGTGCGATCACCACCGCCGACGCCACCGCCGAAGCGATCGCCGGCCGCCTCCCGATACTGCGCCCCCGCCTCCACGTCGCCCCGCTGGGGGTCGACCACGACCTCTTCCGAGCCCGCCCGGCGGCCGAGATCGAGGCCACGCTGCGCCAGCTGGGCGCAGACCCTCCATTCGTGCTGCTGGTGGGGCCGTACGGTTCCCGCAAGAACCTTGGCGCCATGCTGCGGGCCCTGGGCAAGGCCCGGGACGCGACCCCCGGCCTGGGCGCGGTGGTCGTCGGGCGCCACGATCCCATCCCTGACGGCACCCTGCCCCTGGTCCGCGCCGGGCGGGTCGACGACGACCGTCTGGCCGGGCTGTATGGCGGCGCGGAACTGCTGCTCTTCGCCAGCCTCAAGGAGGGGTTCGGGCTGCCGATAGTAGAGGCCATGGCCTGTGGTTGCCCGGTGCTGACGAGCCGCGGGACGGTCCTCGAGGAAATCGGAGGCGACGCCGTGGCGCTCGCTGACCCGAACTCGGAGACCGACCTCGCCAGCGCCTGTCGCCGCCTCCTGACAGACGCCGGCGAGCGACGCCGGCTGGGCCGCCGCGGGTCTGCGCCGGGCAACGCAATTCACCTGGGAGGAGACGGCGCG
>DAINSI010000151.1:0-439 GCA_036741395.1 Candidatus Dormiibacterota bacterium
GACCATCAGGACGTGCTCCCACACGGTGTCGACGAATTTCGGCGCCAGGCCGGCGGTGGGCTCGTCCAGCAGGAGGACCGCTGGGTCCACCATCAGGCCGCGGGCCATCGCCAGCATGTTGCGCTGGCCGCCGCTGAGAGTGCCTGCCGGCCGCTTGAGCGCCTGCTTGAGGTCCGGGAACATCTCGCAGAGCTCCTCGGCGCGCTCCTTCACGCCGCCCTGGCGGACATAGCCGCCCATCTCCAGGTTCTCGTAGACGGAGAGCGAGGGGAACACGCTATCCACCTGCGGCACGTAGGCGATTCCCTTCCTGACCAGGCGCTCCGGCGCCTGGCCGACGACCTCGTTGCCCTTCAGCAGGATGGACCCGCCGGTGATCCGGATGGAGCCGAGGATGGCCTTCATGAGGGTGGACTTGCCGGCGCCGTTGGGCCCGACG
>DAINSI010000151.1:449-2846 GCA_036741395.1 Candidatus Dormiibacterota bacterium
GGGGGGCCGCCGTAACCGGCGGTTAGCTTGGTGACCTGGAGGACCGGCTTGGCGTCGGTCCAGCTGACTGTTTCAGGCACTCGCGACCTCCCCGAGGTAGGCGTCGATGACGGTGCGGTCGGCGCGGATCTCATTCATGGTCCCGACGGCGATCCGCTTCCCAAGGGCCATGACGATGACCGACTCGCAGACCTCCTCCACGAACGGCAGGTTGTGCTCCACCAGCAGGACCGTGATCTTCTCGCGCTGGAGCGTTTTGATGGCATCGGCGATGTGCTCGCTGAGCACCGGGTTGACTCCGGCCAGGGGCTCATCGAGGAGCACCATGCGGGGCCTGGCCATGAGGATGCGGGCGAACTCCAGGAGCCGCTTCTGGCCACCGCTGAGGTTGCCGGCGCGCTCGTCCTTGAGCTTGATCAGGTTGAGGCTGGTCAGCACCTCGCGGGCCTGCACCCGGTCGGCGTTCTCCTCACTGCGGAGCCGGCCCACCTGTAACAGGCCACGCCAGATCGCCTCGCGTCCGCGAGGCGGGGCGGCCACCAGCATGTTCTCCATGACCGTGAGCTTGGCCCACTCATGGGATGCCTGGAAGGTACGGATCAGGCCCAGCCGGCTGACCTGGAACGCGGGCATCCCGACGATCTCGGTGCCGGCGAAGCGGATGCTGCCGCTGTCCGGGTTCTGGAAGCCCGAGACCAAGTCGATCGTGGTGCTCTTGCCCGCGCCGTTGGGGCCGATAAGGCCGACCACCGCGCCCTTGGGCACCGTGAAATCGCAGCCGCGGACGGCCTGGACACCGCCGTAGGACTTCTCCACCCCGGACAGCTCGAGGATGGCGCCCCCCTGGCTACTCAACTGCGAGCTCCGAGGAGGGCACCGGCCGCTTGGCCGGCGGCGGCGCGTTGGGGTCTTTGTCGATCGCCCGTGGCTCGGGGATGAGACCCTGCGGCCGCAGCCACAGGACCCCGATGATCAGCAGGCCGATGAGCAGCGTGCGCGACGCGGCCAGCTGGGTCTCACCGAGGTGGACGGTGGGGATGAACCGGGTGATCTCCTGGATGAAGACGAAGATGAAGACCGCACCGATCATCACGCCCCGGTTGTTGCCCGTGCCGCCCACGAAGACGGCCGCGTAGAGCAGCAGGGTCTCGATCGGGGACCATGCCTGCGGGCTCCAGCTGGTCAGCCAGATGGAGAGCAGCGCGCCTCCCAGACCGGCGATCATGCCGCTGATGACGTAGTTCTTCAACTTCATCCGGTACACGTCTCGACCGAAGGCCATGGCCGCGTTGTCGTCCTCTCGGATCGCACGCATGGTGCGGCCGAACGGGCTCTTGAAGAGCCGCTCGCAGAAGAGGTAGACCATGACCAGGAAGAAGATCGAGACGCCGAGGTAGAACAGCGGGTAGGTCTCGACGTCCAGCTGCAGGACGGTGTTGAAGGGTAGGGTGAAACCGAAAATCCCGGAGAAACCGTCGAAAAGCGGCGTGTACTGGCTGATCGTGGCGTAAACGATCAGCGTGGTGACGATGGTCACGATGGCGAAGTAGTCACCGCGCAGGTTGCGCAGCGCGATCGCCCCCAGCGCGAGCGAGCCCAGGCCGGCCACCGCCATGGCGGCGAGGATGCCGAGCACGAAAGGCGCGCTCAGGCCCAGGATGTAGCCGTCCGGTGGCGGAAGGTGTGCCGGCGGGAGCGTGACGACGCCGTAGGTGTACGCGCCAAGTGCCCCGAACATGTAGTAGGCGAGGTCGAGGTCCCCGGTCCACCCGTAGCGCATGTTCAGCCCCAGGCAGAGCAGGGAGAAGATGACGCCGACCGTCGCGATGCTGACCAGGTACTGAAAGATGGCCATCAAGCAGCCTGCCGGGTCTGCGCGCGGACCACGCCGAGGATCCCATTCGGCCGCACCAGCAGGGTGGCGATCAGCAGCACGAAGGCCACCGACTGCTTGTAGTTCGGTGGGATGTAGAGGGCGCTGACCTCCATCGACACACCCACCACCAGGGCACCCAGCACCGCCCCGTTGGGCTTGCCGATGCCACCCAGGATGGCGGCGGCGAAGGTCGGCAGCAGGAAGCCGAACCCGAACTGGGCACCGAAGCTGCCGATGCTGGTCGCCAGCACATAGCCCGCGAAACCGGCGATCAACCCTGCGATCAGCCAGCTGATATGGACGATCCACGCCGCGTTGATGCCGGTCAACCGCGCCAGCTCACGGCTGTCGGCGACCGCGCGCTGGGCCTTGCCGAACTTGGTGTATTTGATCAGGACGTAGAGGACGATCATCACGCCCAGCGCGGACAGGATGATCTGCTGGGACTGTGTGGTCAGCAGGAAGGGCCCGATCTGGGAGGCCTTCTCGTTGGGCGCGGTGAAGGCGACGTTGGCGCCGGT
>DAINSI010000152.1:0-2830 GCA_036741395.1 Candidatus Dormiibacterota bacterium
GGCGACAGCGGTGGTCCCCACCGCGGCAGAGGTGGCGAGTGGAAGCTGAATTGCTCATCCCGGACGCGCCCCCTGAGGCCGTCGGGAAAGCCGAGGCACGGATACGAGAGGCGTTCGCAAAGGACCTGGACGAGCTCCTGCGGGGGCGGCAGGATCCGCATACGCAGGCTTCCGATGATCAGGCGATCTTCGCCATGGCAGACCACGCGATCCGCCAGTACCACGCCGCCACAGCGCGGGATCAGGCGCTTCCGCGGCTCTCCAAGTTGCAGTACTGGGAGATCCGCCAGCGCCTGTACATCATGCACAGTGCGCTCGGCCCGCTTGGGGAGTTGCTGTCGATCGAGGGAGTTGAGGACATCCACATCAACGGCACCAAGGGCGGCTACCTCGAGTTCGGCGATCACCGGGAGCCCCTGCCCCAGAAGTACGACTCAGAGGACGACCTGGTCACCCTCGTCCGCTATTACGCGGAGCAGGCCGGCAAGAGGTTCGACCTGGCCCACCCCCTGGTGACGGTCACGCTCCGCGATGGGAGCCGCCTCAACGCCGTGCATCCCCCGATCGCGCAGCCGCTGGTGGTGACCGTACGGAAGCAGCAGCTGCGCCGCTTCCTCTCCCTGGACAAGATGGCATCCGAAGGCGCGATACCCGGGTCAGCCATCCCGCTCCTTTCAGCGGCGGTGAGGGCCCGCCTCAACATCCTGATCGCCGGTCCCACCGGAAGCGGGAAGACGACGCTGGCCCGGATCCTGGGCATGCTCATCCCTGAGGGAGAGCGCACCTGTGTGCTGGAGACAGAGCGGGAGCTCTGGCTTCACGAGCTGCGCGAGCAGGACATCTTCAGCCTCGAGGAGCGGGAGGCCAATGTGGAGGGCGCAGGGCGCCTGACGATGCAGGACCTCTTCCAGCACGCAGCGCTCCGGCAGCGCCCCAAGCGGATCATCGTCGGCGAGGTTCGCGGCGGAGAGGCACTGGACATGCTCCACGCCATGACCAGCGGGCACGACGGCAGCTTCACCACCCTGCACGCCAGCGGGCCGAAGGCGGCCCTGGACCGGCTCGAAACGCTTGCCCTGGAGGCTGCCTCCCGACCGACGCCGGAGGTGGTTCGCCGAATGATCGCCGGCGGCCTTGACCTCATCGTCTATGTGGGCGAGTTCCACCGGGGCAACACCTCCACGAGGCGGCTTGGGAGCCTCGCGTTCGTGGCCGACAACCCCGAGGACGCGACCGGGTACCCGTTGGTGCAGGAGTTCTGCCGCTATCGGATCGCCGCGGATGACTGGGACTGGGACGCCTCCGGCCTCAACTACCTGCCGCCAAAGATCCAAACCAAGCTCGAGGTTGCCGGCCTCGACCTGGCCCACCTCGCGTATTAGGTGACAGGTGGTGACGCGCTATGTCCTGATCGCTGTTGGGCTCTGTGGCGTAAGCGTGTGCTGGCTTGCGCTCACGGTGGTCTCCGCAGGTCAGGCGCGCGGCTGGTTGGTTCGGGTCGTGCGGCGGGCGACTTGGGTGCACAGGCAGGCGGTCGCCCTCCGTCAAGCTGAGCTCGGATGGATTCCGATGGGGTGGTGGGCGAGTCTGCGCCTGGCGATGCCCGTCCTGGCCGGGATCCTGGCGTACGCCTTCTTCCGGATCGCCGTCCTGGCCCTGCTCGCCGCGCTTGCTGCTCACCACGTGATGGGCCTGCTGCTTGAGCTGCGTCGGCGCCGGGCAGAAGCCGTCCGGCAGGCCGCGCTTCTGGACGCCCTTCGGTATGGGGCCGGGATGATGGCGCGGGCGGGTAACGCGCTCCAGATGGCGAAGACCCTCTCGGAGACCGGCCCGTTCGACGCCCGAAGGGTCTTTGCTGAGCTGGTCCAGCGGACGGTGGGGGAGGACGCGGTTTCGCTGAGCACCGCCGCGCAGGAGCAGAGGGAGCGGCTTGCCGATCCGCTCTTCGACGACTTCGCCCTCGCCTTGAAGATCCATTCGGAGCAGGGCGGTCGGCTGGTGCCTGCGCTCGAGGCCCTGGTCGGCGAATGGGAGGAAACACTCCGACTTCATAAAGACGCGAAGGCGATGCGTGCCGGGGTCGAGGCCTCGGTCCTTCTCCTCAGCCTGCTGCCGTTCGCCTTCCTGCTGGTCCTCCAAGCGCTGGCGCCCGGTCTGCTGCAGCCGTTCAAATCGGTTTTCGGCGAGGTGCTGCTGGGGGGCGCAGTGGCGTGGATGGTCCTCGGCTACCGCGTTCTTCAGTCCATGTCCGCCCCGCCTCGGGAGGAGCGCCTCCAGCTGGCGGAGGCTCCATGACGGGGACGTTTGTGCTCTCGGTCGCCCTCGCCGCAGGCTGTGGGGCTCTGAGCGCGGCCCTATACGTGGCCTGGCCCCGCAGGATGACCGCGGAGGAGTGGATCCAGCACCGCCGCGCACTCTCGGGCGAACCTCCCGCGGCACGCCGAGCTCGGCCCCAGGTATCGGTTCGCCTGCCCCGGTGGCTGACCGCGGATGCGTATAGAGCGCAGCTGGTCAGCCTCGGCGAGGACCTCGCGCTGCTTCGCCTGGCCGGAGGCGACGGGCCGGAGACCGCGCTGGATCTGGGACGATATCTCCTCCGGCTCGGAGGGGTGGGAGCAGTGGGTGGTGCGCTGGCGGGGGCGGCGTTTTGGGGGCTCGCTGGTGGAGGCAGTCTGGTGTCGATCGCCGTTCTAACCCCGACTGCGGCCATAGTTGCGCCTCTTCTGGTCTGGCTGCGGCTGAGGCGGCGGGCGGCCAGCCTGCGCGCCTCGATTCACCGCCGGCTGCCCCGGCTGTTGACGGGGGCCCGGATGGTGTTGGAAAGCGGCGC
>DAINSI010000153.1:0-2673 GCA_036741395.1 Candidatus Dormiibacterota bacterium
CAAAGGTGACTGATGCCATATTCCTACCCCTTTACGGACCCGGCAGGGATGCCGCAGACGAAGAATCGCTGAGGCTGAAGAAGACCACCAGCGGGACGATCCTCGATTCATCTTCTCCGCCTCGAACGAGCCCTTAGGATACATCCGCTACCCCCGTGGGGCCGAGCCCAGTTCGGGGCACGGGCGGAAGGGGAGTAGCGCATAGAGGCCGTCACGCCGCGCTGAAGGGGGCAAGAAAGGCTCTTGTGACGCATCCGTGGGCGCGGTAGGAGGGCGGGCCAGGGGGTAGGGCACGCCGCTCCGAATACGATTCCGGCTGTTCAACCGGCTGGAGTCGTAGGAGGAAACGGCGTGCGTTCTGTGAGTGTATGGGTGCGGGTCCTGGGCGTGGTGGGGACGGTGGTCGAAGGGGTTGAGTTGCAGCCGGGAGGAGCGGTCGTGGTCAAGGTGCGGCCACGGCGTGGAGAGCGCCGGCGGTGTGGCGTCTGCGGCCGCTGCTTTTGCCCCTGTCCCCAGGCAACCACCTAGCCTCAGGAAGCTGCCTGGCGTTGCGGAAGAACGTTACCTCTGTGACGCAGCCTTTCTCACGTCTTGACCACCTATCCCGAATACGGATGGCGTTTTGCCCCCCAGCCCGCCTGCCGTCAGCGGCGCCACAGCAGCGCGCCGGTCGGCAAGGAGCGCCAAGCGGCCGTCGGTCACCCGTGCCTCGGTGTCGCTGGCCAGCAGCACCTCGCCCTCCACAGGGATCTCCGTCGCTGAGGCGGAGAAATTGCACGCGGCCAGCAGGTCGCCGCGACTCCCGGCGTGGCGCTCCAGCACGGTACATCCCGCCGGGGCATCGCGCCAACGGAAGTCTCCGTCGAGCGAGGGTGCGAGCTCGCCCCGCAGCGCCAGCGCCCGACGGTAGAACGCCAGCATCGACGCTGCGTCGCCTTCCTGGCGATCTGCGGCGAACGCGTCCCAGCCGGCGGGCTGAGGCAGCCAGGGCTCGCCGGTCGAGAACCCGGAGTTGGGCTGCCCCACGGCCCAGGGCAGAGGTACCCGGCAGCCATCCCGGGCAGCCTTGGTACCGCCGCTGCGTATGAACTGAGGGCCTTGCTTCATGTCGTCGGGGACCTCCGCTTCGGGGAGGCCGAGCTCCTCGCCCTGGTAGACGAAGAGGGGGCCCGGGAGCGCGAGCAGGAACAGCAGGGGCGCCCGCGCGCGGCGCGTGCCCACCACGCCGCCGCCCAGCTGCGTGAGGTGCCGGACGGTGTCATGGTTGGACTGCATCCACGTCGCGACCGGGGCTTCGTTGGCGCGCCCAGCCGCGATGACAGCGTCCACCCGGGCGCGCCAGGCCAGCGCGTCCCATGGTGCGTCCATCAGGGTGAAGGCAATGTGCAGCTCGCCCGGGCGCAGGAACCGGGCGGTCCGATCCGGCGCCAGCCAGATCTCCCCGGCGAATACCCGCCGGGGCTCGTAACCGTCGGCGAGCCGGCGCCAGGCCCGTTACACCTCGTGCACCTCCTCCTGGTCGCCGATGCGGAACTCGTAGTTCGGCCCCGTGGCCCCGGCCCGCGGGGCTTTTTCCGAGGGGCTGTTGGGCAACTCGTGTTCCTTGTAGAGGAGGTCGGCCACGTCGATCCGGAACCCGTCGACGCCGCGGTCGAACCAGAAGCGCAGGATGCCTTCGAACTCTTGGTTCACCGACGGCTCGCACCAGTTCAGGTCCGGTTGCTCGGGCGCAAACAGGTGGAGGTAGTACTGCCCGCTGTTCTCGTCGAGCGTCCACGCGGGGCCACCGAACGCCGAGGTCCAGTTGTAGGGCGGCCCTCCGTCAGGCCCGGGGTCGGCGAAGTAGTACTTGGCGCGGTCGGGGTGGTCGCGGGAGCTCAGGGCGTTCTGGAACCAGCGGTGCCTGTCGGAGGTGTGGTGGGGAACGATGTCCAGGATGACCTTGAGTCCCCGGCCGTGCGCATCCTCGACCAGGGCGTCGAACCCGACCAGCGTTCCGTACTCTGGCTCGATGTCCATGTAGTCGGCGACGTCGTAGCCGTGGTCAGCCTCGGGCGACGGGTAGAACGGGTTTATCCAGATCGCGTCGACCCCCAGGTTGACCCGGTAGGGCAGCCGCGCGCGGATCCTCCCGATGTCGCCCACGCCGTCGCCGTCAGAGTCGGCAAAGCTCCGGATGTACACCTGGTAAAAGGTGGCGTGGTGCCACCACGTCCGGGGTGAGGGTGCAGGGAGGTCTTGCATGGCGGCAGTAGCCCCCGAGTATGCCGGTTGTCGCGATTCCCGGGGCAACTACACTTCTGGCGAGGCGCCAGGTGAAGGCAGGACGCATTTCGACCAAGGCCAGCCAGTTCAGCGAGTCGGTCATCGGGGACATGACGCGCCGCTGTGTCCAGCTGAAGGGGGCAGAAGTGGATCCGAGTTCAGTCAGCCTGTGCCCGACAAGCTGAACCCGATCAGGCCTGAGCGCTGTCAGCGCGGCTAGCCAGCGGTCTTCACGGTGATCGCGCCGGCCGCGATCGCCGTCTTTGCGCTCGAGCTCAAATTGAAGGTGCTGCCGTCGGTCCCGTTCAGCTGATAAACCACCGCCTCAGGCGATCCGCCGGAGCCGGGCTGCTCCGATCCGGAAATCGGCCATCCCGTAGTAGACATCAGCCCCGCCGCCATCGCGCA
>DAINSI010000154.1:0-2606 GCA_036741395.1 Candidatus Dormiibacterota bacterium
TGATCTCATCCCCACACCACTCGACCGCCTCGCGCACCGACAGCCCCTCGTCCTCGGTCATCTCGCGCAGGGCCTTCCCCGCCCGGCGGTCAGCTTCAACCACGGCCGCGTCCCGTTCACGGATGGCGACCAGCACCCGCACCGCCAGATACTCCAGCCGCTTCTCGCGCTCGGCACGTTCCCGCCGCCTCTTGGACTGCGCATCCAGCGCCGCCCGCCGAGCCTCCTGTCTGATCGACTGATGACCCATCACGTCACCCTCCCGTTGCTCCGAACCGTCATACCTCCCTAAGGCGACCCGACCACTGTCAGCGGTCACCGAACCCGAACAACCTCACCACCGACGCACCCCCAACAAAATGCCGAACTCGATGGCACACACACCTCATGCATTCTCGGTAATTGAACTATCAACTACTGACCTTTAAGCGCAGCAGATCCCCTTAGGGGTGCGTGACGATGAGCATCCACAAGCTGACGGCGGGGTCGGGGTATGACTACCTGACCCGTCAGGTCGCGGCCCAGGACGCAACAGACAAAGGCCACACCGGGCTGGCCAGCTACTACGCCGAGCGTGGCGAGACACCGGGCCAATGGATCGGCTCAGGGATAGCCGGCATCGACGGGCTGGAGGCCGGGGATGAGGTGACCGCCCAGCAAATGCAGGCCCTGTTCGGGTCCGGGCACCACCCGCTGGCTGCCCAGCGGCGCGAGCAGTTGCAGGGGCCGGGGCTGACGGACAGGGACTACCAGGGCGTGTCCCGGCTGGGGGTGCCGTTCAAGGTGTTCTCCGGTGATGTGAGCGCGTTCCGGTTGGAGGTGGCCAGGCGGATTGCCGGGGTCAACGAGGCCGCCGGCCTACCTGGTGACTGGCCCGTGCCGGCCGATCAGCGTGCCCAGGTTCGCACCGAGGTGGCCCGCGAGTTCTTCGTCGCCGAGCACGGCCGGCAGCCGCAGGATGCGCGTGAGCTGGCCGGGCTGATCGCCAGGCACTCCCGACCCAAGACTGCGGCGGTCGCGGGGTTCGATCTGACGTTCTCGCCGGTGAAGTCGGTCTCGACGCTGTGGGCGGTGGCCGACCCGCAGGTGGCTGCCCGGATCGAGTCGGCCCATCAGGGCGCCGTGAAAGATGCCCTGGCCTTCATCGAAGCCCACGCCCTGTTCACCCGGGAGGGCACCAATGGGGTCCGCCAGGTCGACGTCCAGGGGATGGTGGCGACGGCTTTCACCCATCGGGACTCCCGGGCTGGTGACCCCGATCTGCATACCCATGTCGCGGTCGCGAACAAGGTCCAGACCAGGGACGGGCGCTGGCTGAGCATCGACGGGCGCGTGCTCTTCAAGGCCAATGTGCCTGCGTCCGAGACGTACAACACCTCTCTGGAGCGACGCCTTCACGACGGGCTGGGGCTGCGTTTCGCCGAGCGTGCGAACCCAGATCCGCGCAAACGTCCGGTGCGCGAGGTCGTCGACGTCGACCCCGCCCTGAACCAGCGGTGGTCCGCCCGGCGGGCCGCCATCCAGGTTTGCCACAGCGAACTGGCCGCCGACTTCCAAGCCGCCCACGGGCGTCCGCCGACGCCAGTCGAGTCCTTGAAACTGGCCCAGCAGGCCACCCTGGCGACCCGGGAAGCCAAGCACGAGCCGCGCACCCTGGCCGAGCAGCGACAGACCTGGCAGGCACAGGCCGTCGAAGTCCTCGGCGGACCGAAGAACGTCGCGGCAATGATCTCCCGGGCCCTGTCCCCCAGTGTGGCGCCGGGCGCGATCGTGGACTCCGCCTGGGTTGCCGACGCGTCCGCGCGGGTGCTGGCGGCGATGGAAGAGCGCCGGTCGACTTGGCAAACCTGGCACGTACGCGCCGAGGCGCAACGTCAGGTCCGGGGTGCCGAGGTGCCCACCGGGCAGGTCGACCGGCTCGTCGACCTGCTCGTCGGCGAGGTCCTGGACAGTCGCTCGGTGTCACTGGCCCGGCCCGAGCCGGGCATCGTCGAACCCGACCTGCTGCGCCGCGCGGACGGGTCCAGCGTCTACACCATCGCCGGCGCGCAGCTGTTCACCTCGGCCAGGGTCATGGCCGCCGAACAGCACCTGGTGGCCATGGCCGGGCGCGTCGACGGGCACGCCGTCACCGAGTCTGCGGTCGACATGGCTCTGCTGGAGTCCACCGCCAACGGGGTTACCCTCAACGCCGGGCAGGCAGCGCTGGTCCGCACGATGGCCACCTCCGGTGCCCGGCTGCAGCTGGCGATCGCCCCCGCCGGCGCCGGCAAGACCACAGCGATGCGCGCACTGGCCGGCGCGTGGACCGAGGGCGGCGGCACCGTCGTGGGTCTGGCCCCGTCGGCGGCGGCGGCCGCGGCGCTGCGCGAGCAGATCAATACCAGCACCGACACCCTGGCCAAGCTCACCTGGTCGCTGACCCGCGGGGACCTGCCGCAGTGGGCAAGGGAGATCGGCCCCTCGACGCTCGTGGTGATCGACGAGGCCGGGATGGCCGACACCCTCTCCCTGGACGCGGCCGTGGAGTTCGTCGTGGGTCGCGGCGGCAGCGTACGGCTCATCGGAGATGACCAGCAGCTCGCGGCGATCGGCGCCGGTGGGGG
>DAINSI010000155.1:0-2483 GCA_036741395.1 Candidatus Dormiibacterota bacterium
CGTCATCATCATGATGTTGGGGGTTCATTTTCGAACGGTTTGTAGCTGAAAACCCCTGCGCCTCCATCAAACCCAGGGCAGTTCAGTACGGCGCGGTAAGGACCGATTCGTATTCCCGGCGGCCGACATCTCTCCTTCTACGCATGGACCCGGCGGGACGTAATTCGCAGGCTGACCGAGGCCCGCTGGGCGCTGGGCCAGGGACTGCCAAGTCAGTTCCGGAACACCGCCGCTCAGCATGTTCTTGGCGCGCTGGCTCGCGGTGACGCGAGCGCGGCTCCGGCCCACCACCACTCGTGCCTACAGCGTTTAACGTTCGGCGGCTGACGCCCTTTCTGGGCCACATACCCCTCCGCGCGCCTGACGCCGGGCATGATCGAGTCGACCTATGCGGGGCTCTTGGGATCAGGGCGCTCCGACAGGACAGGGCCGAACGATGGGTTGGGACGGCGCGGCCGGCAGCTGCCGACCCGCACGGAACTCCCGGCCCGAACCGTTGTTCGGCTAATGGACGTCAGCCGGCTGCGACCGTTCAGCCACGACGGGATCTGGCGGCGGCTCCTCCCATTTGCCGGTTCGGCGGTGCTGGGTATCGTCGTGCTGCTGCAGGGGGCACCGATGGGGAGTCGGGCCACGGATGCCGCTCTGATTTCGGTCGCCGGCACCGTCGCGATCGTCCTGCTCGCGGTCTTTTTCCCCTGGGACCGCTTCCCGGAATCCCTGCAGGCCATACCTCCGGTGGGCTACATCGTCATCGTCCTCGGCTACATGCTGGGTACCGGCAACGAACTCATCCGTTCCGAGCCCCTTCTCCTCCTACCCATCTTCTGGATGGCCCTCTACCACCCGCGCTCACACTTGCTTGCGGGGCTGGCGGCCATATGGCTGGTCCTCCCCATCATGTTGTTGCGAGAGGCCAACTGGGCCCAGACGCTCTTCTGGCCGGTCGCCAGCACCGTGATCAGCGTGGCCATTGAGCGCTCGGCCGCCAAGGCACGGGAACTCGACCGGGCGCTGGTCGAGCTGGCCCGGAAAGACGCCTTGACCGGGCTCGCGAACCGCCGGGCCTGGGATGAAGAATGCCTCCTCGCGCTCGCTCGGGCCCGGCGAGAAGGGTATCCCCTCTCCCTGGCGATCCTGGACCTCGACCACTTCAAGGCCTTCAATGACCAGCAGGGCCACCAATCGGGCGACCAGCTCCTCCAGGAGGTTGGCGTCATCTGGCGCCGCGCGCTCCGGCAAACGGACCTGATGGCGCGCTATGGCGGTGAGGAGTTCGCCGTACTGCTCCCGGGATGCCGCCTCGAGCACGCGATGCCGCTGATCAACCGGTTGCGGGTGGCCGTGCCCCGAGGGCAGACGTGCTCGGCTGGGGTGGCCTGCTGGGACGGCAGCGAGACCCGGGAGAGCCTTACGGCGAGGGCCGACGCCGCCCTCTTCGAGGCAAAGCGGCGGGGCCGCAACCAGATTGTCGCGGCGTCTTCCGCTGGGGATGCGGGCGACCCCGAGGGGCCTCCCGCGTTGGTCGACTGGGCCGCCACCGTGCTGGAACTGCTCGATGGGCGGGCCCGGATTGTGCCGGTCTTTCAGCCGATCGTGGCGTTGGGGGACGGCACTGTGGTTGGCTATGAAGCGCTCGCCAGGCTGGCCTCGGCCCCCGTGAACCGTCGCGTCGAGGGCCTGTTCCACACGGCTCGGCGCATGGGGGTCGGCCGCGACCTGGACTGGCTGTGTGCCGAGGCGGCCCTGGCGAATGCCGGGTTCTTGCCGCCCGGCGCGCTCCTGTTCTTGAACGTGAGCCTGGGCACCCTCGTCGATCCCGCCCACGACCCGACACCGCTTCTGTTCCGCCTCCAGAAGGCCGAGCGCTCACCCCACCAGCTCGTGATCGAATTTGCGGAGCAGGAAAGGGTCATGGACCTGGATCGGCTGCGCACGGCGCTGGCCGCCTACCGGGACCTTGGCTTCCGGATCGCCCTCGACGATGCCGGCGAGGCAGCGTCGACGCTGACTGGCCTGACCGGCTGCCTGCCGCATTACATCAAGATTGGCCCCTCCCTCACTCGAACCGTGGAGGAGCATGGATCGAGGGCGGCCATCCTGGCTCTGGTTGCCTTCGCCGAGGCGACCGGTGCCACGCTCATCGCCGAGGCTGTCGAGACGGAGGCCATCGCCTGCCAGATGGCGGGGCTGGGGGTGCAGCTCGGTCAGGGCGACTGGCTGGGAGAACCGGTTCGCCAGCCGATCGCAGGGCCGAGGGCCCTCCCCGGGGCTTCGGCTGCGTAGCTCCCCGGACACTTGCTGCCGGCGCGCATGACAAGCAGCGCTGCTTCAACCCACCCGGATGGGATGAAAGCACCGCACAGGCGAAGCCAGACCCAGGGGACTCGGTCCGGAGCCCGGTGGCGGGGATGCCTTAGGTTCAGGCGATGTCAAGCAGAAGATCCGGCCGTGGCCAGCGCCCCGAGGACGGTCCTAAACAA
>DAINSI010000156.1:0-2311 GCA_036741395.1 Candidatus Dormiibacterota bacterium
GATCGGCTCCATGCCCACCGAGGTGTGGACGTCGATGATCACCGCGGTGCTGGCACAGACGCTGGCGACCTCCTCGACGAGCGCGGCGAACGCCGAGTGACCCATGCCGCCGCCGCCGTAATCCTTTGGAATGGTGATCCCCAGGAGCCCCAGCTCAGCGGCCTTGCTGATCGCCTCCTCGGGGTAGCGGTGCTCGCGGTCGGTGCGGGCCGCCAGCGGGGCCACCTCGCGCTGGGCGAAGTCCCGCGCCAGCCGGCGCAGGTCCTCCAGGGCGTTGTCGCTCAGGGTGCCGACTAGTGGTGCGTGAAGGCGTTGATGATGGCGAGCACGAAGAGCACGGTGAGGGCGAGGTCGATGATGCCGATGACCAGGCCGATGGTGGCCATACCGTCACCGGTCTCGGCGCCGTTGGAGGCGGCGATGGCGCGCTTGGCCTTGTTGCCCAGGAGGATGGCGGCGATACCCCCGACCACGCCCGGGATGACCAGGCAGAAGAGCACCAGGCCGACGATCCCCGCGGTCAACGAGCCGGCGGCTTCGGAGTTGCGCTTCATCGAGTACATGCCCGAGTAGTTGAGGCTGACCCCCCCGCCCCCGGAGGGGGCCGGCGCGGGTGCGGGTGCGGCCGCGGGGGCCTGATAGCCGGGCACATCGGCCGGCGGCAATGCGGCCGGAGGCGGCGTCCCAGGAGGTGGACCAGGGGGCGGTGGACCGCCAGCGGGAGGCGGACCTCCGGGGGGTGGACCGCCAGCTGGAGGCGGACCGCCGGGGGGCAACTCTTCGGTCATTTCGGCACCTCCAAAACGGTGGCCTCGCCCTGGGCCATGCCGGAGCATATCGTGGCTCCGCCCAGGCCGCCGCCACGGCGACGCAGCTCGTACATCAGCGTCATCAGGATGCGGGCGCCGGATGCGCCGATGGGGTGGCCGATGGCCACCGCGCCCCCGTTGACGTTGACCTTCTCGGGGTCGACGCCGAGAAGGTTGGTGGCGGTGATGGCCACCGCCGCGAAGGCCTCGTTGATCTCCAGGAGGTCGAGCTCGGTGGCCTTGCGTCCGAGCTTGCGCAGCGCCGCCTGGAGCGCGTACGCGGGCACCGTGGCGAGGTATTTCACCGGCTCCGCCGCCTCACCCTGGGCACGCCAGATGGCCAGCGGCTCGAGGTCGTGGGCGCGCGCGTGGCGACCGCTGACCATCGCCAGCGCGCTGGCGCCGTCATTGACGCCGGGGGCGTTCCCCGGGGTGACGCTGCCCCCCGGTCGCAGCGGCTGGAGTGCCGCCAGGGCCTCGAAGGTGGTCCCCGGACGCGGCTGCTCGTCGGCGGTCACGGCTGTCGGCGCACCACGCTTCTGGGGCACCTCGACCGGCACCACCTCGTCCGCGAGGCGTCCCCCAGCCAGGGCGTCGGCATACCGCGCCTGGCTGCGCACGGCCCAGCGGTCCTGGTCCTCGCGGGTCACCTCGTACTCCGCGGCGACCTCGCTGCCGTAGTCCGCCATCAGGGTCTTTCCGACCGGGCAGATGAGGCCGTCCAGCTGGAGTGCGTCGACGGCCGTGGCGTTGCCCATGCGCAACCCAAAGCGCGCCCCCGGCAGCAGGTAGGGGGCCTGGGTCATCGACTCCATCCCGCCCGCGACCACCACGTCGGCCTCCCCCGCCCGGATCAGGCTGGCACCGAGGTTGACGGCCTTGAGCGAGCTGGCACAGACCTTGTTGATGGTGAGCGCGCTGACCGACAGAGGGAGGCCAGCCTGCAGGGCCGCCTGGCGCGCCGGGATCTGACCCATCCCGGCGGTGATCACGGTGCCCATGATCACCTGGTCCACCCTGTCGGGCTCGAGCCCCGCGCGGTCCACGACCTCGGAGATGACGCGGGCACCGAGGTCGACCGCGCTGAGCGCGCCGAGGCTGCCCCCGAAGCGCCCGAAGGGGGTACGGGCGGCGGCGATGAGGAGGACGTCATCGTCGCTGTAATCCGCCATCGTGCCCGGGCTTGCTATTGGGTGTTCACGGTCGGGTGCGAGGCCAGGATCCCGCCGACCAGGAGGATGATGAAGAGGATCACCAACACGATCTCGGCGATCTGGATCCATCCCAGCACCACGCCCGCGGTGGCCAGACCCTCACCCGTCTGGGCGCCACCGCTGGCGCGGATCTCGCCCTTCGCCTGGCCGCCGAGGATGATCGAGGGGATGCCCATCAGGGGGCAGACGAAAAACCCGGCGATGCCCAGCACAAGCGCGATCAGCGCTTTCTGGTTCTGCTGCGCGCCGGCGTAGGGCGCCCCCGCGCCGGGCGGCGGGAGACCGGGG
>DAINSI010000157.1:0-2292 GCA_036741395.1 Candidatus Dormiibacterota bacterium
TGCCTGCAAACGAGGCGATGCAGAAGCCGTTCCATGCCAGGGTCGTCGAACGCGTGGTGTCGTGGTCGAGGTCGAGTCCGGCATCGTGACCATCGGCGGCCAGGTCGAGCGGCGCACCGAGATCCCCATCATCACCTTCCTGGTCTCCGCGATGGACGAGGTGGTGGCGGTGAACAACGCCCTCACCTACCGCTGGGACGACACCCACGTGGAGCACGCGGGCGCGGTTCCGCGCGGGATTGCCGGTGTCTCCTGAGGCCGGCGCCCTCTCCGCGCAATCGATCCCGGGCGCGGCCAGCGCGCAGATGCTGGAGACCCACATCTCGGTGGTGTTCCTCGTCGGGTCGCTGGCTTTCAAGCTCAAGAAACCGGTCGACCTCGGTTTCCTGGACTGGACATCGCGCCCGGCGCGCCAACTGGCCTGCGCCCGCGAGGTGGAGTTGAACCACCGGCTGGCTCCCGACGTGTACCTCGGGGTGGCCGATGTGATGACTCCCGACGGGGCGCCGCTCGACCACCTGGTGATGATGCGCCGGATGCCGGAAGCTCGCAGGCTCTCGACCCTGGCCACGGGCGGAGGCAACCTCAGTTCCGAGGTGCGCGCGGTTGCCAAACAGCTGGCGGCATTCCACGCGGGTGCTGACACGTCCGGGGCCATCGGCGAAGCGGGCGACCCGGAACGCCTGCTCCACCTGTGGGAGGACAACTTCGCGGCGCTCAGACGCTGCGGGCGCGAGGTGATCGACCCGGCCGCGATGGACGAAGTCGAACTGCGCGCCCACCGCTACATCGCCGGGCGCCACCCGCTGCTGCAGCGCCGCGTCGATGCCGGCCTGATCCGCGATGGGCACGGCGACCTGCAGGCCGACGACATCTTCCTGCTGGAGGACGGTCCGAGGCTGCTCGACTGCCTGGAATTCGACGACGGGCTGCGCCACGGCGACGTGCTGTCGGACGCCGCCTTTCTGGCCATGGACCTGGAGCGCCTCGATCGGCCCGACCTGGCGCGAGAGTTCCTCGAGGCCTACCGTGAATTCACCGCCGAGAGCCACCCGGCAACCCTCGAGCATCACTACATCGCGTACCGCGCCCATGTTCGGGCCAAAGTCAAATGCATCAGGGTCGCGCAGGGTGACGCGGGCGCCGGTGCTGCCGCCCAGGCCCTCCATCGGCTCAGCCTGGAACACTTGCGGACCGGGTCGGTGAGGCTGGTGGTGGTCGGGGGCGCGCCGGGCACTGGCAAGAGCACGTTGGCAGGCCTGCTCGGGGAGCGGCGCGGTTGGGCAGTGCTGCGCTCGGATGCGATCCGGCGCGAGGCCCTAGCCCACGTTGCGGACCCCCAGGAACGCTACTCCGCGCGGGCCAGGGACCAGGTGTACACCGAAACCCTCTCGCGTGCGGAGCGGCTCCTAGTCATGGGCGAGTCGGTCGTCCTGGATGCCACGTGGGCGGAGGGACGCTGGCGTGCCGCCGCCGCGGACGTGGCCGGGCGCACGACCAGTGACCTCTACCAGTTCTGCTGTGACGTCCGGCCGGAAATCGCGCAGCAACGAGCGGCAGCACGCCAGGCTTCTGGTGTCGATATGTCGGAGGCGGGGCCGCGGGAGGCGGACCTGGTGCGAAGGCACTTTGCGGCGTGGCCCGAGGCGATCACCGTCCGGACCGAGGGCACGTCGGCGGAGGCCATCCGACAGGTGGACCTCATACTGGATGCCGACTGAAGCCCGAGCCTCGAATGGGGCGTGTTACAAGGCCCGGGGGTCCTTTGAGAACCGGGACGATCGGCCCGTTCGCCCGTCCTGGGGGCAGGGTTACGGTGAGCCCATGAAAGTGAATGACAGCGACGAACCCGTGGTTGCCGACGTCATGAACTCGCCGGTACTGACGGTCGATCCTGAGACGCTGCTCGGAGAGGTCGCCCGTGTCCTGGCAGAGAACAAGGTCAGCGGGCTGCCCGTCGTCGACGCCATGGGCCATGTGCTCGGGGGTGATCACTGAGGCTGCCCTGCTCCCTAAGGAGGAACCGTAGGCCGGTGAGGAGAGCGCGGAGAAGTAGAAGCCGCCAACCCCGCGACCGTGGTATATCGCCCGGCATCCATCGAGGGAAAATCCAGCGGGGTCCTGTAGGGGGCGAAAGACCGTCCAACTCGCGGCGCCAACTCCCGACCCTCGAAGCGGCCCGGCCGGTTGTGGGGCGGCAAAAAGCGGTCCGCTACGCCCAGCGGCTTTCGCGACTGGTTCATCGCTAACCTGACGGATGCTCCAACTCTTGCTTCTACTTCTCCGCGCCCG
>DAINSI010000158.1:0-1425 GCA_036741395.1 Candidatus Dormiibacterota bacterium
CATGTGTTATGCGCGCCGCCAGCGTTAACCCTGAGCCAGGATCAAACTCTCCGTCCAAAACGGAGGACCCAAGGCGTTCGCCCTGAGTCTTAAAAGACTCTCAGAGTCTTTCCCACTCTTCAGTTGTCAAAGTGCTGGTTCTCCCGACTACCCCGGCGCTTTTTAGGGCGCGCGAAGCCTTCCGTCAGGACAACCCGCGAATTGTACCGGTCTCCAGGCTCCCTTTGCAACGGGCGCCGCCCGGGCCCCGAAGAGCTAGCCCGCTGCCGCCCTGATCCCCAGCTCGTCCAGATGCCCCAGCAGGTCCGCGGGGTCGTCATAGACCCGGTAGGCGCCGGCCCGCTCCAGCTCCTCCTGGCCGTAGCCCCCCGACAGCACCCCCACGCTCAGGGCGCCCGCCCGCTGGGCGGCCAGGAGGTCCCAGATGCTGTCGCCGACCACGAAGCAGTCGCCCGGCGGCACTCCCAGGCGCTCCGCCGCAGCTAAAAACAGATCGGGGTTCGGCTTCGCGTAGGCGACCTGGTCGCGGGTGACGACCGGCGTGCTTTCGGGGATCCCCAGCAGCGCCAGCGTCGGGCGGGCGGTGATCGAAGCACCGCTGGTGGCGATCGCCCACGGCACATGCATCGATGACAGGGCGGTCAGCAGCTCCCGCGCGCCGGGCAGGGGGCGGATTTGATCCAGCCGGCCGAGCAAAGCCGAAGCGTGCGCCTGCCGAAGCCGGTCGGCCTGAGCCTCGGTCAAGCTGGTGCCCAGCTCCCGGTCCAGGGCCTTCAAAAACAGCCCACCGCTCATGCCGATCCGCCGATGGATCCGCCACACCGACAGATGCAGGCCCTCCGACTCCAGCGCGTCGCGCCACGACAACACGTGCTGATACACGCTGTCCACGAGCGTGCCGTCCAGGTCGAACAACAGCGCAGGTCGCGCGGACAGCTTGGGCGTCGACATTTCAGAAAGCCCGCCGGCCGGCCATGGCGCGCGCGATCGTCAGCTCGTCCGCGTACTCGAGGTCGCCGCCCACCGGCAGGCCGTGCGCGGGCCGGGTGACCGTGATCCCCAGCGGCGCCAGGGCCCGCTGCAGGTAGACCGCGGTCGCCTCTCCTTCTATATCTGCATCCGTGGCGACAATCACCTCGGTCACGCCCTCTTCGCGCGCGCGCTCGAGAAGCTGCGGAACGTGGATCTCGTTGGGGCCGATCCCATCGATCGGCGAGATCACACCATGGAGCACGAAGTACAACCCGTTGAACTCCGCGGTCCGCTCGATCGCGAGCACGTCCAGCGCCGATTCGACCACGCAGATCACGGAGGCATCACGCCGCGTTGAGGAGCAGATCGCGCACAGGCTGCCCTCGGCGATGTTGAAGCACCGCTCGCAGTAGCCGATCCGGGCCTTCACGTCCGCGATCGCCTGCGCTAGCG
>DAINSI010000158.1:1435-2288 GCA_036741395.1 Candidatus Dormiibacterota bacterium
GGAAGGCCAGGCGCTGAGCGGTCTTGGGGCCGATGCCCGGCAGTCGTGACAGCTCCTGCACAAGCCGCTCGATTGGTTCCGGGAGCTGAGGCAACTGGGACGTCCGGGACTAGATGAGGCCGGGGGGCAGGCCCAGGCCGCCGGCGACCGCCTGCATCTTTTTCGCGGCCAGCTGCTTTGATGCCTCCATGGCCTCGTTGACCGCGGCCACGACCAGGTCCTGCAGCATCTCGGTGTCGGTGGCCGCGGCGGGGTCGATCGCCACCGAGACGACCTTCTGCGTGCCCGTGGCCACCACCCGCACCGCGCCGCCGCCCGCGCTCGCCTCGACGGTCTCGCTCTCGAGCTCGGTCTGGACCTTGGCCATGCGGTCCTGCATCTGCTGGACCTGGCGCAGCATCTTCATCGGGTCCTTCATTCGGAGACCTCCTTGACTCGAGTCACCCGCCCATCGAACCGGCGCACCACCTCGCGCACGAACGGGTCGTCCTCGGGGCTGGCGGGCGCCTTGCCGCCAGGCTTGCTCGACTCGGCGGCCACCTCGCGCAGCTTGAACTCGACGGTCACCTTGTCTCCGAGCCACGCGCGCACGAGCGGCAGCAGCTGCGCCGATTGCTCTTGCGCCTTTTTGTGGTGGAAGCCGTACTGGAACCACAACACGAGCGTCGACCCATCGACCTCGGGCTTCGCGTCGAGGTAAGCAGCCCGCACGGTCCGGCTCAGCTGATCGAGCACCTCGGCCCAGCCTTTCACCTCCCCACCCTGTGGGGAGGTGGGCTCCGCCCTGGCCTCCCCGCCCTGTGGGGAGGTGGGCTCCGCCCTGGCCTCCCCACTCGTGGGGAGGTCGCCGGCG
>DAINSI010000159.1:0-2138 GCA_036741395.1 Candidatus Dormiibacterota bacterium
ACCGGGCTGTACCCGATCCCAGGGTTACAGCCCACTAGGAAGTCGCGGCAGCGTTCGTGGTTGTCGTCATCGGCGTCGGCGTCGGCCACCAGCGGACCGGTGTCGACCAGGATCACGCCGAGGGGAACTCTTCCCGCAAGATCTCCGCCGAGCGAGCGCTCAGGTCGTGTCTGCCGCTACGCCCGACCGCGGTGAAGCTGAGCCGTCGCGGTCGTCGCGGCGCCTCCTTCCGTTCGAGCTGCGCCAGGAGCGCGGCAGCCTCACGTTCGGGAAGACGATCGACGAGAACTCGGAGCTTCTCCTTGCTCGTCATGACTCTTGCAGTTTACGTGGTTCCGGACTCCCGTCGGTGTTGCTTATGCTCCAGGAAAATGACGCGAGCGATCACCATTCGGCTGCCGAGCTCCGATTACGAGCGCCTCGAAGGGGAAGCAAGGAGCCTCGGCATGAAGCCTGGAACGTTGGCGAAGGTGCTCCTGCATGGCGCGCTCACCAGAGCTGGACCGGCCACAGGAGCCGGCGTCACAGGCGCACGCATGGCCGCTCTCGATCGTCTGGTCGCGCTCTCCGCCGCCCTGTCGCCCGTAGACGCGGTCGCGCTGTTACATGCGTCACGCGAGGACCTCGGCGAGCGGGCCTCATAGCCGATGGTGGTGATCGACGCCGGGTTGGTCGTGGCCCTGCAACGTGCTCGCCCGCCAGGTCTGGGACCACCAGCTCGCCCCCGGACAGGCAAGCGCCTGTTGGACTGATCTCAGCCAGCTGGACGTCGCCGTTCACGCCTTCGACGATCTGAGGGATGGGCCCAGGGCGCTGGCGGTGGCGCACCCGCGCGGCAGAATCGGCGGGTCTGCCGGTCCACCTGTTGGAGTAACGGGCGCAGGCTGGGGTGCTAGATCAGCGAGGCGATCTCCTTACCCAGGTTCTCCAGCAACCGTCGGTACGGCTCAACCACGGCATGCCGGGTGCTGCCCGGGGTGAAGCTGATCTGCAGGGTGATGCCCTCAAGGTGGCTGATGTCGCGGATCTTCTGGCTCGGGACGAGGAGGAACTCAGGGTGGAATCGGCGCTCGTCCCGCAGCCAAGTGAGGATGGTGAACCACGTGTTAGAGGCGGCCTCGAAGCTGGCCTCCTGGATGTCCACGGTGGTCTCAGTGTGGACGTCGGGCACGCTGACGGTCTTCACCTGTATCCCCAGGACCCGGAACGACGCCTCGTGCCGCACCGCGATCTCCGCGGTCTCAAGGTCCGGGAAGGGTCGGAAGATGCTGAGTTCCTCGATCTCGGCCAGGCGGCGCAGGACCTCGGCCTCACCCAGGACCCCAAGGTGGCGATTGGCCGGCGCCCTGCCCGCCTCGGCAGCGAGGGTGGCCTGGGTCGGGCCGGCGCCAAGGCGAGCGGCCAGCTGGGATCGCTCAACCAGGAATTGATCCCAGCGACTGTCGCTGCGCCGGTCCAGGTGGATCGCCGCGTCATAAACCAGTCGGCCGCCGACGTCCCGGCTGGTCCCCGCGACCTTCTTGAAGGTTCCCTCATCGACAACCATGATCCAGGGCGCGAGCCGGTCCCCGTCAAGCAGGGCGCAGACAAGGAGGACGTCGTCATCGCGGAGGCTCTCCGCCGGGACGACGAGGTGAGTCCAGCCATCAGGGCGGACAACCGAGTGCCCCTTGACCTGCACCGGGATGTAGGCGCCGTCTGTGCGCCTGTGGATCAGCCCATCGACGCCCCGGTCCCATAGCGGAAGGTACACGTGCAGCCGGCCGCCCGAGGACGCCGCGAGTTCTGCCCAGACCAGGAACTCGACAATCTGGCCCACAACCAGGTGTTCCACCCGGCCAGTATGGGGGCGGCCTCTGGAGTGGCTACCCGCCGGCCGGCGACGCGCCGCCCAGGCTTGGCGGCAATTCTTGCCGGGACATTCGAGCACGCCGCCCACGGCGGTCGTCCTCAACGTGACCTCGACCAATTCGAACGGACCCAGCTTCCTGACGGTATGGCCCGCGGGCGCCTCACAGCAGCCCCTGGCTTCAGACCTCAACTGGGTGGGCGGGCAGACCGTGCCCACCTGGTCGTGGTCAAACTCAGTTCGAGTGGCAGCGTCAGCATCTATAACCGCAACGGCAGCACCGACGTGG
>DAINSI010000160.1:0-2101 GCA_036741395.1 Candidatus Dormiibacterota bacterium
AGGCGGAAGCCGAGGGTATGGAGTGTTGCTGCGAGGTACTGCATGGTGGTTGCCCCTTTCTGTGTCCCCCTGCCCACATAGGCGGCCGGGTGATGTTCTGTGGTGGTTGTCGATTCACGACTTGTTAGGAGTTGCCTCCCATCACGCGAAGCAGCGCGGGCGCGACCAGGATCGCCATGAAGATCACGCCGAGCAGGCTCATCGGGATGCTCATCCGCTCCCCGACCTCGTTGGCCTTGCCCAGCTCGGCATTGAGCATCGCGGCTCGCATGGAGGCCGATCGGGCACGCAGCTGGGTGTAGATCTGGGCGCCCTCTTCCCCTGACAGGCGCATGATGTCGGCCAGGTCGTCCAGCTCCGGTAGGCCGAGCTCGTCGGCGAGGCCGTGCAGCGCCTCCCACGGGGCTTGGCCGGACCACCGGGAGCGGGCCAGCTCCTCCCCCAGACGACGGAAGACCCAGCTGTCGCCGATCTCGGCTGCGGCCTCCATCGCCTGCCGGGAGCCGGAACCGGAGTTGCGCTCGAGGGCCACAAGGTCGATGTAGGCGCCCAACGCTCGGGCGAACTCCACCCGTGCCTTCTTGGCGTCGTCGCGGGCGTTGTAGTCCGGCAGGAAGAACATCAGGGCAGCCATGCCGACCGTGGCTGCGGCCGGGATCAGGACCGGGAACGTCAACCCAATGACGGCGAAGAAGCCGCTGAGCAGCGGAGGGATCAGCAGGCCGAGGAAGGCGTACAGGACCTTCTCGCCATAGAACCGGGCTACCGGGATCCGCAGCACGGCCAGCTCCGTGGCAGGGACGCGCGCCCACGCGGCGACCGGCAGCGTCCTCATGGCCCAGCGCCCGAGGCGTTCCCGGCCGTCTGCGGCGCCTTGGACCGTCTCGGGGCGTCGGCGAGCATGTGCGGGTGACAGCCGGGCGAGAGTCTCGCCCAGGTCGGGGTCCGCGGGTGCCAGCCGCCACACCAGCAGCGCAACTCCGAGGCCTACGAGCCCACCGCCGAGAATCGCCAGCTGCAGCCCGGTGATCATGTCCCGCTGCTCTCGCGGGCTGCGGCACCGATGAACCGGGGCAGCGGCTTGCCGGTGGCCATGGTACGCATCCACACCAGGGTGGCGACATACAAGCTCAGCAGGACCACGAGGATCACCTGTCCCACTGGGGAGCCATACGGCGCGATGTACTGCCCCGTCAGACCCAGGACGAGCAGGACTCCGACGGTGATGAGGGTGACGTATCGGGCGGTCGCGCGGGGCTTGGCCCGGTCAGCCTCGATCTCACGTCGGGCGCGCACGTCCGCGGCGACCGACTCGGCCAGGGCCTCCAGCACGCTGGCAAGGCCGGCGCCACGGCGTCGGGCGCCGAGGATGAGGTTGGCGGCGACCAGGTCGCCGGTCGCGTCGTTGACCTCGTCGGCGAAGGCCCGCAGTGCGGCCTCGGTTCCCCACCGGGCGCGCAGCCGGGCCACCAGATGGGTGACCTCAGGGCGGATCGCATCCGGGGTGGACCGCAAGGTGGCGATCAGCGCCTGCTCCAGACCGGCACCGGCGGTCAGCACCCCAGACAGGGACCGGGTCCACTCCTCCATCGCCTCGACCCGCGCGATCTTGGACCCGGCCGGCGGCGCCGAGAGCAGGATCGGCAGACCGACCACGACCGCGGGCACCAGCAGCGCTGCGACGAACCATCCGGTGAGCAGTGCGGTGAGCAAACCCGCGCTGACCCCGGTGAGCAACAGCGCCTGGGTGCGGGGGGATGTGCCGCCCAGTCGCGGCGCCAAGGGGAGCCGCGTCCGGGTCGGCGCGGGTGGTCTTTCGGGTGACCTGCGCAGTCCCGTGGCCACCCCGATCAGGCCAGCGACCACCAGGGCGCCGCCCAGTCCCGGGATCAGGGCGGTCATGTTGCGTCCTCATGCAGCCGGCCCTCAGCCAGGTACCCGCGCAGGTCGAACCCGAACCGCTCAAGGGCCCGGTACTCATCCGGCAGCACCCCAGCGACGGCGGGCCGCCCGTATGACGGCCGGAACACCTGCGTCGTCGCGTACCCCTTCTCCCGCTCCCCCGGCGAGACGGCGATGATCTCCGAGACCCAGCGGGAGC
>DAINSI010000161.1:0-2063 GCA_036741395.1 Candidatus Dormiibacterota bacterium
TTCCCAAGGTTGAAGTCGCGGGTTCGATCCCCGTCTCCCGCTGTCACTTTTGTATTCCGGGCTCGCGTGCAGAGAGTGAACGAGCTCACGGGCGTTGACATTCAGTGCTTAGGAAACGAGACGGCTGCGCGTTGGTAAGGTCTCCCGCAGCCTGAGGAAAGCCACGATCGCGGAAGCCAGGGTGACCAGCGCAACAGCCACGATCGCAGCCGGAATGCCCGCCAGATCCGCAATGGCTCCGGCCGCCAGCGCACCGACGACGTAGCCGAGGTCGCGCCACAGCCGGTACACACCGACCGCGCTTGCTCGCCACGATGGGTGGGCGACATCGCTGACCGCGGCGAGCAGCGTGGGGTAGACGAGGGCCGTTCCCAGGCCCAGAATCACGGCGGTCGCCAGCCAGAGGCCCGCGCCCTGGACGTTGACCAGGGCCAGCAGCGCGATTCCCTGCAAGGCCATCCCGGCAACGATCAGCGGCTTGCGACCAAGACGATCTGACAGCGCCCCGGTGCCCAGCTGGAGGATGCCCCATGAGAGCGGATAGGCCGCGGTGATCACGGCGATAGTCCCCAGCCTCAGGCCGGCGCGGGACAGGAAGATTGGGAACAGCCCCCAGGCCATTCCGTCGTTCAGGTTGTTGACGAGCCCGGCTTGGCTGCACGCGAAAAGGTCCCGGTTCCGCCACGACGTCCAGGCAAAGATGTCGCCCAGACCTGGCCGGGGTTGGATCGGCGTTTGAGGCCGTTCCATCTGCTCTGTCTCGGTCGCGACATGGCGGCTCGTGTCACGGACCAGCAGGATGGTGATGGCGAGACCGAGGAACGGAATGCCCATCCCGAGCCCGAACGGTCCAGCGCGCAACCCGTATGCGGTCGCCGCGGCGGCCGCCGCCAGCGTGGTCAGACCCACGGCGGCGTAGCCGGCGCTCTCGTTGAGGCCGAGCGCCAGGCCGCGGCGTGATAGTCCTACCAGGTCGATCTTCATGTTCACCGTCATCGACCAGCACAGCGCCTGGTTGGCGCCCAGCAGGACATTGGCGGCCACCACCCAGCCCCAGGAGGGCGCCACCAGGATGAGGAGGGGGACGGGGATCCCCAAGATCCATCCGACCATCAGCACGCGGCGCCGACCGACGCGGTCGGCCACGGCACCGGCGGCGAGGTTGATCAGTGCTTTGGAGAGGCCGAAGCTGGCAATGAAGGAGAGCACCGCGGTGGTCGATGCCAGCCCGAACTGTTGGGCGCCTACCAGCGGCAGCACCGTGCGTTCGAGGCCGACCATCGCCCCGACGAACGCGTTGAGGACGACGAGGATCGAGAACTGGCCGAGGTTGGCCTGCAACCCGAGCCGGACGTCGTGGCCTCCATCACCCGCAGCCAGACCCGCGGTCACCGGGCCGCCCAAACCCACCGAGAGCAGACCCTAGGTGGCCAGTGTGGGACTCGGAGCCACCCCGCCCAAGCGGTTGGCGCGGCGGATGGCGATGTGGTCCTCGGGCGCGGGCGGCAGGTCGGCCAGCATGAAGTCGACGAAATCATCTGCCGACCGGGGCTGCAGCGCGGCGTTGAACCGTCGTTCGAAGCCGATTGTCGAGCTGGGCTTCGCGCTCAGTGACCGCCCGCACGCGGACCCGGAGAAGTGACCGGGATACACCTCGAGATGGTCCGGCAGGCTGAGCAGTCGCTCCAGGCTTTGATGCAACTGGCGAGCTGCAGCCTCGGCAGCCTCACGCGAAGCGTTCTCCTCGAGGTCGGGACGTCCAGCATCGCCGACCAGCAGGGTGTCGCCGGTGAGCACCAACCAGGGGTCCTCGCCACGAGTGCGGTCCCCGACCAGGAAGCACGAGCTCTCTGGGGTGTGGCCGGGAGTGTGAATGACGCGGATGTAGTCGTTACCCAGGGGAATCTCGTCGCCGTCACCGATCGGCGTGAAAGGGAAGGCCACATCGGCTCTTTGGTGCAGGTGGACGACGGCCCCGGTCTCGCGCGCCAGCTCGAGAGCCCCCGACCGATGGTCCGCCTGCACGTGGGTCTCGAGGATGGCGACGATGGGGCTCCCGACGG
>DAINSI010000162.1:0-2028 GCA_036741395.1 Candidatus Dormiibacterota bacterium
TCTTGTAGTTGAGGCCGAAGAAGTTCCAGGAGTTGGGGTGCGACTTGACCGGCGCCGACGCGGTGACGAAAGCGTCCAGGGTCTTCTGCCCCGGAGCCGGGATCTTCATGTAGCCGGGCAGGATCTCCCACGAGATCGCGTGGTCAGTGTTGCCCTGGATGTTGGCGTGCCCGCGCTCAGCGTTCATGCCGCCGCCCGGCATGCCCATGTTGCCGAGGAGCAGCTGCAGTAAGGCTGCGCTGCGGATCAGTTGGCCGCCCGTGGTGTGGTGGGTCAGGCCCACCGCATAGACGATCGACATGACCTTGTCCGGTTTGCCCATCTCGCCCACCATCTGGGCGACTTTCAGGAAGTCGGCCTTGGGTATGCCGCTGATGTTCTCGACCACGTCCGGGGTGTAGCGGGAGTAGTGCGTCTTCATCAGCTGGAAGACGCTGCGCGGATGCTGAAGGGTGTAATCGGTGTTGGCGAAGCCGGCGCTCGAGGTCGCGGGGCCCTGGGCCTGGGAGGCGTTGGGCTCGCCTGGCGTGGCCGGAGGAGCGGTGTTGTCGTACGCCCAGGTGGTGATGTTGTAGGAGCGGGCGTCCTTGTTGTAGCCGGAGAAGAGGCCGTCCGTGAAGGCGAAGCCGTCCTTCACCAGGAAGGCGGCGTTGGTGTAGTGGGTGACGTAGTCCTTCAGGTACAGGTTGTTGGAGAGCACGTAGTTGATGAGGCCGCCGAAGTAGGCGACGTCGGTGCCCGTCCGAATCCGAAGGTACTGGTCAGCGACCGCCGAGGTGCGCGTGAAGCGGGGGTCGGTGTGGACGATCTTGGCGCCCCGGTCCAGCTTGGCCCGGAGGAACCACTGGAAGCCGACCGGGTGCGCCTCCGCCGGGTTGGCGCCGTTGATCAGGATGAGGTCGGCATTCTTCAGGTCGCGCCAGTGGTTCGTCATGGCGCCCCGTCCGAAGCTTGCGGCCAAACTGACCACAGTCGGGCCGTGTCAAACGCGCGCCTGTTGCTCCAGGTGCACCAGTCCCAGGCTGCGCATCACCTTGGTGGTGAAGTAACCCTCCTCACTGCTGAAGGCGGCGCCGCCGGCGAAGGCGATGCCTTCGGTGCGGTTGACCGTGTTGCCGTTGGCGTCCTGCTGCACGAAAGTGCGGTCGCGGGAGTCCTTGATGTTCTGGGCGATTTTGTCGAGCGCCTCGTTCCAGGTGATGGTCTTCCACTCTGTCGCGCCCGGGGCCCGGTGCTGCACGCTGTCGACCCGGCGGGCGGAGGTGGCGAGCTGCATCGCGCTGGCGCCCTTGGGGCAGAGCCGGCCCTCGTTGACCGGGCTGTCGGGATCGCCCTCGATCTGCAGCAGCTTGCCCTTGGTGTCGGTGTAGGTGAGGATCGAGCAGCCGACGGCACAGTACGGGCAGATTGAGTGGGCCTGGGTGGCGCCCGCGATCCTGAGGCCCAGCTTGACCTGGGTGGCCTCGGCGAGGTCGAAGCCGAGGGCGGAGAGGCCGGTCCCGCCGGCCGTCGCGGCGCCGATCTTCAGGAAGTCGCGACGGCTGACCTGGGGCAAGTGGACCTCGCGCAAACGCGGCCGACGGCGTCTGAAGAGTAGGGCCGGGCGCGGACTTCGTCAATTGGCTATCGTCGTGCGCGATGAACAAGTTCTTTGAGGACCTCGGCGAGCGCCTCGTGGCGGCGGCCGCCCGCCGCGGGGCCCGGATCGAGGCACCCGTCCTGGATTCGGCGGTTGCGCTCGAGCTGCTCGAGCTGGCCAGGGTCGCCGCCCACACGCAGGAGCGTCGGTTCGCGCCCCTGGCCTCCTTCATGGCCGGCGCCGCGGTGGAGCAGATGCGGGCGGCGGGGGCGGCGGCGGATCCGGCCACGATCGCCGCGGTCATCGAGGAGGTCCGCAAAGAGCTCGAGCGTGAGCCGCCCGTCTAGAGTCTCCTTTCGAGTGGGGATGTACGGGGGCTGGTGCCTCCCGCGGTCTTCAAAACCGTCTGTGGGGTCCTGATAAGGGGTCCCAGGTGGGTTCGATTCCCA
>DAINSI010000163.1:0-2023 GCA_036741395.1 Candidatus Dormiibacterota bacterium
GGTCTGCTGTGGTAGAGGGACCGTCCTGGCGAGATCAGCCGTCCTGCTGAGTTCGGAACGGGCTCTTCTGGCTTCGCTACTGCTGACGAACGCGGTGGCGAAGTCACGCCCCGCCCCTTCGGTCTCGTACCGCGGAGGATCATCGATGATCTGTTCAGGGGGAACCGTCCTGCCGCCAAGACTGGCTTTTCTGTATTCGATTGGGGGGTCGGCTCCCGTGCCGACCCGTATTTCGACCGGGGGGCCGGCAGGTGCGCGGCCCCTGCCTCAGTCACAGATCCTCTCCGACCCGGCGCAGGTAGTCGGGGTATTGCGGCAGGCTGAACGCCGACCTCGCCACGCTCAAGGGGACGGTAGAGCTGACCCCGTTCGACCAGCCTGCTCAGGCCCGCCCGCAGCGCCGCGTAGTCGCCGTGCCACGGGACCGCGACCACTCGCGCCCGATCACCCACGAGTGCGATCGCCCTCAGCGGCTCCCGCGGCGCGCGCGGCAGGCTGGCGCAGAAACGCTGTGGGTGTTTGCGAAAGCGCGCAATCGTGCCTTCCCGCCACGCCAGGCGGGGTGGGTAGTACCCCGGCGCCGGGGTGAACGGAGTGCTCACGCCAGCTCGTCCGCGGACGGTTGCAGCAAATGCAGCGTTTTTTGCTGCACTTGCTGCAAACCGTTGTGGAAGCCGTCTTCGACCGCAGGGCGCCCTCATGGGAATTGTCGGAAGGCGGCAAGACGGGGGCCAACGCGGTGCCGCGGTAGCGGGCGACGATCTCGGCCAAGGGTCTCCAGGCAGACGATGACTGCGGCGAGCGCGTGGACATAGGCGGCCCGGTTCCGGGTCGCCGAAAAAAGTCTCATACCCACTCACTGGGCATCGAGGTCTCCGAAAATCCACGGCTCCGCGTCGCAGAAACGTCGCAAAGACATCGCAAGATTGGCTTTTCCTATCTGGTCAGGCTGGGAGGCCTCGGCGGAGCCGCGCCCGAGCGCGGCATAGCTGAGCCGCTAGCGGGTCCGGGCTTAGGATGGACCGCATGCCCGCCGACGACGCCTACGTCGAACGAAACACCCACGAGCGCGACCGTCTGCGCGCCCTGGTCGCCCGCCTGACTGACGACGACCTGCGCCGTCTGGTCACCGACCGCTGGACGGTTGCCGACATGCTCGGCCATATCGCCTTCTGGGACGCGCGGGCCCTCTCCCTCGCCGAGAAGCTGGAGGCCGCCGTGCCGTTCGTGCCGGCCGACCACGAGCCGGAGGACGTCGAGCCGATCAACGCCGCCGCCCGCGCCCTCGTCGGCGCGCTGCCGCCTCGCCAGGTGGCGGAGCTCGCGGTCCGGCTGGCCGAGGAGACCGACCGCCGGGTCGCCACGCTCGATCCGCAGCGGCTGTGGCCCGAGGACCCCGCCTGTCCCCTCAACCCGCTGCGCGCGAGCCACCGCGCCGAGCACCTGGACCAAATCGAGGCCGCCCTGCACTGACCGGCCGGGCGGCGCCGCCCGGTCGCCGGCGCCAATCAGAGATGAGGGTTGAGTTCCACCAGTTCGTGCAGGAAGCTGTTCAAGGGTCCGTGGCCAGCGGGGCAGGAAACCTCGCCCTCAGACTCGGCGGTGGCCAGACCACACCGGGGGCAGAAGAACTGGCCCCATGTGACTGTCGACCGTGCCGGTGCCGGAGCATTCCTGACCCATGCTGAAAGCACATCAGCCATGTGCTGCTCCGATACCGTCATCCGTCCCCGTCGGCATACAAGGACCCCCCTCCTGGTTGAGCAATCTGTCGCCGCATCTTGGACAGAACACCACCGGAGTCTAGGAGTTTGCCGCACCCTTGGCTGTCGTCTGGATGTCATTCCCTCTGGCGTGGTCCATCGGCGACCTCAAGGCCCATGCGGATCGTAGTGCCGATCGGGATGCTGACAACCGCTCGGAGCTACAGGGCGCCCAGGGCAAAACCCACATCCAGGGTCGCCGCACTGATTCTCGATCTGGAGTTGCCCCGGTTTGGTGGACACATGAACACTTGGGATGC
>DAINSI010000164.1:0-2019 GCA_036741395.1 Candidatus Dormiibacterota bacterium
TCTAATGCTTAGAACCCTAACGCTTTTGATCGCGCTGTCAAGAGCGATCTGAGCCAGCCCGTTGGAACACTCCGGCTGGGCCCACGGCAGATCCCGGACGCCGGCAGGCCAACATCCGGGCCGTCCTGGAGTTGCGTCATTCCGCCGCGCATGCTGTGGGGCCGGCGGCCGTTCCAGGTCTCACTTCACGGCGTTCCGAGCGCCCGATGAATCGTGCCCGGTTGAACCCTGACGGCGTCCGCGACATTCTCGACAGCATGACCCCTTTGGTTCGAGTGGCGGCGGCAGCGACCGCGGGCCTGTTCCTCGCCGCGTGCGGCAGTCACAACAGCAGCACGGCGACCTCCCCAGCGGCCACGTCGGTCGCCGCGAACGGCACCGCCACTCTCACCGCCCCCAGCAAGCCCGGGACCTACCCCTTCCACTGTGCGATCCACCCGCAGATGCATGGGACGCTCGTGGTTAAGCCATAACCAGGCTCGGGGGCACTGTTGCATTAAGCCATCGGGACGCGGGTCGGCCGCAAGATTTCCGGTCGATAGCGCTGCGCAGCCTGGTTGATGGCCACGATGGTGGCGAACGACCGTCCATTCGAGCCTGTCGGGGCCGCGATCGGCAGTGCCGACAACAAGTCTTCCTGTGACGGCGCCGCCGGAACCCTCAATGCAACAGTGCCAGGTCCGGTACATGGTCGTCGTGACCTTCGACCTCCAACTCCTCGCCTGAACCAGGCCAGCGCCCGACCAGGAGTTCCCGACCGATGTATTCAGCTGGCGTTTTGGCAGTCCGCCGGGTCACGACCAGCAGATCGACGCCACCTGCCGGGCCTAGGTCGGCTGCGCGAACGGCCCCGACCAGCGCATCGGCCTCGCTTGACGTAAGGCCACTCTCCACAACAAGGAGAAGGTCAAGGTCACTCCTCCCCGGTCGGAAGTCGTCCATGGTCAGAGATCCGTGGAGGATCGCTGAGACCAAAGTCGTTTGCAGGATGTCGGTGCACGAGTCGGCCAGCCGCTTCACGGCGGCAACGGCGTCCTCCTCGACGCTGCTCATACCGGCCTTCCTACCATCCAGCGGTCCCTCGAAACGCACTCTTATGGCTGACAGGTGCATCACTTCGCCGCGAGCCGGGTAGCCGAATCTGTCGATCAGCGTGTGCTACTGACGAGCGGGCTTGGGCTTCGTGGACGATGGGTACTTGATGGGCCCAGCCTTCCGTGGCTGGCGATAGGCCTCAGGGATGGGCCGCCCACCGGCGACGGGGCAGGGTGACCCCACCCCGTCCGGACGACGCAGGTGCCGCTTGCGCCGGTTAGGCTCGGCGCCGCGCACCCGGGAGACGGCGAGGCGAGTATGGGTATGGCGTCCTGGTCGGGTAGGGCACAGCCGGCAGACGGCGGTGATGATGCGCCCGTCAGCGACCTGACGCCCCCACCCTGGCGCTGGATCGCGGCGGCTGTGGCGGTTGTCTGCGCCCTGCTGTACGCCACCCTGTCGCGATACGGCTACCACCGCGACGAGTTGTATTTCCGGATGTTGCCCCCGCGATGGGGTTACGTCGACCAGCCGTTCCTCACTCCGCTGCTGGCGAAGGTGTCGATCCACCTGTTCGGTGACACCGTCTTCGGGTTGCGGGCCCTGGCCCCTCTTGTTACCGCCGCCGGCGTCGTGCTGGCGGCTCTGAGCGCGCGTGAGCTCGGCGGGAGTCGCCGCGCTCAGGGGCTGGCCGCTTGGGGCTACGCCTCCACCGCGCTGCCGTTGTTGGGCGGCCACTACTTCGTCACCGGCACCATCGACCTCGCCTTGTGGGCGGCCGCACTGCTGGCGGTCACCCGCGCGCTGCTGCGCGACGCCCGGTGGTGGCTCGCTGCGGGAGCGGTCCTGGGCGTCGCAGCCGACAACAAGCTGCTCGTCGCGATCCTGGTGCTCTCCGTGGCGGCCGGGATCCTGGCTCTGGGGCCGCGCTCGGTCCTGCGCTCACACCATCTGTGGGCCGGAGTGGTCATCGCCCTGGTGCTG
>DAINSI010000165.1:0-1963 GCA_036741395.1 Candidatus Dormiibacterota bacterium
TCATCGACCGCATCGTAAATCGTCGTGATCTTGCGCAAGCCGTCTCCAAGCTCGACTAGCTGCTGGCCGCGCTGGCGACTATGCGCCTGCGGATGGAGCGGCCGGGACGCGCTGCCGGCTTCGTGGGCTGTCCACGTGTTTATGTGGTACCCTTAATCACGTGGAAACTCGGAACATCACCCTGGCCCTGCCGCGCGCCCTGCTGAAGAAGGCCAAGATCGTGGCGGCCAGGCGCGAAACGTCGGTTTCAGCGCTGATCACGGCATCTCTTGAGGACGTGGTCCGCGCCGACGACGACTTCGAGCCGGCGATGCAGCGCGCGCTGGCGCGGGCCCGGGCAGGCTACAACCTGGGCTCGGGCGGCCGGGTGAACGTTGGGCGCGACGACCTGCATGAGCGCTGAGCGCATCCGCGAGTTCCTTGACACCAACGTGCTGGTCTACGCGCACGACACCACCGCGGGGGACAAGCGCGAGCGGGCGGTCAACCTGTTCGAGCGGCTGGCGCACGACCGCACCGTCGTGCTGAGCGTGCAGGTCCTGCAGGAATTCTTCGTGACCGTGACCCGCAAACTGCCGAACCCGCTCACAGTCATGGACGCCGAGGCCCTCGTCGCCGACCTCAGCACCATGCCGACGCACGCACCCAGCGGCCCCGACGTGCTCGCGGCCATCGAACTGCACCGAACGCTTGACATCTCGTTCTGGGATGCCATGGTGATCAGGAGCGCATCTCAGCTGCATTGCTCGATCCTCTGGTCCGAGGATCTGTCGTCGGGCCGCAGCTACAACGGCGTCGAGATCCGCAACCCGTTCCTGACGTCGTAGCCCTTGTCCAGCAGCAGCTCCGCCAGGTACGAGCCGTCCTGCCCGGTGCTGCCGGTGATCAGCGCCGTGGTCACGGGCGCATTGCTACGAAAAAAGGCTCTCGACCAGGAATCTCGCTCGCGGCGGCATCAGATCGGCGGGATAGCGCGCCAGCGCGACGGCGAGGATCTCCTCGCTGGTGGTCAGGCCGAGGATGCCGGCCAGGGCGACGATGTCGTCAGTGTCCTGTTCGACCCGGCTGGCCAGCAGCTTCATCGCCAGCAGGGTCTGGGCAGACGCTGAGGTGACCTCGACACCGGGCGCCGTGAACACCGGGAGTGCGCTCGGGTCGGCCCCCGGGACAAACCCCTTGGCGGCGTCGTTGAGCCAGTCGTCCGTCAGACCCAGCTCTGGGGCCAGGGCGCGCGCCACCTCGTAGACCTGGGCCTTGGGCTCAAACACCGCGTCAATGTCCCGAGTGACCCGGTCCCGGGCGAAGCACAGGGCCATTGCCGCGCCACCCACCACGTAGATGTGCGCCTCAACACCCCGGTCCTGGAGCCGCTCCCCCAGCAGCCTCAGGGCGGCAATGATCCTGTCCCGGCCGAGTAGCGAGGGCGTCTCGCTCACACCCTATCCAGACCCCCGCGGGTCACGAAAATGCCGCGACGGGCGAAGCTCGGGGGGGATTCGCGGAAGGCCAGGGCGTGAAACGCCGGCCGCCGGCTGACGAACCACCAGGGGACGGCTTCGCGAGGTTCCTGGGTCCATGCCGGGGGGAGGACACCCTGCTGCAGGCAGATGTACTCGCCGAGTGCCGCCACCAGCGCGTCCACCGCGCTGTGACCGACCTCGACCGGGCGGCGGTCGACAAAGAGCAGGGTCTCGCGCCCGTCCGCCCCCGCCTGGTCGTCGATGACCTCCCCCACCAGCCGCCAGGCCGCCTCCGAACCATGGAGCTGGAGCTCGTGGTTGACGCCCACGGCGAAATCCTCGAGGTCGTTCCACCGCCGGCGCCGTGGCAGACAGGCGGAGAGCACACGGTTGAGGGTCGCGGTGGTGGGTGAGATCGCGCCCGACTCATACCGACTGAGGGTCGCGGATGACGTGCCCGCACGGGCAGCCAGGGTGCGCTGGCTGATGCCGGCCTGGTCACG
>DAINSI010000166.1:0-1939 GCA_036741395.1 Candidatus Dormiibacterota bacterium
CGTAGTCGATCGCGCGTGATCAGGACAGGGGACTGCGGGGCGGCGAAGAGCAATTGATCGTTGTCGAGGGCTCTCGACAGTGACTGCTGCGCAGCGGTTGTTGCGCGGTAGCCAAGTTGCTGGAGTAAAGCCGCGAGTGCAGGGGAACAATTTTGGTCGATGTAGAAGCTGACCTGGGGAACGGCGGTCCCGGTAGGAGTTTGGCTGATACCCACCTTTCGCGATTCGTACTAGGCCAGGGCCGAAGAATTGGCATGGTTCAGAAACGTGTTTACAGTTTGGTTGAGTGACAGACGAGCGAAAGGGCATTTGTCCGTTGGGTTTATGCTGGACAAAGCAACACTCCAGCACCCGGAGGTCACGATGCCCTTTCGTTTGGAGCATATCACGTTGGCGGAGCGCACGGAGTTGGGCTGCACCCTGGTCCTGTTCGCCGGTCAGTACGGTCTGGTCACCGAGTTGGCGCGCGACTACGCAACCTCGCGTCAGTTCCTCGACACCTTGCGCGCCAAAACCCAGGCAGCGCTGGAGACCGTCCTCGCCGCCGGGAAGCCAGGCCGTCCCCGCCTCGATCAGCGCCTGATGGTCGACCGCCTCGCCGTGCAGCGCGCCGTTCTCGTGCTCAACCAGGTGACCCACGCCTCGGTCCGGGCGATCCAGGAGTGCTTGGCCCGGATCCTCCAGGTGGAGCGGAGCCTGGGAGCGATTCACGATGTCCTGGCCGAGGCGGCCACCCGCGCCCGGGCGCTCCGGGTCGTGCCCGACCGCCCGGTGGACCTCCTCGCCGATGAGATCTTCGCCGCGCACGGTCCGGTCTTGGAGGTCGTCGAGCCCCACAGCGGGGCCGTGCTGACCCTGGCTGCGGCTCCCGCGCGCGACGAGACTGCCTGGGGCTGCACCTTGCTGGATTTGACCGAGACGGGGGTGAAGATCGACCAGCTCACCGCCGATGGTGCCGAGGGGTTGCGGGCGGGGGTGCGCGCAATCGGTTTGACCCCTCCTCACCTCGATCACTGGCACACCCTGCGGGACCTGGGGCGGCTCACTCACCTCCTGGAGCACACGGCATATCGTTGCCTCGCCGTTGCCGAGCGGGCCCAGCAGGCCGCCACCGCCGAGACGTACCGACGCGCCCACGGTCGCCGTCCACGCCGCGGACGGCCCCTCCATGCGGCGAGCGATCCGGCCAGCGTGCAACGGGCGATCCAGGAGGCCGACACGGCGATCCGGCGCGCGGACGGGGCCGCCCTCCTCGGGGCGGTCGTTCGGGAGGTCCGGGAACCCGTCGACCGTCGGACCGGTCGCGTCCGGCAGGCTCCCGAGGTCCGGGCCGACCTCGCGGCGGCGGCAACGCTCGCCCGGGAACTGGGCGGGCGAACGGAGGAGATCGCGGCGCTGCTGGAGCAACGCGCCGCAGGACTGGTGGCCTACCTGGGTGCGTTGGAGACGCACCTGCGGGGACCGCGGGGGGTGCTGGGCGAGGAGGTGATCACCTTTCTCGCCTGGGCGTGGCACCATCGCCGAGAGCTGGCCCTCACCGACGCGGCCGAGGCTTGGCCCCAGGCGCCCGACCGGGCGCGCGCGGTCTGGGCCGCGCTCGATCAGGCGGTGCGCGCGACCGGGATGGTCGAGAACCTGAACAGCATCCTCGCTCCCCACCGCGCTGCCCATCGAGGCTTGCCCGCCAACGTTCTGTCGGTGTTCGCCGTCTATCGCAACCATCACGTCTTTGCTCGGGGCAAGCGCGCCGGCCATAGCCCTTTGGAACTCCTAGGCCAGGGTAGTCCCGACTGGCTTGATGCACTGGGATACGGCCGTCCTGACGTCGCGACTGGCCACGAATTTCCACGGACGTCGGCCAAAACTGTCAACACATTGGCCGCCTAAAATGAACCATGCCCCCTACGCGACCAGAATTCATTATTGACATGCCTACATC
>DAINSI010000167.1:0-1935 GCA_036741395.1 Candidatus Dormiibacterota bacterium
ACCGACATACCGGGTATGAGCCGGGTGCTCTACCACTGAGCTACACCGCCACGCAGAGACCGGAGTTTATCGCAGGCGGATCGCGGCGCCCGGGCCGGCGGCGAGAGCGCGACACTACCTATTAATGGGAGCCACGCCAGCCGTGGAACGACCGGTCCGCGGGCGCGACAACCTCGTCGAGCAGCTGGTCCACGCCTGCCGCTCGGACCCCGTCATCGCCTCCGGTCGCGGCCGCATGGTCGTCGGGTTCTCCGGCGGTCCCGACTCGACCGCGCTCCTGCACGGTCTCTGGCGAGGTGCCAGGGGACTCCGCCTGGACCTGCACGTGGTCCACGTGGACCACGGCCTGCGGCCGTCCGCCGCCGCTGACAGCACCTCCGCGATCGCTTTTGCCGCTGAGCTCGGACTGTCGTGCCGGACGGTGAGGGTCAGGCCACGAGGCGGCGGGGAGGACGCCGCCCGCCGCGCCCGACACCGCGCCCTGGAGACCGTGGCGGCCGAGCTCGGCGCGCCCACCGTCGCGCTCGGCCACACCGCCGACGACCAGGTCGAGACGGTCCTCCTGCACCTCATCCGCGGCAGTGGGCTCGAGGGCATCGCCGCCATGACGCCGCGCGAGGGCCTGCGGTTCCGACCCCTGCTGGCCGTGGGGCGCCCACAGGTCGAGGCGTACTGCGCGCGCAATGGGCTGCGCCCGACCGAGGATGGGACCAACCGCGACCCGCGCTTCGCGCGCAACCGAGTGCGGCACGAGCTCCTGCCGCTCCTCGAGGATCGCTTCAACCCGCGCATCCGCGACGCTGTCCTGCGCCTCGCCGAGGCTGCGCGCCAGGAGCACGACGCCGTTGCCGCCGCCGCCCAGGACTGGTTGGGCGATCGCCGCGGACCGCTGCCGAGGGCGGACTTCAACCGCCTGCCGCAGGCCGTCCGGGTGCAGGCGCTGCGCCGATGGTGGGCGCGGACGAGCGGCCGGGAGCAGCTGCCGGGTGGCGCCGCCCTGCTGTCCCAGGCCCTCCGGCTGGTCGCGGGCGGGGACGGGGGAATGATCCATCTCGGGTCAGGGTTCGAACTACTTGTACATGGCCCTGAATTCGAAATCCGTCCCCGCAACGGCCCTTTGCCACCTCGCTGACGAGGGCGTAACCCTCACGGGGATCCAATAATCACCGTGCTACGATCCGAAGATGCGCCTGCAGCGTAGGGGGGTCGTCTACCTCCTGGTGATCCTCCTCGTGGTGGGGGTCATCTACTTCTTCTCCAAGTACTCGAACGGGTTCGGGGCTCAGCCGGAAGAGCGCAGCTACGCACAGCTGATCGAGGCCACCAAGAACCACGAGGTGAAGTCCGCAACCGGGGTTGGCGGCGGCACCGAGATCAAGTGGTCGGACATCAACGGCCACCAGTACAAGACGGTCTACAACGCCGATTTCACCAAGGGCATCGACGCCGACCTGCTCCAGGCCATGCACTTCTCGGCCGAGAGCGCTTCGACAGGCGGTATCTTCCTCTCGATCCTGCCCAACATCATCTTCCTGGTCCTGATCGGGGCGTTCATGTGGTACATGCTCCGCCAGACCCAGTCGGGGAACAACCAGGCCATGTCCTTTGGACGCAGCCGTGCCCGGATGCTCGCCGGCGACAAGCCGCTGGTGACTTTCCAGGACGTCGCGGGGGTCGAGGAGGCCAAGCAGGAGCTCTCCGAGATCGTCGACTTCCTCAAGTACCCGGATAAGTTCACCGCGCTGGGCGCGCGTATCCCCAAGGGCGTGCTCCTGATCGGCCCCCCCGGCACCGGCAAGACCCTGCTCTCCAAGGCCGTCGCCGGCGAGGCGGGGGTGCCCTTCTTCTCGATCTCCGGTTCTGAGTTCGTCGAGATGTTTGTCGGCGTCGGCGCCAGCCGCGTCCGCGACCTCTTCGACCAGGCCAAGAAGAACT
>DAINSI010000168.1:0-1885 GCA_036741395.1 Candidatus Dormiibacterota bacterium
ACCACGTCTATGGCCGGGCTGGTTGAACTCGGATGGAATTTTGCCCCCCTTCAGCGTTCGCATTAGGCCGTCGATTTCGCCGGGGACCAAGGCAGTCCACCCGTGGGCGGCGCCGGAGCAGGTCCTGCGCCATCTGTACCGGCGGTTCTACGAGGAAAGGGATGCCTGAGCAGCGGAAAGGGATCCTCGATGGGGATCTCGAGGAGATTGCCACCTTCGAGGCGGAGGTCTCTCCGTCATGATCCCAAGGGTCCGGCCCCGCCAGTCGAATCACTCCTGACTCTCGTTTTGCCACCCCACAGGCAACCTCGTCGTTGTCGACGAGCGGACCCTCGGGTCCGTGCCACGCCGCAGTCAGACCGACCTAGACGCCGCCCTCGTCCATGGCCTCGATGGCCAGGGCATCCCCGACCGATCTGAGGACCCGCTCGGAGGTGGCGGGCATGAGCATGACCTGACAGCCGCGTAGGAGCGCCTCGTGGCGCTCCACTTCGGGCCGGGGGACTTCAACCACGATCGGCGTCGCTGGGTAGGCGCCCTGGAGCGCCTGGAGCACCGCCTGGTTGCTCTGGTCCCCCAACCGGAGGTCGTTGAGGACGACGTCGGCACCGCCGGCCAGCGCGCAGGCGCCCGTCTCGACCAGGGGGCAGCGCCGATCGGGCAGGCCCGCCGGGCCGGGGCAGACGGCGACCTGGTAGCCAGCCCGCGACAGGAGGTGCTCGAGCGCCCATTGCGACGCGCCGCCCTCGTCCTCGACCAGCACCCGCGGGCCCCGGCCGTCGCTCGGCCAACTCGGCGCCTGTTGCCGTTTGCGTCGTCGCATGTCGCACCTCCCTGGGCTTCGTGGTGTAGCCGGAGCCTGCTGGGTCCATCAACTCAAGGCTGGCCAGGCACCCACCAGGGCCACAAGTCCCCAAATGCCAGGGCCAAAAGTCCCCAAATGCCGCGGGCCCTTGGCTACCGGCTCGATTCCGCCATGGCCGAGCGCAGCCCCGGTGCCCGTCGAGAAGGAGGTCCCGGACCTGCGACGGGTGTCGGGGGGCAAAAATAGATCCGAATACGGGTGATCGCCGCTCGGCTGATGCTGGGCTGGTGATTCGGGGAGGGGAGCGGCTCGCTTGAGCTCGCCACCCTGAACACCGGCCGTGCCTGACCCCTGCCCCTGGGCCGTTCAGGCGGTTGGGCGCACCAGGAAAATCCAGATGTCCCAGGCGACATGGCTGACGATGAGTGGTGCCATACGCCCCTGGGCGAGGTGCTCAAGGCTCCAGAATGCGCCGGCAACCCCGGCCGCCCCGGTGAGGGTGAGGTTGCCGGAGACGAGGTGGATCGCGCCGTAAATGGTCGCACCGGCGGCGTTGCCAGCCACCGGGCCGAGTTGCTGGGCGAGGTAGCGGTTGACCAGGCCCCGCCAGAACAGCTCCTCGCCCGGCGCGATCAGTAACGCTAGGGTGGCGGCGATGAAAGGGTCTGGGGCCAGCCCCCGCTTGCGATAAATGTCGTCGATCTCGGCGCCTCCGTTGGGCATTACCTTTCGCGCCAATCGATCGCCTACCTGGAAGATGCCGTAAAGAAGTCCCGCCGAGGCGATGCCGCGAGCCACATCCGCGGGCCTGAAGCGCGTCTTGCGGAGATCCGGGTTGGCATACAGCGCGTAAACGCCCAGTGACCCAACCCCCGCGGCCATCTTGGCCCAGAAACTACTTTTCCCCCTGAAGGCAACGGTCCAGAGCACCCCGGCGCCGGTCATGCCGACCAGGACGACGCGGCCTGAGATGCGGGCGACCTGCTCCTCACTCACCCCAGCAATCGGTTGAAGGCGATGCCGAGCAGCAACAGGCTGCCGAAGACGGCATGGACCCGGGCGGTCATCAGGTCGATGGTG
>DAINSI010000169.1:0-1877 GCA_036741395.1 Candidatus Dormiibacterota bacterium
GCGCCTGGTAGACCCAGCCGACATGCCCTGGGGTTATCACCCGCCCATCGGCCGCCCGTCGCGGCATCGGGTCCGAGAACGACACCAGTCCGCGGACTCCGCGCTCCCGGGCAAGCCGGAACACGCGCGCCATGAACCAACTCTCTCCGTTGGCGGGCACCGCGTCCAGCAGGCACAGCCGCCCCACCTCGAGGCTCTCGGCGTAGGCCTCAAGCCCCGGGAACACGCCCGTCAGAACCTCCTCCCGGACCGGCACCGACAGGGCGCAGACCCCTACCAGCGATGACTGGAGGCCCTGCGCCTCGGTGTCGGTGAGGCCAAAGCAGAAGCGCGTCGCCGGCAGGGTTCGCAGGTAGTGGTGCGCGCTGATGAATTGCCGCGCTGCCGCCTCCTCGATGGGCTCCACGCGGTAACGCGCCGGCACGATCACCTCGCGCTCGCCACGATGGCGCCAGCGATCCTGTCCAGCCCGCCAGCGCTGGCACCACTCGCCATCGCTGCGGAGCTCCATCAGGAGCTGGCCGCCGGCCGTCATACCACCCTCCGGTGAGGGCGGCGCCGCCAATGCGCGATGCTGTAGGCGCCGCGCTCGGTGCGGAAACTGCTTCCGCCCTGGTAGGTGAAGGTGCTCTCGACGTCTCCGTTGGAGAACGTCAGGGGCGCTTCGAAACGGACCTCATCCCCGACCCGCACTCTGGGGGCTGCCGCCCTTTTGGCAAGCTCCTCACGGCAGGAGGCACGCCACTCCAGCGCGAGGGGGTTCTCGGTTGGGGTCAGCAGGTCCAGGATTCGCGCCGGGCAGTCGTAGTAGCCCGGTATCTGGGCCTCCTCCATCTCCTTATAGCGGAAGTTGACGTACCCCCGCGTCCAGCTGATGCTGACCACCATCGCCCAGACGTGCTGGTCGCGTCGATCGCGCACCGCGGCGTAGGCCGCACCGCCCACGGTTGCCATATCGAGGATCTCGTAGGTACTGCTTTGGTGTCCGAACAGCACCTCCTGGAAGAACTCCTGGTTGCTCCGCCCGCGCAGGCGGTGCATCGCTGTCCAGCCCATCAGGGGGCCTCCGCGATCGCCGGGTCGGCGTGAGCCTGGGCCGCCGCCCAGCGGGCCAGCTGGCGTCCGTTCATCCAGCCGTTACGGCAATGCAAACACCGCCGGTTGGTTCTTGGGTCGCAGGCCTCCCCCAAGCAGGCGCGACATGCCACCAGCGTCACGTCCTGCGTCGGCTTCACGCCGCGCCACCGAGCTCGGCGATCCCAGACCCGAACAGGCGGTCCAGTTCCGCGAGTGCCGCGGAGGCCTCGGAGTGGCCGGCGCGCAGCCTCAGGTACTGCCAGCGGCCCACCGCGGCATCACCCATGTCGAGCTTGGCCGCGGTCCAGGGCTTCGGCAGGCCCGGGCGCCACATCTCCATCGTGCCGTCGTAGCTGCCCGCGCAGCCGTCGCACCACAGGTCGTAGCCCACCTCGTGGTCACGAAGCACCTCAGGCAACCCCGACTCGTTGATCTCGTACTCGCCACCGACGGCCTCGCGCACCTGGGCCACGACGAAGCCGTCGCTCACGTCCACCTCGTCGGGCGCCATCTCCACCAGCTGCGACACCGCGAAGGCCACCGACCCGAGCACCGCCTCAGGTGCGACTCCCTCAAGCCAGTAGCGCGTCAGCGCCGTGGTCTCCGCCTCCTCCAGGGGGCCGAATCGGATCTCCGCAAAACTCCTGTCTGACATCGCTCATCTCCTGGTGTGCTGGACTGCGCCCTCACCGTATCCAGGCCAGGCGCAAGCGGGGAACCGTGCGTGGATCGGCTACCTCACGCGCCCTCCAGCCCGATGCGGTCCTCGACATCGCAGCGCCTCACCGCTTCGGCATGTC
>DAINSI010000170.1:0-1839 GCA_036741395.1 Candidatus Dormiibacterota bacterium
TGCCCCACCGGCCCGCCCCAGACTTCACGCTGACGGACCAGACGAGCACCACGGTGTCGATGTCGAAGCTGCGCGGCAACCTCACGCTGGTGACCTTCCTGGACCCGGTGTGCAGCGACGACTGCCCGATCATCGCCAACCAGATCGCGGCTGCGGACCGAGCCCTGGGGCCGCTGGCTCGACGGGTCCAGATCGTGGCGATCAACACCAACCCGATCTTCCATCGCGTCGAGGACGTCCAGGCCTTCACGAGGTCCCACGGCCTCGGCGACCTGCCCAACTGGCACTTCCTGGCCGGAACGCCAGCGGAGCTGGGCGACGTGCTCGCGGCATACAGCATCGTCGTGCAGGTCCCAGCGGTCGGCATGGTTGCCCATGGAGAGGGCATCTACTTCGTCTCACCGGACGGTACGACGGCGGCATACCTCGGCGACGGCGCGAACCCCCAGCTGTCCCAGGGCTACACGACACTGATCGAGCAAGAGATCCGAAGGCTGCTGGCATGACCTCCGCCCCGCCGATCAGCCCTCGCCTTCCCCGCGTTCGCCGCATTCGGCATCGACAGGTAGCCGCACTCGCCAGCATGCTCATCATGCTCTCCGCATGCTCGCAGCCCACATCACCACAGGCGACCCCCCAGGACAGGGCACAGCAGCTTGCCCGGTCCACCGAGGCGCCGCTTCGAACAGCTTCGCCCTGGCTGCTGATGTCTGATGGCCGCTCCGGCGATGCCGTTTGGCCCAGCGGGGCCGCCTTCCTGCTGCTCCACACCGTGGATGGTTGGCGACACGTCACCAACATCACCCCTATCGCTGTGCCCACCGGTGGGGGGCTGACCATGGCCGCCAGCTCCCGCGAGCTCGTGGTGGGCGCTCTGCCGTTCGACCAGCTCGTCGTCTCGCCACTGCTGCGCAGCCCGAAGTCCGGCACGACCTGGAGTCCCGATCAGCTGCCAGGCGCTCTCACCCTCGGCCGGCAGTCGGTCGCACTGGGTCCGCGCGGTGCCACGGCCGTATTGCGCCAGGCTGGCGGAACCGTTGTTGAGAAGGGGGAGCATGGCTGGAGCGTGCTGACCGACGCCTCCCGGCTTGCGCCTGGCGGGCACCTTCATCTCGACGGCCTCAGGTGGGGTGCGGGCGGTCGCGGCTGGCTGACCGGTCACGGACCTGCCGGATCGCCGGTGGCGTTCACGACCAACGACTTCGGCCGGAGGTGGGCCGCCGTGGCCGGGCTGGCCCCGGACGCCGTCGCGGCGTTGACACCCTGCGGAGGCGACCAGGCATGGGTGCTGCCGGTGGTGCGAGCGCGAGGGACCATGTCCATCGCCGCCAGCGTGGACGGCGGAGCCACCTGGGCAACCGGCGCTCCCTTGACGGTTCCGCACGGTTCACCCGCGTGGGGTTGCCACGGCCAGGACGTGTGGATGCTCGGCGGCGCAGCGAGCGGTGACCACGTCTACTCCTCCGCGAACGCCGGCGTGACGTGGACGGACCACGGTGCGGCCCCTCTTGGAGTCACCGATCTGGCCCCCACCGGCAGCGGGGCAGGTTTCGCAACCGGGACCACGGCGAAGGGGGCCATCCTGTGGGCGGTGCGCGGCGACGGTACGTCGTTCTCTCACGTCGCGCTGCCCGGCTGGGTCACAACCGTCGGGAACCAGATGGTGTCGCAGAACTGATCACCGCTGGCTAACGCGCGGACGAAACCCCGAGGTGTCAGCCGCCGATGGTGGGGCTGGCGATGAATGAGGTGGTGAGGGCACTGAGCGTCGCCGCGATCGCGACCCAGGCCCACCAGAGCGAGACGATCCCGACCTGCCAGTTCTCAGTGGCCGTGTAC
>DAINSI010000171.1:0-1227 GCA_036741395.1 Candidatus Dormiibacterota bacterium
GGGCCATCTCCGGCGTCTGGTGAAGGACGTCCCAGGCGACTAGGTCGATCCGTCGCCCCGCGGCGCGGGCGAGGGTATCTCGAAGCCGTCCCGCAGATGTCGGCGCTCTGAAGAGCACGGCGATGTCGACGTCGCTGGTGGGCCCATCATCGCCGCGCGCGAATGAGCCGAATAGGACGGCGCTCCCAACCGAGCGCTCCGTTCGCAGAGCTTGACGCAGGGCTGCGAGGACCGATCCGTGTCGGCGCAGGTACCCCATCTCCCCCGCCGGCAGCGTGCGCCTACGCCGACCTCGTGCGGGTCGGACGGCGCCTTCCGCGGCCATCCTCCGAATGGTGCGTGGCGAAACCTCACCTGGTGCTGATGTGGCCATCTGCAACTCGGACCCTACCACCACTGGCTGCATTATTAGACATGAGCCCCCTCTTGATCTCAGCCAGCATAGCCCGGATCTCAGCCTCCGTGAGGGCCAGGTACCGCGCAAGGTCCACGTAGATATCGGGAAGACCAGCTCGCACTGCAAGGCGCGCCTTTGGAACCTTCGGGCCCAGCGCTCGCGGCCTAGCGCGCCGCAGCGGGCCTTGCCTGCTGCGGCTTCTCTCTGGTGGTCCGCGCCAGCCGGGCGCGGGCGCGGTCGATAAGGTCATCCTCCACTTCGACGAATCGACCAGCGTCCGCCTCCTCCAGGGAGCGTTCGAGAGCGGTCAGATCCTCGGGGTGCGTCGCCCAGAATATCGCCTCCGCCAGCTCCGCCAGTCGCAGGACACGCTGCGCTGGCGAGCCCCTCAGGCGAGCACCCTTCAGAACTCGCTTGGCGGCAAAGACCGCCGCTGGATCAAGAAGGACACGCCTCGGCCTGCTTTCCCCACCGCAGGAAGCAATCCCGCCTTGACCCAACTGAGGACCGTCGGCTTGGAAACTCCAAGAACGCTGGCGGCCTCATCGGTTGTCAGAGGCCGGCGCAACTGATAGAGAGCCACCTCAAGGGTGAACTCCCGCTCCGGCTCGCTGTGGCGATGGGGATGAATCAGGACGTCTTCGAGGACCTGGCTGGCTGACATACGTATACCTTTAGGCTACTTTGGCGAGTTCGTAAAGATAACGGACCACGGTCGCCACCAGCACCGGGCTGGCTGGCCATCGCCGATGGCGGGCCCCGGGCGGCGCCTGCCCACATCCCGCCGCCCCGCATAATCAGGGGCCATGACCGACCCCCTCGATCACATC
>DAINSI010000171.1:1237-1838 GCA_036741395.1 Candidatus Dormiibacterota bacterium
TCATCGGCGCCCGCCCCTCCACCGGGGAGGGCGAGCGCCGGGCCGCCAAGTACGTGCACGGGCAGCTGGAGAAGTTCGGCTACCTGGTCAAGGAGGAGACCTTTCGCTCCCCCAATTCGTTCAGCCAGGTGTACATCCCCATCTATGTCCTGGCCCTGATGGGGTTCGCCGCCAACGCCGTGGGCAGTCCCGGCTTCGCCCTCCTGCTCACCGGCGCGGCCCTGGTCTGCTTCATCGGTGAGAACACCACCGCCCTCAAACTAATCTCCGCGGTCATCCCCAAGGCCCGCAGCCAGAACGTCGTCGCCCGCCTCGCCCCCCGTGAGCTGCCGCGGCGCCGGCTGGTGATGGTCGCGCACCTGGACTCCGCGCGGTCGGGCCTGATGTGGCACCCGCGGCTGGTCAGGGGCTTCCGGGCCACCTTCCTGGTTTTGACCGCGTGCCTGTTCGTGCTTCCCATGCTGCTCGTCGCCGAGGTCTTGACGGGCAACCGGGTCTTCTTCCCGGCGTCGGTCCCGTTCGTGCTCTACGTGGCCTACGCGCTTTTCCTGCTGGTCCAGCGCGAGATCTTCTACAAGCACGTCGAGGGCGCCAACGACAA
>DAINSI010000172.1:0-1835 GCA_036741395.1 Candidatus Dormiibacterota bacterium
GCTCGATCCAGATGGTCATTTTGATGCCGGCGCTGTTCTCGATCATGTTCCTGGGCATGCAGGGCGCCCTGTACTACCACGCACGCACCGTGGCCATCGCAGCCGCACAAGAAGGAGCCCGCGCCGCCGGCAGCCAGAACGGCACAGCAGCCGGCGGGATATCGGCGGCGTCATCATTCGTGAGCGACGCCGGCGGCAACGACGTCCTGCCCGGGGCACACATGACCGGCGGCCGCTCAGCGACCACCGCCACAGTGACCGTCACGGGCACCAGCCTGAGCGTCATCCCCGGATGGTCGCCGGCCGTGTCCCAGAGCGCGTCCGTGCCGGTGGAAAGGATCACCCGATGAGCTGCCGGAGACACCTAGACCGCGAGCGCGGCTCCGCGGTGATAGAGGCGGTGATCGGCGTACCCGCTTTCATGCTGTTCGTCGCGCTCATCGTCTTCGCTGGCCGGGTCGCGATCGCCCACCAGGGGGTGCAGTCCGCCGCAGCCGACGCCGCCCGCTCGGCATCCATCGCCCGCACCCAGGGCGGCGCTCAGACCGAGGGGAACACCGCGGCGGCGACCAGCCTGGCCAACCAACACGTGAACTGCGTGACAACCACAGTGAGCGTCGACACCAGCGGGTTCGCCTCGCCCGTGGGCACCCCGGCGAAGATCAGCGCGACCGTCACCTGCGACGTCAACCTGTCCGACCTGTTCCTGCCAGGGGTGCCCGGCAGCAAGGCCATCACGGCCACCATGTCCAGTCCCCTCGACACCTACCGGGAGCGATGATGGCCATCACCACAGCCAGCACGGACCGGGATCGGGAACGGGGGTCGGTGAGCATCTGGCTGGCCACAGCCAGCCTGGTGATGATCATCCTGGTGGGACTCGCCGTCGACCTCGGCGGCCAGGTCCACACCCAGCAGCGCGCACGCGACGTCGCGGCCCAGGCGGCCCGGGTCGGCGGAGAACAGGTCCTGGCCGGTCCAGCCATCCGAGGGCAAGGTGTCCAGGTCGACACCGGCGCCGCGAAGTCCGCAGCCCGGGACTACCTGGCCGCGGCCGGGGTGTCCGGCTCGGCCACGATCCAAGGAGGGGACACGCTCGTGGTCACCACCACCGACACCTACCAGACCACGTTCCTGGGCATCATCGGGCTCAACCGGCTGACCGTCACCGGACACGCCTCGGCCCGGATCGTCCGGGCCGTCGGGGGAGTGGAGCGATGACCACGCTGGCGACCCGCCTGCGCGGGCTGCTGGCCACCGGCGCCCTGCTGGCGATCGTCGCCGGGCTCCCGCTGGTCCTGCTGGCCATCGGAGCCAGCCCGATCCCGGCCTCCATGCCATCGCTGGAGACGATCTGGTCAGCCCTGTCCAGCCAAGATGACGGCACCCTCGCCCTCGGCTTCATCAAGGTCGTCGCCTGGGCGGCGTGGGCGTTCCTGACCCTCTCCATCCTCCTCGAGCTGATCTCCCGGGTGCGGGGGATCCGGGTGCCGCGTATGCCCGGCCTGAGACTGCCGCAGTCCGCTGCCCGCGGGTTGGTGAGCACCGCGATGTTGCTGTTCATCGCTGCACCCATGTCGGTGCAGGGCGCGCCGCCGGCCGCCGCCGCGCCCGCCACCGCAGCCATGGTCCCTGTCGTCATCTCGACGCCAAACCTCGCCGGTGGCCACAACCAGACCATCAGTACCTCGACTGCGGGGCACTCCGCTTCGGCACCAGACGTGGCGAGGTCGACTCCCAAGGTGGAGACACCGCCCGCCACGGTGAAGCACACCGTGCTGCGGGGAGAGACGCTGTGGTCGATCGCCAGTGATCACCTGGGTGCCGGGGACAGA
>DAINSI010000173.1:0-1797 GCA_036741395.1 Candidatus Dormiibacterota bacterium
ACGTCTGTGTCGTGGACGGGCGAGGGCCAGGCCAGGGCCGGCCTGATCTGCCCGAAAGCCAATGAGAGGCACTTCAAGGACCGGGACCCTTTTGCCAACCGGTTGCAGGGACCTGTTAGTCGCTCTCATTCAAGAGCTGGAAAGCCCCGTGGTCGGCACCCTCGCAAGCTCGCACTGGCGTATTCTGAGTTCGTGAAGATCTGTGAGAGTTGCATCCACCGTCGCATCATCCAGGTCGACGACGCACCCATGGGCGTCAACCCGGACAACCGACGCGTGGACGCGGATGGCCGCCCCTTCCACCTTTTCTGCAACTATTTCTACTCGTTTCCCAGCGCCAACCTGCACCTCAACTGCTCCCACCACACTCCTGAAGTAGATATCACCGCCGCCAGCAACGCCTGACCGCGCCCGGGCGTTGGTCAGATGACGGCGCTCTTCTGCCGCGCCTTCGGCGAAGCGCCTGCTGCGCCACCAACTCAGCGTGCTTCAGCGCACCGCCGGCCGGCCGCGCCTGCAGGCGGGCGACCGGTTCGTCGTCGCCGCACTGGCGCAGCGGCTGCCCCGTTCGGCATGGCGGTCGCTCCTGGTCAACCCCGACACCGTGGTCCGCTGGCACCAACAGCTGGTGCGCCGAAAATGGGCGGCCTTCGGGCGGCGTGGTCGCCTCGGCCGGCCCCCGGTCTCGTCGGAGACGCGGGAGCTCATCGTCAGGCTGGCGGGGCGGAATGGGTTGGGGCGACTTCCTCCGCGCCCACTCTGGCGCTGTCCTGGCCTGCGACTTCTTCACCGTTGACACCGTCCTGCCGCGTCGCCTCTACGTCTTCTTCTTCATCGAGATCTCGACCCGTCGGGTCTTCTTCGCCGGTTGCACCGCCCACCCGGACGGGGCCTGGGTGACGCAGCAGGCGCGGAACCTATCTTGGCATCTGGACGATCCTCACCCCCAAACGAGCCCCCAGACCGCTCGGCTGTCATTTTGAAACCCCACAGGCTCAATCTCGGCACCGTGGCCTTGATGCGGGGGGTCGCCGGCTGATCGCCCGGCAACCGAGCCCTGGGCTCAGCCCAGTTCCTGGACCAGCCTCAGCACCCGCCGGTTGATTTCTTCGCGGGTCGCCCGCGCCTCCTCCAAAGGGAGTCCGCAGGGATCTTCGAGGTTGTCGGGGTGAAGGGGGGCAAAAGGGCATCCGAACTCAGGCTACTCGACGCTCGAGCCGCGTGATACAGATTGGGTTTTTGCCGCCCACCAACCTGCAGTGCGTGCTGCCGTCGAGGAGGTACGCTCGGAGGGCCTTGAACGGAACTCAGTTCTGGCGAGAAGAGGAGGGACGAGGCCACCATGACCCCGGTTGACGATCCCCTGGAGGCCGCGGCTGCGGCCAAGCAGACGTCCGCCCTGCTCCGGGAAGCTCGCTCGCTGCAGCGGCGCGCCGCGAAGCTGGTCGGCGCGGCTGGCAACGCGGATTTCTCAACGAAGGCCGTCCGCGCCGACGTGGAGGCCGCGATCCAGCTGGCGGTGGATCATGTGGCTCGGTTGGAGCGCACCCAGCAGCGGCGGGCCCACGACGCGCTGCGACGTCACCGGTGACCGCGTTACCGAGCGCCCCATCGGCGTCCACGTGGCTGGGCTTATCGGTGGAGCGCGATCGCCCGCTGAACCCGATCGAACACCGCGTCCACTGCCGCCTGGCGCCGGCGGCTGCGCTCGTGGTTGGCCTCCGCGGCGATGAACCCCGTGAGGTGCTCGAGCTCGTCCTCATCACCTGAGATCATTGCGCCCGTGCTGACGCGGCG
>DAINSI010000174.1:0-1399 GCA_036741395.1 Candidatus Dormiibacterota bacterium
GGTGACGTGTCCCCGGGGCGTCAGGCCCCGCCGAGAGCCCTCACTGTCGGGTCATTTCGCAATCTGTTAAGTTTTAGCCGGGCTTCGTCTCCAGTTCCACGCTGCTCACCTCACGGTTCATCTGACGCCGCACGCGCCGCGTCAGCTTCAGCACCGGGAAGTACCAGATCGGGAAGAACAGGAAGAGCAGACCTGCGACCAGGATGATGGTGTCGAAGGGCGCGGGCACGTGGGAGTGCACCAGGGGCCCCAGCCTTGAGGTCCAGCTGAACACGCCCAGGAGCAGGAATCCCATCATCCCCACCACCGAGACCATCCCGTACACCGCGAGGCCCACCTGCGCCGGCCCCGGTCGCCGTCCGCTGCGCAGGTCACGCCAGATCCCGCGGCGGAAGTAGGCGCCGGCCTCCTCTCGCAGCCGCGGCATCCCCAGCCAGTCCGACAGCGCGTAGTAGCCGTCGAGCGGGATCAGCGGGTTGAAGTTGAACAGCGTGTTGATGTAGAGCGCGAATGCAACCTGGAAGCAAACCCCGGCGGCGACGTGGCTGGGCAGCAGGGCGGCGCCGGCGGCGAAGAACGCCGCCATCGCGGCGGTGGCAATGGGTCCGGCCAGCGACACCATGATCCGAGGTCCGCGGCCCTCGAACCACATGTCGGTGGTGTCGACGAAGGCATACGGCATCCCCATCATCACCATCAGTCCGCCGCGCGGGACCCTGCGGCCGTAGGACTTGGTGGCCAGCGCGTGAGCCATCTCGTGGACCACCAGCGACAGCGTGTAGGCGGCGAAGGCCAGGACCGCGCCGAGCACCCCCGCGCCGCCGACGTCGAATAGCCGTGCGTGCCCCGACGCCGTGGCGAACAGCAGCAGCCCAGCGATGGCGGTGAGCAGGATGATGGCAATCCCCACACGGGTGAACAGGACCCAGCCCAGACGCCCGTAGATCCGTTCCACGCCGCCGTCCAGCCCCGCCACCGCGAGCTCCATGCGCAGCATGGCGGCGATCACCCGGTCCTTGGCCGTGCGCCGACCCGCCTCGGTCTCGCCGGGCGCGCGCGCCAGCAGCCCCGCGCCGTTGAGCTGGTCGATGAGCTGCTGGATCCGCGGCAGCGCCAGCTGACCATATTCCCGCGAGTAGGCGAAGAGCAGGTCGCGCACCCGGTGGTCGCCGTCCATCAGGTCCCACAGGAAGCGATCTCGTTCGGTCAGCTGCAGATATGCGGACGTCCGGGTGTTGCGCAGGACGTAGCGGGGCTCCGTTCCCGGGCTGGCCACCTGCTTCAGGGCCCACCCGCTGCGCCGGCGCGGCTTCAGGTCCAGGGCGGTTGGGGTGGCGGCGTCAGCGGCGGCCAGGGAGGCCGGGCCGATGATCGTCGCCTCGGGCGCACTGAGCAGGGT
>DAINSI010000174.1:1409-1751 GCA_036741395.1 Candidatus Dormiibacterota bacterium
CGCGAGGCTGCTCGATGCGGAGCTGGGTGGTTGGGGCGATCCCCACGACGTCGTGGTCCCGCAGCAGGCGCGAGGCGCCGGCGGGCAGCCGCTCGCCATTGACGAAGGTGCCGTTGACGGTGTCGAGATCCTCCAACCGGTAGCCCGTGGGCTCGCGCCAGATCCGCGCGTGGTACCGCGACGCGAACTTGTCGCCGATGACCACGTCGTTGTCCCGGCTGCGCCCGATCGTGGTGCAGGGAGCGGTCAGGGTCCTGCCCAGACCGCCCTCGGCGGGGTTGAGCATCGAGGCCGGGGTGGCCGTGAGGTCGTGACCAGGCAGGGGCGTGCCACAGCGCAGGC
>DAINSI010000175.1:0-1734 GCA_036741395.1 Candidatus Dormiibacterota bacterium
GAGCATCCACAGCGCCAAGATATCCGAGCCGGACTCGTCCCGTGCGCTGCGATGGCCGAACGGGCACGCTCGGACATGGCCATGCAGGGTCGAGATCGAGCCTGTGTGTCGGCGACCGTTTTCTGGAGCAAGTCGGGCCTCTGCTTGAGATCGCAAACGCCCGGCAGGGAGTTCCTTGTCCGATGGTTTTGGCAAACCATCAGCGGGTCCACAACACTTGGTCCCGTTGCAGACGACCCCCGAGACCCGCCTACCTCGTCCCCATTGACGCTCCAGCTTCACCGCCCCCGCACCAGTCACATCTGAATCTGAAAGGCCCAGGATGAACCGTCTGCGTCAGCTCGACGACCAACTGTTCCTTGCGATCAACTCCTTCGCCCGCCGCACCCCAGGGCTACACGCCCCGTTCCTGGCCTACGCCAAGTACGGGCTGGCCCTGTTCGCTCTGCTCCTGCTGGCCGGGGTACTGATGGCCCGACGCGACCAGGCGCGGGTCCTCGCTGCGGCGGGATGGGCCTGCGTCGCCACCCTGCTCGTGGTGGGCCTCAACCAGCCGGTCGGGCACCTGTTCGCCGAGGCCCGGCCCTATGCCACTCACCCGCAGATCCTGCGGCTGGCCGACGTCACCACCGACTTCTCCTTCCCCTCTGACCACGCCGTGATGGGTGGCGCGGTCGCCACCGGCCTGCTGCTGGTCAACCGCCGCCTGGGGCTACTCGCCGCGCTGGCTGCCGCGTTGATGGCTTTCGCCCGGGTGTACATCGGTGCTCACTACCCCTGGGACGTCCTGGGCGGGCTGGTCCTTGGAGCCGCCGTCGTGCTGCTTGGTTGGTTGCTGTTGCGCCACCCGCTGACGAACTTGACCACCTGGCTACGACGACAACCAGGCCTGCGAGCCGTGTTCCCCGAGCGCGAAAAGCTGAGGGACCCGGCGCAGGTCGCGTACCAGCAGGCGCCATAGTCATAGTTTGGCGGGTACCAGTGCGGTGCCATCCCGATGAACAGGATGGCATCGACCGCCTCGGCGACCTCGGCGTCAAGGAACCCAGATCGCCACCCGACGTTCCTACCCCCGGCCCACAACCAGTTGGCCAGCTCGCGCCGAGTCGTCCAGTCCTCGACGACGACCGTCTCCAGAAAGTTGGGCTTCCCCCGCCAGCAACAGTTGCCCACCGGACTTGGGGGCGGTGATCGCGGCGGCGGCCGTGAGGGGTGGCGACCTGGCGGACGGCGATGGTCCGGATCGCGTCGCCCTAAAGGTGATCGCCGGTCATGCCGGGGTGGCCGCGACCTGGCGGGCACACCAGGCGTAGAGGGCGTCGTAGACGAACATGCCGCGCTCCAGGAGCACATGGTCGTCGGGTTCGACGTCCAGCCCGCCGATGCCGATGGCAAGAAGGCCGGGCGCGAGCGGATCGGAGTCCAGGTCCGCGGCGACGTCGGCCGCGTGCACGATCTTGGCCAGCCGGGCCAGGGCGGGGTCACCACCGAGGTCGTGAGCGCCGATCAGGGTCTCGAAGGTGCACCATTCGCTGGTGCCGACGGGGGAGGGTTGGTGGGTGTACTTCGCGCCGGGGGCGTCGAAGGAGTGGCCGCCGTGTTCCGTGGCGGCGCTCAGGACCTGGTCGGCGGGGACGTAGACGATCTCGGCGTCGGGGTCGATGAACCGGCGGATCAGCCAGGGGCAGGCGATGCGGTCGGTCTTGGGGCGGGCGCGGGTGATCCACTTCATGA
>DAINSI010000176.1:0-1721 GCA_036741395.1 Candidatus Dormiibacterota bacterium
CCTACCTCGAGTCGCTCGCCAGCGCCAACGGCGCCGGCCGCGTGCGGGGCTTCGGCTCCACCGAGACTGCTGGCGAAGGCAGCACCGAGCAGAACACCACCGAGCTGACCGAGGCCTTCGCGGACCTTGGGCTCTCAGAGGCGGGCGCCAAGCTCGCCGCCGCAGGCCGGAGGTAAGGCATGGCACGCAACGAGGTATATCCACTGGGGCGGCAACTCGCCCTCGCGGTCACCAGCCCGGCCACCCCGGCCTCTGGCGACCCGGTGATCGTCAAGAACCTAGGCGGTGTGGCGCTGGAGGCCAAGAACGCCACCACCGGCCTCACGTCAGTCAAGTTCGACGGCGTCTTCACCCTGCCGGTGGCCAACGCCACTGCGGTCGGTGACGTCATCGGCGGAGCCGCTGGCTCGCCAGTGGTGCTGACCGGCTACGCCACCATGGCTCTCGCGGTCACAGCGGCCGCCATCGTCTTCGGATACGCCATGCAGGTCCAGGCAGGCGCCGGGTCCATCCAAGTTCGACTGGGGCGCTAGGAGGCCCGTCATGAAACAAAACGACATCCTCGACCTGGTCACCACGCTCCCCGCTGAGGAGGCCTCCGTGCAGGCCCTGTTCGGCGGTGAGGGCCGGGGCGCTAAGAGCATCCGCGCCCGCAACCAGGCGAACCCCGAATACCAGACCAAGCTGGCTGAGGCAGCGCGGATCTTCGCCGCCGCCGACCGGAGCAAGCGCGGGATGGTGATCTTCCAGGAAGCCCTGGGCACCTCCGACTTCCCCAACATCTTCGCGGACGTCCTCGACCGGATGCTTTACGCGGGATACAAGGAAGTCGAGCCGGTGTACCAGAACTACATCCGGGTCAACCGCAACATCCGGGACTTCCGCCCGGTCAAGCGGTTCGCCATCTACGGCTCGGACGAGCAGCTCAGCCTGGTGCCGCCCCAGACCGAGTACCCCCAGACCCAGCTCACCGACCTCGCCTGGACCTACTCAGTCAACAAGTACGGCAAGAGCATCAGCCTCTCATGGGAGGACGAGGTCAACGATGACCTCGGTGCTCTGACCGACATCCCAGCCCGTCAGGGCCGAGGCGCCCGCCGCACCGAGCAGCGGTTCGCCACCGGGCTCTACACCGACGTCAACGGCCCCCACATCGGGCTTTACAACGCCGGCAACAAGAACCTGGTCAACATCGCCAACGGCGCCGTCACCAACAACCCGGTGTTGAGCGTGGACGCGCTGACCGACGCGGTCAACGTGCTGCTCAACCAGGTGGACGAGCAGGGCGAGCCGATCGACCTCGGCACGATGCGCCTGGTGGTCCCGCAGGGGCTGATGGTCAAGGCCCGGCAGATCATGACTGCCACCATGCTGATCGTCAACGCCGCCGGCACAGTCTCAGCGACAGGCCAGCGCGTCGAGGGCGCCAACTACCTCACCGACTTCATGGAAGGGCCCTACGTCGATCGCTACATCACCGCGATCGCCACGAGCCGCGCGGCAGGCAGCCTGCCGTGGTTCCTGTTCGGGGATCCCAACGAGTCCCGGCCCGCGGCCGAGATGGGCTTCCTGGCCGCCTACCCGGAGCCCCAGCTGTTCGTCAAGGACCCCAACCAGACCCGCGTCGGCGGTGGGGCGGTCGACCCCCTGGACGGAGACTTCGACTTCGACGCCGTTCGGTACAAGGTGCGCCACGTCATGGGTGGCACCCGCATGGACGG
>DAINSI010000177.1:0-1701 GCA_036741395.1 Candidatus Dormiibacterota bacterium
GGCCACCCGGATCGAGATTCATGTGTACCTCCGTGCCCGCCGCAGTGTCGAAAGGACGGGCCCCGGGAGGCGACAAGTGCAGGGCGCGTGCCGTGCGCGGACAGAAGGGTCGGCAGTGCTGGGGTCTGGGCCGTGCCGGCGCTACTCGCGTGCTTGGAGGCAGCGTGGCGGGCAGGGTCCGGGCGGTGTCTATCGCCCGCCGCGCACCCGCGCTTACGCGGCCAGGGGCGCTCCGAGCGACCTGTGATAGGAGCGGATAGGAGCGTCCCCAGCTCGAGTGGTTTGTGGAACGCCCCGCCCGGCCGGTGAGCCTGCCCGTCTTGACCAGGTCAGGCACCCGCTCACGACGGGCGGATGTAGGGGACCATTCCCGCGCCTGCAAGGGACGCAGGATCTCCCGCTCGCTAGCCAAGCTGCGAAACCTTTGGGGTCCGCGCGTGTCTAACCGTATGTGAGATCAGAACCTCGGTCGGCGCACACCGCAGCCAAAGTGCGAACGACCGTCCACCAGGAGGTCGGCTAGCGCATGTCGAATGGACAGTTCGGATTCCTGGTCGGTGTGCTGCTGGTCTGGCTCATCTGGGCGACCTCGTTCTGGGTGGCTCTCGGGGCCGCGGTAGCGGGTGTGATCGGATATGCCGTGGCGCGGCTGCTCGAGGGCGACGTGGAGTTTGCTGAGCTCACCCAGCGGCTCTTCGCTGCCCGTCGGTAGCGAACGGCGACAAGACAGGAAGGAGACTCTAGTGGTGTTAAGCGACGAGTCAGCGGGGACGACCCGCGTCATTGAAGGAACCCAGTCACCCCGTGTTGAGACACCGGCGCGCCCAAGGGCCACAAATACATTGGCGCCGCTCCAGGCCCGCCATGCAGAGCTGAAGAGCGAACACGGCCAGACCCGCATCGCCGACGGTGTCGTGGCGAAGATCGCCGGCATGGCCACACGAGAGATCCCCGGCGTGCAATCGATGGGCAAGAGCCTGGCCCGCACGTTTGGGAGCTTGCGAGCGCGGGTCCCGGGGGCCACCGAGGACGACGTGTCTACCCAGGGCGTTTCAGTCGAGGTCGGCGAGCGTCAGGCGGCCATCGACCTGGACATCGTCACCTACTACGGCCAGAGCATCGTCGAGATTGCGGAGGCGGTGCGCCGCAATGTCATCGAGCGGATCGAGGGCATGACCGGCCTGGAGGTCACCGAGGTCAACGTCAATGTGGACGACCTCTTCGTGGAGGGCGACCACGCCGAGCAGCGATCGCCGGCCCGAGTCCAGTGAGCCTCTCAACGGTCGAGCGAGCCCGGCTCGCCCGCGCGGTAGCGGCCGGCGCCGTGCAGACAGCGGGCGTCGCACGCCTGTCGCCTGGTCACGGGGTTGAGGCGGCCACGTACTACCCGGGCGGCAAGATCCAGGGCGTGATCGTGCGGGACGATGGGTCGGTCGAGGTCCACGTGGTCCTCGCGGCGCTTCCGGTGGCGGACGTGGTGGAGCGCGTTCAGCGGTCCGTGGAGGAGGGGGCGGGGGCTGGATACGGTGGGCAACCGCGCGTGGCCCGCGTGGACGTGGTGGTTGAGGATCTCATGCTCGACCGCTTACCAGAACATCCGGCATTGGTTGGTGGCAGTCCGGCACATGGGTACGCGCCCCAGGACCCCGGGGCATGGCCCTCCTGAATCGCCTCCTGTCGCTGCTCCTGGGTTTGGCGCTG
>DAINSI010000178.1:0-1700 GCA_036741395.1 Candidatus Dormiibacterota bacterium
CAGTCGGCGAGTTGTTCCGAGGCCTCAGCTGCGGCAGCGCCTCGGCCATGAGCTTCGCGCCCCGGCCGCCTCGCCGCCGACTGACCGCCTCGGCAAGCTGGGAGAGCGGGATGCCACGCCGGTAGTGGACGACCGCATCTCCCACGACGATGAGCTCGTCCAGGTCCACTGCGCCCGTTCCTCCGAGATCGCACCACGTGTCCGCCGGGCTCACGATGCGCAGACCATTGCGCTGCACGGTGTGTCGGGACTCCAGGCCACGATGTCCCGAGCAACCAGCCCTCCGAATCTTGGCGGCGGCGCTGACGTTCATGACATCGAGGGTCTCCGTCGGCGCCCAGCGGCGTGGGACCGGCAGCCCGAGCAGGCGGGCGGCCGTGAGGTGCGAGAACGCGCTGCCGGCGGGGAGCACCAGCTTGGTGGCCGCAGCCAGCTGGGCCAGGCCTGTCCTACGCGGGTCCGTCCCAGCCTGACGCACACCGTAAGCCGGACAGGACAGGCCACGATGCCGAAGGCGGCCCTGGGTCACGCCCAGCCCCCGGGCCTCGGCAACCGTGAACGCTCGCTGGCCCAGCTCTGGGGGCAAGGCGGTTTCGCGCGTCATCTGCCGATGGTGTCCGAAATACCGACTCCACCGGTGGCGTCATCCACAGGCCCCCCGAAGCTGCCCGACCCGGCCGGCGAACCCGACCCGGCCGGCGAACCCGACCCGGGCGCTCGCCATACAGCCGTGAGGTCGCAACAATTGTCGCTCCGAGGCCCTCCGGACAGCGTTCTTTGCGACTTCACGGGGGGAGACCTGCGACTTCACGTAGAGGCCACCTGAGAACGACTTCACGGAAGCGCAGAGGCCACGTGAGAACAAGGAGCGGGGGTCGGGGGGTATGAACGCCCTCGGCCCCCGCCGGTGACCTCGCCGGATGTCGGCTCCGGGCCCTAGATGATCAGGGAATCATCCAGGACAGGACGTTCGACTGCAGGAAGACGATCAGGCACATCAGCACGAGGAATCCCAGGCTCCATCCGATGACCTTGCGGAAGATGTCGCCCTCCTTGCCGGACAGGCCAACCGCAGCTGCGGCGATCGCGAGGTTCTGGGGCGAGATCATCTTGCCGAGCACCCCGCCGGAGGAGTTGGCCGCCGCCATCAGCGCCGGACTGAGCCCGGCCTTGCCGGCCGCAGAGACCTGCAGCGCACCGAAAAGCGAGTTCGACGAGGTGTCCGAGCCCGTGACCCCCACGCCCAGCCAGCCCAGGATCGGGGAGAGGAACGCGAAGGCGCTACCGGCGCCGGCCATCCAGAGGCCCAGCGTTGACGTCTGGCCCGAGGAGTTCATCACATACGCCAGAGCCAGCACCGCCATCACCGTGATGATCGCGAACTTCAGCTGTCGGTAGGTATCGAGGTAGGCCTTGAAGGCTTTGGCGATGGAGACGCCGAGGAACGGGATCGTGATCAGCCCGGCGAGGATCAGCAGGGTGCCGCCCGACGCGAGCCAGTTGAGGGTGAACGTCGGCACCTTCGAAGGCTTGCCCGACGCGCTCTGCAGGTGCAGGCCCGGCCACTGGAACTTCACGGTGGCGGCCGCCAAGGCGTCCCGGATGACGGGGATCTGGGCGAGGCTGAAGACCACGATGATGATCAGGTATGGCGCGTACGCCCTGAAGACCTCGGTGCGGCTGTCATGGTGGTTGCGGTC
>DAINSI010000179.1:0-1564 GCA_036741395.1 Candidatus Dormiibacterota bacterium
TTTTCGGCTCCCAGGTCCTGGAGCTGCAGGCGCCCTCCGTCGAAAGCGCCGGCATGCAGCTCCTTGCCGTTGAGCACGGCTCGCGAGACCGACGGTCCGATGAACTCGATGAACGTTTCCGAGCCAGGCGTGCGACATCGAAAGGTCACTGTCGTGTCGGAGCCAAAATCGTCGTCGCCGGTCGTGAGGTTCAGGCCGACCTCGTAGTGGATGTCGGAGATGAGCGCAGCCCGGTCCTTCGCCTCGCGGCGCGTCAGGTTATTGCGAAGGATGATGTTTGCTTTCTAGCAGGTGTCGCTGCCCAGCAGCAACGGCGCTGAGGCTGCGGCGGTGGGGGTCGTTGACACAGCCACTAGGGCGGCGGATTTCGACCCGGTCGGCAGAGTCACGGTTTGGAACCCAGGGTCGGCGCGGATGAACCCTGACGGAGGTTTAAACGACCTGCCTGGCAGGGGCGTGGTGGTGCCAGTGCACCTGTCGAAGAACTTGAGGACGTAGCCCAACGTTCCGCTCTGTGGACTTGAGTACTTTATTTCCACATCCACCCGGCACGTGCTGTTCAGCTTGCAAGCGGTGTCAGGCAGAAACACCACGCTGACGACTGGTGGTACTGAAGCTGGGGCATACGTCGGAATTGTCTGGGTCCCTCCGGGATTGGTCGGAGTCGGTGATGCCTTGGCGGTCGGTTTGCCGCTCGGCGAGGGCGTGTGCGTTGCCACCGGGGTCCGTGACCCTGGACGCGTCAACAGGTAAATCCCACCGCCGCCCAGAAGCAGCAGGATCACGACTCCGATGATCACCGGGAGCATCCAGGCGGGCCGATCGCTGGGCGCGCGGTCGTCCTGGCGCCGCGTCGTGGATGGCTTGCGTGCAGGCGCCGACGGGGGCGCTACCGGCGCCACTGGCGCCGCTGTCTCGGATACCACGGCCAGGTCGGGCGCGACATTTGGCGTCCATGCCGGAGTCGCGATCGGAGTCCAGGTTTGCTGGGCGGGTGAGGGAGCCACCGGCGCCGGTGGAGTGGACTGATAGCTCGGCGCGGGCGGCTCGTACTGCGGCGCCACCGGTGGCGGTGGCGGCGCGGCAGGAGGTTCGGCAGGGGCCGCCGGTGCGGGGGAATCCCAGGTGGGGGGGGCCGGCGCGTTGGTCCCGAATGGACTTGGTGGTGGCAGGTTGGTCGAGTAGGGCGATGGGGCGGCCGGCGCAGGCGCCGGTGGGGTAGACGGCGGCGCCGCGGGGGGCGATGCGGCCGGAGCTCCGGAGCTCGTGGCAAAAGGCACGGGCACGGGTAGAATCGTCGCCGCGGGAGGGTCCGAAGGCTCCGGCGGGGGCGTGTACGGAGCGTAAGCCGACGGAGCTGCAGGGCCGGCCGGCTTTAGCTCGGGCATTCGTGGCAGCGCGTCGTACGAGACTGCCGTGGGCCGCGGCGTGTCCTCCGGAGGCGGCACATACGATGTCTGTGCCGGCGACACCGGCGAGGGCCCTGCGGCAGCGGCCGGCGCGGGGGCGTCGTTCTGCGGAAGGAACGGAGTGATCGGCGGCATCTCGCGGCCGCCCGCGCGCG
>DAINSI010000180.1:0-1559 GCA_036741395.1 Candidatus Dormiibacterota bacterium
GCCCGGGACCCCTGTCTCGGGAATGGGGGCCTTGCCGCGCCCGAACGTATATCGACTCAGTGTCAGGGTGGTCGGGCTAGGCTCGAACCCGGCGGCGGGCTGACCCCTGTTGCGACTGTCGCCTTCCGGGGCTGACCTGCGTATGCACTGTCGCCCGCCGCCGGTTCGAGTGCCACCGGCGTGACCTGATAGGAGCGTGGGCACGAGGCCCTCACTGAGGCGTGTCCGCCGGTGGCTTCCCATCCTCCCACGGGAGGAGGAAGGAGGCCAAAGTGATCGTGGTGGGGATCGACCCGCACAAACGCTCGCACACGGCGGTGGCCGTGGACGAACCGGGCGGGGTAGCCGTCGGTGAGCGCACAGTGAGCGCCGACGCGCGGGGACGAGGCCAGCTCCTGGCGTGGGCGGCGAGCCTCGGTGGAGCGTGCCGCTTCGCCGTGGAGGACGGCCGGCCGTTCTCCGGGGCCCTGGAGCGCGCGCTGCTCGCGGCGGGCTACGACGTGGTCCGGGTCCCTCCCAAGCTCATGGGCCAGGCCCGGCGGACGGGCAGGACCTACGGCAAGTCCGATCCGATCGACGCCCGGGCGGTGGCCCTCGCGGCCATCCGAGAGCCGGACCTTCCCCGAGCCCGCATCGACCAAGCGGACGAGCACCTGCGCCTGCTGGTGGAGCACCGCAACGACCTGGTGGGAGAGCGGACCCGGGTGCACAACCGCCTCCGGGACCACCTGCACCAGCTGGAGACCCCGCTGCAGATCCCCCCAGGGGCCCTCGAGCGCCCGGTGTGGCTGGAACGGGTCCGGACCGCGCTCACCGCGCTTCCTCCCTCGATGAGGAGGCGGATCGCGCTGGAGCTGGTGGCACGCTGCGCGGAGCTCACCGGGACGGTCCGGGCCCTCGACGTCGAACTCGAGACCGTGGTGTCGTCCCGCCCGGACGGTGCGGCGCTGACGGCGATCGTGGGGTGCGGTGTGCTGAGCGCCGCCACGGTGCTCGCCGCCGCGGATGGCATCGGGCGCTTCTCCACGGAGGCCCGGTTCGCCTCCCACGCCGGAGTGGCACCACTGCCGGCGTCCTCGGGAGGGAAGGTCCGCCACCGCCTGAACCGGCACGGGAACCGCCAGCTGAACGCGGCCCTGCACCGCATCGCCTTCACCCAGGCCCGGATGTACGCACCCGCCAAGGACTACCTGGAGCGCAAGCGCACGGAAGGCAAGACCCGCAAGGAGGCCCTGCGGTGCCTCCAGCGACACCTCGCCAGGGTGGTCTACCGAACCCTCGTCACCTCTTCGGTGCCGCCGACTTGACATAGGAGCTGCATACGTTCCGGGGAGACAAGGTCGAGGGCGTCGATCCTTGGGGGAGTGCCTCGGCAGATCCTCGTCCCCGAACATCTTTCACGAACCTCCCAGCCGGTTGGAAGTCTGCTCGCAGGCGAGGGCGCCAAGGTGGAGCAGTCCTCGGAAAGACCGGGGCAGCTTCCAGAAAGGGAGGTGGTCCAGATGCACAAGGCGAAGAGGTGGATGCTCGCCGCGACGGTGGCCGGGTCCATGCTGGCG
>DAINSI010000181.1:0-1556 GCA_036741395.1 Candidatus Dormiibacterota bacterium
GGCAGGTGGTCATCGCCCCACCCTACCGCCGGCACCCCACGACTTCGCAGACTCAACTGGCCGGCCCGTGCACCTGTGGATGGGCCTCGGCCGAGTCGGTTTCGGTCACCTGGTACAGCAGGGCGCGGTAGCGCTTCATGGCCACCCGCAGCTCCTCGGTGTCGGCGCCGTCGCCGGCTCCGGTCTGGCGGAGGGTTTCCATCATCCGGTTGACCGCTTCCTCCACCAGCGACTGCGCCGAGCGAACCGCGTGCCGTGGCTCCTCGATGAACTGGGCCTGGATCTCGTCGAAGCGGGCCCGGTACTCGGCCATGCCGGAGGTGTCCTCGGCGTCACCGCGCATGTGCGGCTTCGCCGTCGGCTCGTCCCTCATCGGAGTCGGGTCGTCCGGCCTCTCCATCGCCATCTCGTGACGCGCCGGCGTGTCGGGGTCGTTTGAGGGGTCCTCGGCAACGTCAGTCGGCGCCCGGTTGGGCTCCGGATCGGACTCGGCCCGGCGAACGGTCTGGCGGCCGGCGCTGGCCTTCGGGTCAGGGCTGCGGTCGTATTCGTGGGTCATGATGCAATCTCCCGGCGGCTGGTTTCGGCCGCCTTGCGCGCGGACTCGCCGACACCCCGGTCGACGAGCGCCTGGTAATGAAGCAGCGCGGTGCGCAGGTCTTCCGTCGCACCTGCCCCGCGGTCGAGCCGAGCGGACTGGCGGGCCTTGCTTAGGTTGCTCGGTATCCGCTTGACGTCGTCGACCTCCTGGCCCTGTTCACGCAGCAGCGCGACCACCAGCTGGTCAGCTTCAGTGACAGCGCCGTGGGGATCGTCGATGAATCGCATTCGAATCGCCTGCCACGCCGTGGCATACCGCTCCCGGCTCTCGGCCGGCAGACGGCGCGTGCGTCCTCTCCGAGCTAACCCGAGGACCAGTACTACCAGCACCACGATCACCAGCAGGACGACTATCAAAAGGGTCGTTCCCTGCACGTCAGGCACCTCCAATAAAGAAATTCGCGGTCTAAACCTACCATAATCGCTTCCGAAAATCGACCAGCGCGACTATCAAGTCCCGCCGCCTCAGAGGCTGAGGGCGGCGCCCGCCGTCGCCGCGGGGGTCCGACGCGCCGCCCTGGCCGACCACTATGCACTGGACCTTGCTGAAGTAGGGGTCCACCTCGAAGAACCCCCAGTCCGATCGCTGGCAGAGCCATGACTGGGCGACCTGGCGCTTGCTCGACGGGGCTACTAGCGCCACGATCCCCACCGTTCAGGGCATTTACCGGCTCCGCTGCGCCGGCCTGGAAGGGCTGGCCTACATCGGCATCAGCCTCAACCTTCGCTCGCGTCTTGGGGGTCTTCGCCGCGGCCTCACCCATCCCCCCCACCACGTCGGTCACTCCGCGGCTGGCTGTCTAGCGGAACTCCAACGGCGCCACCGTGCCCAAATCGAGGTGTCTTTCGTGACAATGGAGGGGACGAGCCTCAGGGAACTCAAGGGCCGCGAGGTCGACCTCATCGCCGCCCACCGGGCGCGGTCAAGAAGAGCCCACCGTGTCAGTTCGTAGGGC
>DAINSI010000182.1:0-1523 GCA_036741395.1 Candidatus Dormiibacterota bacterium
CGCTGCCTCGTCAACGGCGAGGTGAAGCAGGACGCCACGACCGCCGACATGATCTACCCGGTCGACGAGATCATCCGCTGGCTCTCGATCGGCATGACGCTGCTGCCCGGGATGCTGATCGCGACCGGCACGCCGGAAGGGGTCGGCTTCGCCCGCCAGCCGCCGGAGTTCCTCAAGCCCGGCGACCTGCTGGAGTCGGAGGTCGGCGGGGTCGGCAAGCTGAGCAATCCCTGCGTGGCGGCCGGCAGCCCGGTGGCAGCCGGCTGACCCTCGTCGGCGCCGCTACGCGGCTCTGGTCAGGTTGAGTAGGAAGGTGATCGTCACCTGTGGCTGGACCACGGTGATTCCCACCTGCGGTGGAGAGATGCCGAAGTCGGTCATCGCGGTCGCGATCGTGCCCTTGGCCTGGACCGAGCTGCCGTTCAGCTGAGTGTCGATCGTCGCCGTCACCGGGCGACTAACGCCGTGAATCGTCAGCTGCCCCGGAACGTTCACGGTCACGGTCTGGCCGGATTCCAGGGTGGCTGGGATGGCGAAAGAGTCGGCCCTGAAGGTCGCCTGCGGGAACTGCTGGACGGAGAGCGATTGGCTCACGATGCGATCCCGTTGGCTGACGTTGAAGCCGAGCACAGTGTCGACGCTGTGCAATGAAGCGAGGTCAACGGAGACGTTGATGCCCGTCGCCTGCAGCGCACCGGCGGAACCGGTCACGGCAAGCCCACCACTGACCGAGGACGACTCCGCCACTGCATCGTGACTTGTCGACTGACCCGCGAACTTCTCGCTGACCTGGTAACGGGCGACGGAGCCGGAACCAACCGTCCAGGCGCCGGCGAGCCCGGTCGTAGCGGGGGACGTTGTGGCTGACGCTGCTGGGGATGGCGTGCTGAGAGCCAGCGGTTTGGGCGTGCTGCGGATGCCGGTGAAGTAGTACGCGTAGCCGCCCACCAGGCCGATCACGACCAGCGCCCCGAGGACGCCGCCGGCGATGAAGAGGTTCCTTCTCACTGCCCCCGCATCCTGCCCGTCGTAGATGAAGCCACCGTGAACGTGATCTTCACTGTCTGGCCGCCTCGACCGGGCGCAGGCTCAGGGCCAGCAGCGGACACCCGGCCACCGCCCGCCGCGCGTGGGCCAGCAGCGCTTCGGGGATCGCGCCAGGCCTGATGATCGGGTAACCCCAGTCGTCGAGCCGGATCCGCTCCGGCAGCAGCTCGGCGCAGAGCCGGCTGCCGTCGCAGCGGGTGGGGTCGATCGCGAGCTCGAGCGTGTCGCTCACACCAGCGCCCCGATTCGCCGGTGCGGCTGGTGATATTCGAAGTCGGCCCCGAAGCGGGTCAGCGCCGAGCGGAGGAAGCCGGTTGCGCCGTCCGGGTGATGGCAGGCGCCCCGTCCCGGGATCTCGCCCACCCAGCGCCGGAGGCGCTCCAGCTCGCCCGCCTGGGGGCGCCCGGACTGGATCCGCTCGCAGGCGTCGGCGATCGCGCGGAGGCCGAAGAAGCAGGGACCGCACTGGGCGGAGC